>NZ_HG322949.1:839969-951728 GCF_000723165.1 Janthinobacterium agaricidamnosum NBRC 102515 = DSM 9628
CCAAGGCAGCGGCTAAACCTGCAGCCAAGGCAGCGGCCAAGCCAGCAGCGAAAGCGGCAGCCAAGCCTGCAGCCAAGCCAGCGGCAAAAGCGGCAGCCAAGCCAGCGGCCAAACCTGCGGCGGCAGCGCCGGTTGCGGCGCCAGCAGCGGTTGCTGCAGCTCCAGCCGAAGCCAAGCCAGCGGCGCCAAAAGCGGCAGCCAAGCCAAAGAAAGCCGCTGCGCCTAAAAAGCCGGCTGTCGCCAAGCCGGCTCCGGCCGCGGCTCCAGCAGTCAAAACCGTGGTGGCGCCAGTAGCGGCATGGCCGTTCCCGACCAGCACCCGTCCATCCTGATCACACCCCTTCGGGTGCCTGGATGAGGCAACACGCCGCTGTGTGACCCAATCACACAGCGGTTTTTTTTTGGAGAAGCGTCGTGCTCAGTATTCTTACCTTGATCGTCGATACCATCGCCACTGTGTTGGGTGGTGTCCTCTTGTTGCGCTTCTGGATGCAAGCCGTGCGCGTACGGCCGCCATCGTCGGTGGCCCAGTTTACCTTTCAATTATCGGACTGGCTGGTGCGTCCGCTGCGCCGCATCGTGCCCGGCGTCGGCGGCTACGACTGGGCCAGCCTGATCGGCGCGTTCCTGATCGTGCTGGTGGCGACCTCGGTCTGGTTCATCGCCGGTTTGCCGGCAGAGTTTGTCTTGTTGAGAGCCTTGCAGCGCTTCCTGCAATGGATCTTGTATGGCTTCATGGCCTTGCTGGTGATCGAAGCGATCTTCAGCTGGATCAATCCGCAAGCGCCGCTGGCGCCGTTTGTACGGGCCCTGAACGAACCCCTGCTGCGCCCCTTGCGCCGGATCGTTCCGCTGGTCGGCAACCTGGACCTGTCGCTGCTGGTCGCACTGATCTTGCTGCAAGTCGGACAAATCCTGGTCAGCATGATGTTCGGCGGCCGATAAGTTCACGGCTGCTTGCATGGAATGAGACGGATAGGCAGGTAATCGTCAATATCCAGCATTCATTGTATCGTTCCTCTCCGACATAATAGCCAGCAGCGATTTCGCCTGACCTGGATTGAGGATGATCGGAGCAGCCATGGAACATATCGACAAGCAGCAAGCAGCGCCTGCCACCGGCACCACCCTGGCTTATCTGCCGGTGGCCCTGTTCGGTTCGGTGATGGGCTTGACCGGCCTGGCCCTGGCGTGGCGCGCCGCGCATGCGCATTTCGGGGCGCCGGCCTGGATCGCTTCCGGCATAGGCTGGATCGCCATCGCGGCCTTTGTCGCCCTGGCCATCGCATATGCGCTCAAGGCCGCCAGCGGTTTCGACAGCGTGCGCAACGAATTCCGGCACCCGATCGCCGGCAACCTGTTCGGCACGCCACTGATCAGCCTGTTGCTGCTGCCGATGCTGCTGGCCGATATCACCTTGCCGCTGGCGCGCGGCCTGTGGCTGCTGGGCGCGGCTGGCATGACGCTATTCGCATGGCTGATCGTCAGCCGCTGGATGTCGGTGCAACAAAACATTACCCATGCCACGCCTGCCTGGATCATTCCAGTGGTCGGCATGCTCGACGTGCCGCTGGCCGTGCCGTCGCTGCAATTCGAAGGCATCCACGGCTTCATGCTGTTCGCGCTGGCGATCGGCCTGTTTTTCGCGATCCCGCTATTCACGCTGATTTTTTCGCGGCTGCTGTTCCAGGAAGCGATGCCGGCCGCGCTGCAGCCATCGCTGCTGATCCTGGTGGCGCCGTTTGCGGTGGGCTTTTCATCGTATGTGACGAGCACCGGTAAGCTGGACGCCTTCGCCGGCGCCTTATATATGTTGATGCTGTTCTTGCTGGCGGTGCTGGCCGGCCGCTTGCGCCATCTGGCCAGTTGCTGTCCATTCCGCGTGTCGTGGTGGTCGGTCAGTTTTCCGCTGGCGGCGTCGGCCAGCGCCGCATTGCGCTATGCCGCGGCGGTTGACACGATGTTTGCCGATGGCGTCGCGATGTTCTTGCTGGCCTTCGCCACGATCGCCATCCTGGGCCTGCTGCTGCGTACCCTGGCGGGCATCGCGCGCGGCGAATTGCGCGCGCTGAGCGGCTGAATGCACTGGCGGGACGTGCCGGCTTGAATAAGATTGCGCTTAGTTGCGGCGCTTGCCCCTGGCCCGTCTTTTTGGCGCTTTCTGCGTTGTAGAGTGGTGTTCATGGGCGTCGAGCGGCGATTGTTATCGCGGCCGACGCGTCCTTGATCATCACCATGGAAAGCAGACATGAGCAAACTTTTAGCCATCGAGGTCAGTGCCAGCGCCGATTACTCGGCGTCCCGCAAATTGACCGCCGAATTTATCGAACAATGGAATACCGCCCATCCCGGCGGCCAAGTGATCCCGCGCGACCTGACCAAGACCGACTTGCCGTTCATCGGCATGCCGTGGATCCTGGGCGCCTTCACGCCGCCGGAACAGCACTCCGAAGAAAGCAAGGCCGCGCTGGCGGTAGGCGACGCGCTGATCGCCGAGTTGTTCTCGGCGGATCACATCGTGATCGGCACGCCGATGTACAACTTTTCGATCCCCGCCATCCTGAAGGCGTATATTGATCACATCGTGCGCATCGGCGTGACTTTTTCGAGCGGTTTTGAAGGCATGGTGAGCGGCAAGAAAGCCACCATCATCCTCGCTTCCGGCAGCGATTTCACGCCAGGATCGCCGTTCGAACCGTTCAACGCGGCCAGCACCTATCTGCGCCAGATCCTCGGTTTTATCGGCATCACCGACGTCAAGGTGATACTGGCCGGCAGCACGCTGGCGATCATGCGCGGCGAAACGACGATGGAGCAACTGACCGGCAAGCTGGCCGGCCAGATCGCGGCGGCCGCCGCTTGATGGCGTACCAGACGAAAGGAGCATAAGCATGAAATTCAACGATACCGCCCCAGTCCTGCCGCCCGCCGGCGGTCCGCCGCCCTGGCTGGCCAGGCTGGCCGACGACGCGACCATGGAAGCGACCGTGTTGCGGCGGCCGGTGGAGGGCAAGGACAATATCGTGGGGCTGCTGAAACTGGCGATTCCACTCTACGAATTCCAGCATTTCACTTACCGGGACGACTTTGGCGATAACTTTTTCATGGAATCGTACCGCTCGCAGATACGCGGCGTGCCGATCGAATGCTCTGTGCTGGTGCATATGAACGCGGCGGGCCAGGCCGATTCGCTGCTGATCAATCATCGTCCGCTCGATGCCGCGCTGCTGTTTTCACGGCTGATGGCACAGCAGGCCGCCGATCGTTATGGCCAGGATCTGTTCCTGGGCGAGCAGCCATCCGCTACCAAATAATGGGCGAAAAAAACTCAGGCATCAGCCTGAGTTTTTTTGAACACGCGACAACTGCGCTTGGATCAGAAGCGATAGCCGAATGCCGCTTCAAACTGGTCGGCGATGCTTGCTGGCGTAAACACATGGTTTTGCGCGCCTTGGGTGGCGATCTTGATGGCGCCGATCAGGCTGGCCAGGCGGCCGGTGGTCTCCCAGTTCAGGCCGTTGGTGATACCGAACAGCAGGCCAGCGCGGTAGGCGTCGCCGCAACCGGTCGGGTCCAGCACTTCGCTCGCCTTGACGGCAGGAATATCGATGCGTTTGCCGCCGGTGTAGATTTCCGAACCTTGTTCGCCGCGCGTGACGATCAGCGCTTCCAGGCGGCTGGCGATTTCCGGCAAGGTCAAACCTGTACGTTCCATCAACATTTCGATTTCATAATCGTTGGCGCTGACGTAGGTTGCCTTGTTGATGAAGTCGATCAATTGCTCGCCATTGAACCTCGGCAATTGCTGGCCCGGATCGAACATGAAGGGAATGCCCAGTTCGGCCAGGTCTTGGGCGTGCTTGAGCATGCCCTGGTCGCCGTCCGGCGAAATGATGGCGACCCGGGCCGGGCCGGCGTCGGCGATATTGTTTTCATGCGCGAACGACATGGCGCCGGGATGGAAGGCGTTGATCTGGTTATTGTCGACATCGGCGGTGACGAAGCATTGCGCGTTATACGCTTCCGGCTTGATCAGGATATTCTTGGTCGAGATGCCCAGTTTTTCCAGGCGTTCCAGGTAGGCTGCGCTGTCCTGGCCCATGACGCCGACGATGCGCGGATCGCCGCCCAGCATTTTCAGGGTGTAGGCGATATTGCCCGAGCAACCGCCGAATTCGGTGCGCATGGTCGGCACCAGGAACGAGACGTTCACTTTGTGCAATTGATCGGCCAGCAGCGATTCGCCGAAACGGCCAGGAAATTGCATGATGGTGTCGGTTGCCAGCGAACCGCAAATCAGGGAAGTTTTGTTCATCAGATATCAGGGGTAAAAAAGAGCGATATGGTAGCCAGATGCTTTGAGCTGGGCTAATTCAAAATAGATTTTAACGGCTTGTTCTGTCCGTGGGGCAAAACCTTTACTCAAATCCGTTTGCGCCGGCAAGTATTCGCGCGGCGCTATGACACGGCGCAATACCGGCTTGTCATTGCTATCGTTCAGGATCAATTCGATGCTGGGCCACGATTGCACACCACGGCCCTGGTTGCGCAGCACGGTGGCGTAAGAGAAGGTATGCTCCGCCATGGTTTGCAATTCGCCCTGTTCGATCGTCAGCCATTCGATCTGGGCCGGCAAGTCGACTGTACAGCCGGCCATGGCGCACACGGTTTCCAGCGTCGGTTTCAGCTCAGGAATCTTGGCCGCCAGCACATTGCGGAACGTCGCCACGGCCTGGACCAGCAACAGTATCAGCAACACCAGCGAGCCGATGCCCATCAGGATGCGCAGCGCCTTGCCGGTGCGTTCGCGGCGGCGGCCCTGGCGCACGAAACCGGGCTCGTCTTCGGCCGCTGCCTCGGTGCTGATCGCAGATGCCGGGCCGGTCGCAAAACCTGGCTCTTGCCGGCCTTCATCCATGGTGATCGCCGGGAGTGCTGCTTCACGCGTTTCTTCAATCGGTTCGTCGACGGATTCTTCCAGCGGCTCCTGGTCCGGCAGCGCGCTGGCGACCAGCTGCTCTTCCGCTTCCACCGGAGGTGGCGGCGGCAAGGCCGGTTCATGCTTTTCTTCGCGCAGATAGGTGACGAACGCCGGCGCCTCCGGTTCCGGGACGCGGCGGGTCCACACTTTGGGCGTGACCGGCGGTGCCGGCGCCGGGGTTGGCTCGGGGGCCGGCTGCGGCGCCACGTTGGTATCCAGCGCCAAGTCTTGTTCCGGGGCCTGCTCGGGCTGGGCCTGGGCAAGCTCGGGCAAGATGCCAAACGGATCGTAGGATGTGTCGAAATCGAGTGTATAGGCCGGTTCTTCGGCAATTTCAGCGAAGGCGGGCAGGATCTCGGTGTACGAGGGAGTAACTGTTTCGGCAGCCTGAGCCGGCTCGGCAGGCATCACCGGAGGGGCAGCGGACGGCGCGGCGACCAGCGGGTCGACCAGCGCGGCATTGCCGTCGAATACTTCTTTGCAGGAGCCACAACGTACTATGCCCCCACGCAACTTCAACTGGTCAGCAGCGACCCGAAAGATGGTGTTGCAATGGGGGCATTTGGTGGCGAGGGCCATCGCAGCTGTTAAGCGCTTGCCGTGCGGGCGGGCGGCGCGGCCGTCTGACCCAGGCGGCCATGCAGGGCGACCCAGCCATCTTGCTCGGCCCACACACCCAACTGGATGAAGGGTGCGTAAGCTTCAATCACGTCTTGCGCTTGCGGCGCCAGCACGCCGGACAGAATCAGCGCGCCGTCCGGGGCTACCCGGCCGGACAGCATCGGCGCCATCAATTTCAACGGACCCGACAAGATGTTGGCGACCACGACATCGAACTTTTGCGCAGCGTGGGCCGACTGGGCGAACGTATCCGGCAAGAAGTAGGCGATGTCGCAGTTGTTGCGCTGCGCATTGTCGTTGGCCGACTCGATCGCTTGCGGATCGATATCGACGCCCACCACAGCCGCCGCGTCCAGCTTCTTGGCGACCATCGCCAGGATGCCGGAACCGCAACCATAATCGAGCACGGACTTGCCGGGCGCCGGATGGGCTTCCAGCCATTCCATGCACAAACGGGTGGTGGGATGGCTGCCGGTACCGAACGCCAGGCCCGGGTCCAGTTCCAGGATCAGGCCGGACGGGTCCGGCGCTTCATGCCAGCTCGGCACGACCCAGATATTCTTGCCGATATGCATAGGCTCGAATTGCGACTGGGTCAAACGCACCCAGTCCTGGTCGCCGACCGGACGCAAGGTGAAGCTTGGCACGCTGGCCAGGCCAATCTCGGCGGCGGCCGCCGCGACGATCGCGGCCTGGTCGGCATCGAGATCGGTCAGCGCGACCACCCGGCTGCGTTCCCACGCCGCTTCCTTCGGTTCCATGCCCGGCTCGCCGAACAGCGGCTGCTCGGCCGCGGTGCCTTCATCGGCGTCTTCCACCGACACCGACAGCGCACCGGCTTCCATCAACGCGTCGGACAGGGCCTCGGCGTGGTCGCGTGCGATTTCGATGACGATTTCAGTCCAGCTCATGCTTCCGCCTTGATTTCGGATTTGTTGGCGATGCTCGGGGTGCCGCCTTTACTCAGATTCTTGCTCAAATCCGGCATGTCCGCCAGCTTTTGCTCCAAGTAATGAATATTGGTGCCGCCTTCGATAAAGCGCGCATCGATCATCAATTCGCGGTGCAGCGCGATATTGGTGGAAATACCTTCGACCACCATTTCCGACAAGGCGATCTGCATGCGGCGGATCGCCTGTTCACGGGTCGCGCCATAGGCGATGACCTTGCCGATCATCGAATCGTAATGCGGCGGCACATAATAACCGGCGTAAGCGTGCGAATCGACGCGGATGCCAGGACCGCCCGGCACGTGCCAGGAAACGATCTTGCCTGGCGACGGCGTAAACTTGAACGGGTCTTCGGCATTGATGCGGCACTCGACGGCATGGCCCGACAGCAATACATCGCGTTGGCGGAAACGCAGTTTTTCGCCGGCGGCGATGCGGATCTGCTCTTGCACGATGTCGATGCCGGTGATCATTTCGGTGACCGGATGTTCAACTTGCACGCGAGTATTCATTTCAATGAAATAAAACTCGCCGTTTTCGTACAGGAATTCGAAGGTGCCCGCGCCACGGTAGCCGATCTTGCGGCAAGCTTCTGCGCAACGGTCGCCGATTTTTTCGATCAGCTTGCGCGGAATGCCCGGCGCCGGCGCTTCTTCGATCACTTTCTGGTGGCGGCGCTGCATCGAGCAATCGCGCTCGCCGAGCCAGACGGCGTTTTTGTGTTCATCGGCCAGGATCTGGATTTCCACGTGGCGCGGATTTTCCAGGTACTTCTCCATATAGACTTCCGGATTGCCGAAAGCGGAGCCGGCTTCAGTCTTGGTCATCGCCACGGCGTTGATCAGAGCTGCTTCGGTATGCACCACGCGCATGCCGCGGCCGCCGCCGCCGCCGGCCGCCTTGATGATGACCGGATAGCCGATCTTGCGCGCAATTTGCACGATCGTCTTTGGATCGTCGGGCAATGCGCCATCGGAGCCCGGCACGCAAGGCACGCCGGCCTTGATCATGGTTTGCTTGGCCGATACTTTATCGCCCATCAAGCGGATCGATTCGGAACGCGGGCCGATGAACACGAAGCCGGATTTTTCAACCCGTTCGGCGAAATCGGCGTTTTCCGACAAGAAGCCGTAACCCGGGTGGATCGCTTGCGCATCCGTCACTTCAGCCGCGCTGATGATGGCCGGCATGTTCAGGTAGCTCAACGATGAAGGGGCCGGTCCGATGCAGACGGATTCGTCGGCCAGCTTGACGTATTTTGCGTCTTTGTCGGCTTCGGAGTGGACCACAACCGTTTTAATGCCCATTTCGCGGCAGGCGCGCTGAATACGGAGGGCAATTTCACCACGGTTGGCAATCAGGATTTTTTCAAACATGGTAGGTTCGCGTATGTCTGTGAGAGCCGGGCTAGCCGGCAAAACAACAAGTGTGAGGGTCGGAAAACCGCAAACGGCCGTTGCCGGCCGTGTGGACAGGTGTTAGCCGATCACAAACAGGGGTTGACCGAATTCGACCGGTTGGCCGTTCTCGACCAGGATCTGGGTCACGACGCCGGCTTTGTCCGAGTCGATTTCATTCAACAGCTTCATCGCTTCGATGATGCACAGGGTATCGCCTTCCTTGACGGTGGCGCCCACTTCGACGAACGCGGCGCTGCCTGGAGCGGACGAACGGTAGAAAGTGCCGACCATCGGCGATTTGACTACATAGCCAGTAGGCTCGGCGGCAACTACTGCGGTTGCGGCGGCCGGCGCGGCGGCGACTGGCGCTGCGGCTGGCTGGTAGTGGGTTGGCATGCCTTGCGGCTGCATCATGACCATCTGGTTTTGCGGCATCGCCGACGACTTGACGATACGAACCTTGCTTTCGCCCTCGGTCACTTCCAGCTCTGCGATATCCGATTCGGCGACCAAGTCGATCAAAGTCTTGAGTTTTCGTAGATCCATGTAAAACCCCTAGGAATTTATATTGTTTTATGAGTGAAGCGGTGATGTCGGATTGAGTATCGCCGCGTTAAATGCGTGCAGATCGCGTAGATTAACGTGTTTTAAGCGCAAAGTCGATGGCAAAGCGATATCCATCGATGCCGAGCCCGCAGATCGTGCCCTGCGCGATCGCGCTGAGAAAAGAATGATGTCGAAACGTTTCGCGCTGATAAATATTCGAAATATGGACTTCCACGAACGGAATCGCCACCCCGGCCAAGGCGTCGCGCAAAGCCACGCTGGTATGCGTCAGCCCACCCGGATTGATCACGATGGCGTCAATTCCTTCTGTGCGCGCGGCATGGATGCGATCGATCAGCGCGCCTTCATGGTTGCTTTGAAAGCACACCAGGCTGGCGCCGGCCGCCAGCGCTTGCGCCATGGCGGCTTGCTCGATATCGGCCAAGGTGCTGGCGCCGTAGACCTCAGGCTCGCGCGTCCCCAGCAAATTCAGATTGGGGC
Organism: Janthinobacterium agaricidamnosum NBRC 102515 = DSM 9628; assembly: GCF_000723165.1. Lineage (NCBI taxonomy): Bacteria > Pseudomonadati > Pseudomonadota > Betaproteobacteria > Burkholderiales > Oxalobacteraceae > Janthinobacterium > Janthinobacterium agaricidamnosum. The sequence goes on from NZ_HG322949.1 coordinate 848,969, forward strand.
CATTGAGCAGAAGGAGGTTTTTTGCCATGTAAGGAAGACCGTTTTAGCGAAAGTTCCGCATTTTGCCGCCAAAGGTACGCATTGGCAAGAGAAAAAATGTTAATGAACTAATTAGAGCGTGGCCAGGTCTGCGCGCAATTGCTCGAATTTCAAACGTCCCAGATAGGTCTTTTTGACTTGTCCATCGGCGCCGATCAGTACGGTGTAAGGCAAGCCGCCAGCGCTATTGCCGAACTGCTTGGATAAATCGGTGCCGCTCATGCCGGACACATACACCGGATAAGCAATCTCCATTTTTTTGGCAAATTCAGCAATATTGCCAGGCGTATCGATGCCGATGCCAATGATTTGCAGGTTTTTACCGGCGCTTTCCTTTTGCAGCTCTGATAATTCCGGCATTTCTTGGACGCAAGGTCCGCACCACGGCGCCCAGAAGTTGACGATCAGGTTCTTGCCTTTCCATTGAGACAAGGCTTGCGTCGTGCCGGCGGCATCCGGCACGGACAGTGCATACAGCGCGGCGACCGGACCGGCCGCTGCCGCGGTGGCCGGTTCGGCGGCGGTGGATGCCGGAGCGGCTTCAGGCTGGTTTTTATGGCTGATATAAGCACCGATGCCGGCAAATACGATGGCGATCGCAGCGTAAGCGATTAAATTATTCTTTTTCATGATCTCGATGGGTTTTTCACTCAATGTTATGGCTGTCGTCGGGTGCGCCGCTCAGCAAGGCGCGCAAGCCCGCCATATCGGTGCGCTGCATTTTACCGTCGGCTTTCAGTTTACGCGCGCCGCGCAGGTCGTCCAGCTCGTACAAGGCGGCATGCACGCCTTCTTTTTGCCACAAGAAACTGACGGTTTCGACAGCATCATAACGCGGACCCTTGAAATGCGGGGTTTCCGAGATGTCGATCGTCATCTTCTTATTCAATAAGAAGATCTGGACTTCCTTGGCGCTCTCGGCAAACAGTTGCAAATAAATTTCGTCATGCGGCCCGGCCGTGCCATTCAATACCGCGCCGCTGATCAGCGGATGAAATTGCTGCAAGCCCTGCATCACTTGCAGCGCGATGGTGCGCAACTGGAACAGGCGCGCTGGCTGGCTGTCGGACAGGAATAGCGCGTTATACAAACGGACTTCGTGTTCGATCTGCGTATTGTCGGGCAAGACTTGCAGCGCCGGCTGGACATCGCCCAGTATTTGCCGCGCCGCCTTGCGTTTCGCGGTCGCATAGTCGGCGCCGTCTTGCGCAATCAGGCGCGCGGCGGCTGCGGCGATCTCGCTGCGCAGGAGCTGGGTGTCGTCAAATGCATTCGTCATCATGCCCAAGATCATACTCCGAAGCAGACAAAACCACCGGGTCGGGTAAAATCTCATACTTACCATTCGCCAGCGCATTCGTTCGCACTTATTCACATGCATATTCATATACTCGGCATTTGCGGCACCTTCATGGGCGGCCTCGCAGTATTGGCCAAGGAAGCCGGCCACCGCGTCACCGGCTGCGACGCCAACGTCTATCCGCCGATGAGCACCCAGCTGGAGGCCCAGGGCATCGAACTGATCCAGGGCTTCGATCCGGAACAAACCAGGCTGGCGCCGGATTTGTATGTGATTGGCAATGTCGTGTCGCGCGGTAATCCGCTGGTCGAGGAAATCCTCAACCGCAGCCTGCCTTATGTTTCTGGGCCGCAATGGATGGGCGAACATATATTAAGCAGCAAGTGGGTACTGGCCGTGGCCGGCACGCATGGCAAGACCACCACCTCGGCGATGCTGGCCTGGATACTGGAAGACGCCGGTTATGCGCCGGGCTTCCTGATCGGCGGCGTGCCGATGAACTTCGGTATTTCGGCGCGATTGTCCGGCAAAGGCGCCGATTCCGACTTCTTCGTCATTGAAGCGGATGAATACGACACGGCGTTTTTCGACAAGCGCAGCAAGTTCGTGCATTACCACGCCAAAACGGCGGTGATGAACAACCTCGAATACGACCATGCCGACATCTTTCCCGATCTGGGCGCCATCGAAACCCAATTCCACCACCTGGTGCGTACCGTGCCGGGCATCGGCCGGCTGATCGTCAACGGCGATGAAGCGTCGCTGGAGCGGGTTTTGAAACGCGGTTGCTGGAGCGAAAAGGAAACCTTCGGCAGCGGCGATACCAATTGGCGCATGCAAGAATCGGCGGACGGCAATTTCGATGTCTTATTTAATAGCAAGGTCGAAGGCCGCGTCGAATGGACGCTGACCGGCAGGCATAACCGCAGCAATGCGCTGGCGGCGATCGCCGCGGCGCGCCATGTCGGCGTGCCGATTGCGCAGGCCGCCAAGTCCTTGTCGACCTTTGAAAACGTCAAGCGCCGCATGGAAGTGCGCGGCGTGGTGAACGATATTACGGTCTACGACGATTTTGCCCACCATCCGACGGCCATCGCCACCACGGTCAAAGGTTTGCGCCAAAAGCTGGGCCAGGGCAACGGCCGTATCCTGGCGGTACTGGAGCCGCGTTCCAATACGATGAAGCTGGGGGCGATGAAAGACGCGTTGCCGGGCAGCCTGGCCGACGCCGACCTGGTCTTCGGTTTTGGCAGCCAGGCGGCGCTGGGCTGGAGCCTGGGCGACGCGCTGGCGCCGCTGGGCAAGATCGCCAGCAGTTTCGACCAGATCGATGCGCTGGTCGCGGCGGTCGTGGCGGCGGCCCGGCCGGGCGACCAGATCGTGGTGATGAGCAATGGCGGTTTCGGCGGCGTGCACCTGAAATTGCTGGAGGCGCTGGCCCGATGATTTTGTACCTGCACGGATTCCGTTCATCGCCGTCATCGATGAAGGCGCGCCTGATGGCCGGGCGCATGCATGCGCTGGGACGTGGCGCCGAATGGGTGTGCCCGCAATTGCCGGCCTCGCCGAAAGAGGCGATCGCGCTGGCCCAGTCGCTGGTGCACGGCGTGCCGGCTGGCGAGCTGGCCATCGTCGGTTCGTCGCTGGGCGGGTATTACGCGACCTGGCTGGCCGAGCACATCGGTTGCCGGGCGGTCTTGCTGAATCCGGCCATCGTGCCGTTGCAGGATCTCGACCGGCATGTCGGTATCAGCACGCAATTTCACTCCGACCAGCCGTTTGAATTCAAGCGCGAATACATCGATGAGCTGCGCGCCTTGGCCGTGCCCCGCATCAGCCAGCCGCAGCGTTATTTCCTGATCGCCGCCACCGGCGATGAAGTGCTCGATTACCGCGACATGGTGGCCCACTACGCCGGCGCATCCCAGCATGTGATCGACGGCAGCGACCATGGCATTGCGGAATTCGCCGATTATCTGGACCCAGTGCTGGCCTTTTGCGGCATCGAAAGCAGCGTGTGAGGCCCGGGTCCCTGAGGCAGGTCGCCTGGCACAGTCACATCAACGCCGTCAACGCGCCGTCCGCGCTGCGCGATTGGCTGAGCAGCCCCGGTTCGCTGACCGCCAAGCTGAAGGCGCACAGCCACGCATTCCGGGTGCAATGCCTGCACCAGCAAACCGCGCGCTGTCTCGGCGATGAAGCGCGCATCATCGGCTTGCCCCGCCCGGGCCGGGTGTGGCAGCGCGAAGTGCTGCTCAGGTGTGATAATAAGCCCGTGGTATTCGCCCATACCGTGGTGCCGATGCAGGCCACCGCCACCGACTGGCCGCTGTTTTCGGCATTGGGCGAACGTTCGCTGGGCACTACCCTGTTCGGCGACCGCATGGTGCGGCGCGGTACACTGGCATATGCGCGCCTGCGCGGCGGCCATCCGCTGGCGCAAAGAGCGCTGGCCGCGCTGGGCCGGCTAGTTGGCCAGGAAAGAATGTTATATGCGCGGCGCTGTTTATATCAGCGTCACCAAGGATTGCTGCTGGTAACGGAAGTCTTCTTGCCTGAGGTACTGACACTGACGCCGGTACCGCCAGGCTTGATCTTGCCTGCAAACGAAATTTAATGAGTAAAATATAAGAATATGGCAATGAATCTATTTTTTGAAGAATCCGGCGATTTCAAGGTCGGCACGGTATTGTCGCAAGCGGGCGAGGCGTATCAGGTGGAAATGGCCAGCGGCAAGCGCAGCAAGGTCAAGATCAAGGATGTGCTGTTGCAATACGAAAAACCCGGCCCGGCCGAATTGCAGGACAAGGCCAGGGAAGTATCGGCCGAGATCGATCTTGATTTCCTGTGGGAAGTCGCGGGTGAGGAGGAATTCGGCTTTGCCGAGCTGGGCGCCGAATATTTCGGCCACCCGCCATTGCCGCACGAGGCGGCCGGCCTGATTCTCAGCCTGCATACCGCCCCCGTCTATTTTTACAAGAAGGGCCGCGGCCGTTACAAGGCGGCGCCGGAAGCGGCGTTGAAAGCCGCGCTGGCCGGGATTGAAAAGAAAAAGCAGCAAGCAGTGGTGCAAGCCGCTTATGTCGAGCAATTGAAGGCCAATCAGTTGCCGGAATCCATGAAAAGCATGGTGCTGCAATTATTGTTCAAGCCGGACAAGAACACCATCGAATACAAGGCGCTGGAAGCAGCGTGCAACGACTTGCATGCGAGTGCGCCGCGCTTGATGCTGGCGACTGGCGGCATCGCTTCGCCGAAACAATTGCATATGTCGAAGTTCCTGTTCGAGAATTTCCCGAAAGGCGCCGGTTTCCCCGAGGTGCCGGTGCCGGCCGTGCCAAACAAGCTGCCGTTGGCCGAGGTGAGCGCTTTTTCGATCGACGATGTGACCACCACCGAGATCGATGACGCTTTTTCGGTCGTCAAGCTCGATGATGGCATGGTGCGGGTCGGGATTCATATCGCCGCGCCGGGCCTGGGTATTCGCCCTGACGATGTGATCGACAAGATCGCGCGTCAGCGCATGTCGACCGTGTATATGCCAGGCGACAAGATCACCATGTTGCCGGATGAAATAGTCAATGCGTTCACTTTGGCCGAAGGCAAGGCTTGCCCGGCCTTGTCGCTGTACGCGACGCTGGATCCGGCCGACTGGAGCGTGCTGAGCACCGAAACCCGCGCCGAACTGGTGCCGATCACCAGCAATTTGCGGCATAACCAGCTCGACGATCTGGTCAATGAAGAAACCCTGGTCAGCGGCGACGGCGAGTACGCCCACAAGGCCGAGCTGATGCTGCTGTGGCCGTGGGTGCAGCAGCTGGAACAGGGCCGCATGAAAAAGCGCGAAGGTTTCGGCTTGAAGCCGGAGCAAAACAACCGCGTCGATTTCAACTTCTATGTCGAAGACGACGTCGTCACCGTGGCGCGCCGCAAGCGTGGCGCGCCGCTGGACAAGATCGTCGCCGAGCTGATGATTTTTGCCAATAGCACCTGGGGCAAGCTGATGCACGACCATGGCGTGCCGGGCATTTACCGCAGCCAGGGCGGCGGCACCGGCGGTGGCTGGGCGGCCAAGATGCAAGTGCGCATGGTGACCCATGCCGCGCCGCATCAAGGCTTGGGCGTCGATCAATATGCGTGGAGCACCTCGCCGTTGCGCCGTTATACCGACCTGGTCAATCAATGGCAAATCCTGGCCTGCGCCGAACATGGCGTCACCGCGCCGCTGGTGGCGCCGTTCAAGCCGCGCGACGCCAACCTGTTCGCGATCGTGTCGGCGTTCGACGCCGCGTATGCCGCGTATGGCGACTTCCAGTCGAATATGGAACGTTACTGGTGCTTGCGCTGGCTGGGCCAGGAAGAGGCGCGCCAGGTCGACGCGGTGGTGTTGAAAGATGAAATCCTGCGCCTGGTCGACATTCCGCTGGTCATCAAGTTGCCGGGCATGCCATCGGTGGCGCGCGGCACGCAAGTCAAGCTCGACATCTTGCGCTGGGATGAGGTGGACCTGACGATCGAAGCGCGCTTGCTGGAAATCGCCGCCCAGCCGGACGTGGCGGTGGATGCCGAGCTGGATTATGAGGATGAGGCCGAGGGCGAAGCCGGTGCTGAAAGCGATGACGCCAAGGCCGCCGTTGACGTGCCGGAGCTTGCTGAATCGTCCGCTGAACCGGTCACCAGCGAGCCGGTGGCTGAATAAGGGCCTATCCCGGTAGTGAGCGCATTCATCTGCCGGAATAGGCTCTACGCCGGCAGGGCGGTGCGAAAAACTCCAATCCGCGCCGCCCTTGACGTAGAATTCAGCCATTCTTTTGACGTAACGAAATCAATGCTGGGTTGCGCGTGAAGTCTTTTCAACAAAATCGTTTCCTGATCATCGCTGTTGCGGTATCGCTGCTGGCGCATGGCGCTTTGCTGGCGGTGCACTTTGTCGCGCCGGTACCGAACAAGGTCGAGGCCACCGATCCCGGCATGGAAGTGATTCTGGTCAACGCCAAGCACACCAGCAAGCCGCTCAAGGCGGAGGCGCTGGCGCAAGCGAACCTGGATGGCGGCGGTAATGCCGATCAAGGCCGCGCCAAGTCGCCGCTGCCGGATTTGCACAAGATGGAAAACGGCGACAGCATCCAGGCCAGCGCGCGCCGCATTGCCGAGCTGGAGCAGCGGCAAGCAGAGTTGCTGACGCAAGCGAAGAACAATACCTTCGCGGCGCCGCCGATCACGGAAAAGAACAAACCCGATCCGACCCCGACCGGCGCGGACTTGCTGGAAACCAGCAAGGCGCTGGCGCGCATGACGGCGGAAATCAGCCAGACGGTGGAAGACCAGAACAAGCGCCCCCGTAAAACCTTCATTACGCCGAGCACGCAAGAAGTCGGTTATGCGATGTATTACAAGACCTTGCAAAAGCGCATAGAAGAAATCGGCACGCTGAACTTTCCGCAAAAGAACGGCCGCAAGCTGTATGGCGAGCTGGTGGTGTATATCCCGATTTTCCAGGATGGCACGATTTACCAGAAAGAGGGCGGCGCCCGGGTCGAGAAAAGTTCCGGCAACCCGGCGCTGGACAATGCCGCGCTGGCCATCGTGCGCCGCGCCGCGCCGTTTGGGAAATTCCCGCCGAACATGCTGTCGAACGATAAGGATGACTTGTGGGTCATCATTACCCGCTTTAAATTTACCCGCGAAGAAACAATGGAAGCTAACCTGACTGGCGACGGCAATTGATGGGCGCCGACCGTTATTGCGTATTCGGCAATCCGATCGCCCACAGCAAGTCGCCCGAGATCCACGCCGCATTCGCGGTCCAGACCGGCGCAAACATTGCCTATGAACGCAGGCTGGCCCCGCTCGACGGTTTTGCGGCCGCCGTGATGGACTTTGCCGACGAAGGTGGCAAGGGCGCCAATGTCACCGTGCCGTTCAAGCTCGACGCTTGCGCGCTGTCCTCGGCGCTGACGATACGGGCCCAGGCGGCCGGCGCCGTCAACACGCTGCAATTCACCGAACACGGCATCGTCGGCGACAATACCGACGGCGCCGGCCTGGTGGCCGATATCGTCGTCAATGCCGGCGTGGCCATCAGTGGCAAGCGCATCTTGCTGCTGGGCGCGGGCGGCGCGGCGCGCGGCGTGGTCTTGCCGATCCTGGAACACCGGCCGTCGCAATTGGTGATCGCCAACCGTACCGTGGCCACCGCCGCAGGGCTGGTGCAGCAATTTTCGGCGCTGGGCGGCCAGGATGTGGTGTCGGCTTGCGGTTTCGACCAGCTCGACGGCGCCTTCGATATCGTCATCAACGCCACCTCGGCCAGCCTGAGCGCGGACTTGCCGCCAATAGCGCCATCGGTATTCGGCCCGGCCACGCTGGCGCTGGACATGATGTATGGCAAGGAGCCTACCGTCTTCATGCAATTTGCCGCCGAATATGGCGCGCAGGTGCGCGACGGCCTCGGCATGCTGGTCGAGCAGGCGGCGGAAGCGTTTTTCGTGTGGCGCGGTGTGCGGCCGGACACCGCTGACTTGCTGGTCCGCATGCGCGCCAGCTTGGGAACAAGTTGATGGCCAAGGCGCGCAAGTCCGGCAGCCGTTATGGCTGGGTCAAATGGGTCTTCCTGCTGCCGCTGCTGGCGTTTTTCGTCGTACAGCTCTATTTCTTCCTGCAAATCTGGTGGTGGGTCGACCATAATCCGGGCAGCACGTCTTTCATGCGCGAGCAATTATCGGTCTTGCAAGAAAAGAATCCGCATGCCGTCTTGCAGCACACCTGGGTGCCGTACAACCGTATTTCGACCAATTTGAAGCGCGCCATCATCGCTTCGGAAGACGCCAATTTTTCCGAGCATGAAGGCGTCGATTGGGATGCCCTGCAAAAAGCGTATGAAAAAAATAGCAAAAAGCACAAAGTGGTGTCCGGCGGCTCGACCATCACCCAGCAACTGGCGAAGAACCTGTTCTTGTCCGGCTCGCGCAGTTATCTCCGCAAGGGCCAGGAATTGATCATCACGTATATGCTGGAAACGTTGATGGACAAGGACCGCATCTTTGAAATCTACCTGAACGTAGTCGAGTTCGGTACCGGCATCTTCGGCGCCGAAGCCGCATCGCGCCACTATTACAATATCAGCGCCGCCAACCTGGGCGCCAGCCAGGCCGCCAAGCTGGCGGTGATGTTGCCGAACCCGCGTTTCTTCGACAAGCACCGCGATTCCGGCTACCTGGCGCGGCGCACCGGCGTCATCCTGCGCCGCATGGGTTCCGCCGAATTACCATAAGGGATATAAAAAAGCGCGTTTCAGGGGTGGTCGTCAAAAGGGCTTTGCGAGTACACTTGCGCTGTTTCGATTTTGGCGCAATGCGCCAGCACCTATCACGATAATTCATTCTGGCTGAGAGCGCGCATGATCAATGTCTTTGTTTTACAAAATGGCCGGCTCAACCAGGTACCCATCGACAGTCGCACGGATCTGGAAAACGTCGAGCCGGTCTGGGTCGACCTGACCGACCCGAACGACGATGAGCGGGCCTGGGTCAAGGCCATTTACGGCGTGACGCTGCCGGGCGAAGACGAAGTCAAGGACATCGAGGCGTCGGCGCGTTATTACGAAGCGGAAAACGGCGACTTGCACCTGCGCACCGATTTCCTGCTGGAAGAAGACGACGGCCCGTCGCGCATCGTCACCGTGGCGTTCATTCTTGCCAAGAAAATGCTGTTCTCGGTGCACACCGACGACTTGCCGGTATTCCGCCTGGTGCGCATGCGCGCCCGTTCCCGTCCCGGCTCGATCGCCGACTATATGGACGTGCTGCTCGACCTGTACGCCACCGACGCCGAATATTCGGCCGACGCGCTGGAAGGCATCTACCAAAACCTGGAAGAAGTCAGCGGTCGCGTGCTGCAAGAAGAATTCACCGACCAGGACGCGGCCGCCGCACTGAATTCGATTGCCCACGAGGAAGACTTGAATGGCCGCATCCGCCGCAACATGATGGATACGCGGCGCGCGGTCAGCTTCTTGATGCGCGGACGGCTGCTCAATTCCGAGCAATTCGAAGAAGCGCGACAAATCCTGCGCGACATCGAATCGCTGGACGGCCACACGTCTTTCCTGTTCGATAAGATCAACTTCCTGATGGATGCGACCGTCGGTTTCATCAACATCAACCAGAACAAGATCATCAAGATCTTCTCGGTGGCCAGCGTGGCCTTCCTGCCGCCGACGCTGATCGCCTCGATCTACGGCATGAACTTCCGGGGCTGGTTCCCGGAACTGGACTGGACGCTGGGTTATCCGTTTGCGCTGCTGCTGATGGTGACCAGCGCGATCGCGCCGTTCTGGTATTTCAGGCGCAGGGGGTGGTTGAAGTAGGAAGTTTTATATGAATAGACGCTCTTATAAATTTATATCTTAAATTTATAAGAGCAGGCAATTAGCCAAGCCAATTCGATCCATTTGAATTTCCACCAAAGCAACTTTCTACAACTTGCCCTTTCCGCTTCAAACCTATCACCCAAGAATAATCATCATCTCTTTGTGGCATAATCTGATTTAAAAATTCACCTATTATTTTTATTGATGAATTCACTTCATTTTCATCAAAGTTGTCGATTTTTATTGAGATAAAGAGAAGTTGAAAGTCATCTTGTATTTCGTGATAAATTATATCTTTTGGAAAGGGGGTTTTTTTTGTGATTGTGTCTAAGATTTTTTCTATCAAATTTTTATCTATGAGGATTTTTTTCATTTTTTGAGTACTTTGTTTTTGAGGATTTTTTAATTGTGGAGATGGTTAAAGACATCCCATAGCTTTGGCTTGTGCCTCCATTTTTTCAAGTCCTCGTTTTACTGAATTAATCATATCTACATGTCCAGTGTAAGTTCCTTTCCCTGAAAGATCGCCTCCAGGATTGACTAAATAAGCTCGATTGAAAAGATTGTATTGATCTTCGGAAAGTTGTTTTTCTCTCTTGCTAAGCTGAGCCTTAGTATCTTTAATTTTTTTTCTAATCTCTTCGCATGGATCCTTACCATTTTGATCAGAGCAACTATTAGTCTGTGTCTGAGTATTTGCAGCTTTAATTACACTGGCGAGTGTATTCATCGCCTGATACGTTTGATAAGCTCGCCACCCTAATGCCGCACCTTCAACAATATATGGTATTGCTGGAGCTAAGAATGCTATTTCACCAGTTGGATCAACGAAGATTGTTGGATTCGAATTTGCATATTCATAAGTATTAATCCCTCCATTTAATCCAGTTGGGTCGCTTTCTAGATATTTTCCAAGTTGTGAATCATAATATCTATAGTGGTTATAATGATTATTTGTTTCTTTATCATAAATCTGGCCGCTGAATCGTACGTTATAGGTAAAAATACCTGAGCCACCAAGGTTGTCATCGGGCTGGCTTATTCCGAACGGATCTGCATTATCCCAACGCCAAACAACGCTATTATCAGCCGCTGCCGTGATCAGTCGAGGGGTGTTGATGTGGTCCGTATAAACATAATAGATCAGACTTTGCGAGTCTGTAGCAGCGGTTGAGCGCTTGAGTATACTTACCGGCATGCTCCCCAGATAGACTGTTTCCTGCAACATCAGGCCATTGGCATCGTATTCCCCAAGCAGTTGCCCCTGCTCATCGTAGGCGTAGAAATTGGTGCCCGTTGGCGCAAGAGCACTGGTTTTTCTGACGCGCTCATCGTTGCCGTTGTACCAATAGCTGGTGACCAGCCCCGCATTGACGGTGCTTTGAAGCCTGCCGCGATCGCTATAAACATACTTGATCGTACCGTCGTTAATGAGATTGCCTGCGGCGTCGAAGCTGTTGCTTCTTGCCGGGAATGGTCCGGAAGTAGCAAGCAAGCGATTGCTGCTTGGGCTAATCGTGTTCGAGTAATTGTTGGCGCCGAAGGTTGCCTGACTACGATTACCATTGGCATCGTAAGCAAAACTCTGATTGGTATTTTTGCTTAAAAAATTTGTTAATTGATCAAGGCCGTTGTAAGCGAATGTCTGGTTGTAGTTCGTGGCGCTTGCATCGCCTGTATGGTTCATTTGGGTAATACGACTTGCAGCGTCATACGTGAGCGTACGCGTCAACGCGCTTGCCGAGGCGGTCGTATTGCCCAAAGGGTAGCTGATGATGCGGCCGTCGAGGTCGAAAGTGCGGGTATAGATGTTGGGGCTGGTGTCGCTGCTATTTCCCCATGCCCAGCTTTTTACCGGTCCGAAAGGGGCATAGTTAATTTGATCGAGCAAGACCGTTGCCGCATCTGTGTTGGTGCCTCCGCTAGCATTGGCAGTGTTAAGCATCAGTTTGTTGATATTGCCTGCGGCATCGTAGGAATAGTTGATGCGATTACCGCTGGGATAGGTCAGGCTGCTCAGATGGCCGTTGCCATCATAGGTATAGCTGATATGTTGAATGACCGGCGCGGAAGGGCCGTTGATCGTCTGTATTTTTTCAAGCAAGCGCCCGCGCTGGTCGTAGCTGTAGCGCGTTTGGCCGGATTCGTCCGCCATTTTTGTCAGTCGCCCGATGGCGTTTGGCGCTCCGCTTGCACCGCCGTCGTATTCAAAAGTGGTCGCTGTGCCACTTGCATAGCTGATGCTGATAACGCGGTTCAGTACGTCATAAGCATAGGTCGTGGTCTTGCCACGCGCATCGGTATTGCTGGTCAGATTTCCTGCCAGGTCATAGTTTTGCGCCGATAGTCCGGTATCGGGACTGGCCAAGGCCGTTTGATTGCTGTATCCATCAACCGTGTAATTAGTGACCAGACTGCGCGGATCGGTAACGCTGCTGATTTGATCGAGGCCATCGTAGGTATAAGTGGTTGCCGGCCGTGTGGCGCCCGTGATGGGAGCAGGCTGAAGCGTTTGCTTCAGCCTGCTTAAGGCATCGTAGCTCAGGTTTGTTGCACGTCCGAGCGGATCCGTCGTTTGCGACAGGTTGCCAGCCGCATCATAAAGATAACTCCACGTGGTGTTTTGTACCGTTTGGGCGGCTGCCGTGGTGTTGTTTATGCCTCCTAATATGGGAAGATAGGTCAGGTTGAAGATTAAGGTGCTGGCAACAGCACGGGTTAAGAAGCTCTTCATTGGATGAGTAAGAAATTTTGTGGCTCGTTCTTAACGAGCGGTGAACATTGATCGGCAAATGCATCCAAAGATAGTGGAATTGTTGCAATCTTCTCGTAGGGATATAAACTTGCAGCATTCGAGTTCAAAAGGGCTGAAAAATAATACTTATACTTTGAGACTTGATCTTGTTGCCAATCTTGCCTCGCGATTCTTGGACATAACCGGAATCTTTCTACTTGGGTCTGCTTGATCGCAGCAATGCAAGCCAGAAAAGACACAAGGACAAACTGGTGCAAAGCGAGTAGCGGGCCCATTACAGCCCCCCGGTGATTTGTTTAAGCTGATTCAGGCTGTTGTACACCCGACTTACTTGGCGCACGAGATTACCACCGGGGTCGCGTACCTGTTCCGCAGCCCGGTTACCTAGGTTATCAAGGGTATAGCTAATGACGTTGCCGCCGTTGTCGCCGATGGCTATCAGCCGATGAGCCGCGTCATAGGTGTAACTCACCCAGGAACCATCAGGTGCGGTTGCCTTGCGCAATTGGCCGACACCATCGTAGTCATAACTGGTTAACTGGCCACCGACGCTGGCGGATGCGAGCCAGCCACGCAGCGTATAGTTGAGCACTGTCTCCAGACCATTCGGATCGGTGATTTTGCCGGCACGGCCATTTACGTCGTAATCAGACAGCGTGGTGACATGGCCAAGAGCGTTCACCACCGTAACAAGATTGCCACTGCTGTCGTAGGCATAACTGACACTGTCATTGACATCGGTACGTGGACCTTTGACGGTAAGCACTTGGCCAAACTCGTTGTAACTATAAGTCCAGTTCCGCGTGCTGCCAACAGAGCTTGCGCTGAAGCCGCTGGCCCCACTAATGTCGCTCGTCGGTTGTATGGACTTACTTAGCAGGTTGCGATGCTCGTCGTAAGTATAAGTAGTGATACGTTTGGGTTCGGCAATGCGTATCGGAACACGCAGCGCAGGATGCCACTCTGTATTGACAGTACGTGCGCTGCCAGTACCCGAAGCTTCAACGCGCCGTGTTTCCAGATTACGCGTGAGGTCATAGGTAAAAATGTTAACACGTCCGCCGAAATCCGTACTGGTTGCCACGTTGCCCTTGGCGTCGTAGGTACGCGCCTTCATACCGTCACAGCCAGCGCAAAGCTGATCGATGCTGTCATTGCGACCGACACCGAGAATAGATTTTGAGTGATAGCTGCGAACGACCGTCAGAGGGGTTGCTGCGGTACCGCCGTAAGTGGTCACAGTGTTCGTACGGCTACCGTCGGCGTCCGCAGCGCCGAAATCGATCCTGATCTTGTCAACGCCGCCGGCATGCTCTGAAATTGATGCTTTACCATAGCAGTCGTAGCTCCAACTTGCATAGCGTTGACCGTTTTCATCAGTAATACCAGTAAGATAGCTAATCAAATGTCCAAAACCGTTGCCTTGCTGAGGCGCTCCGGGGCAGCTTGTACCATCATTGATCCTGGCATTTTCGTTATAGTAATAAGTACGGCTTTTGCCGTCTGGATAAGTTACCGAAGTCAGATTGTTTGCATTACATGCCAGACCATAGCCATACGTCGTCGTACCAGGAATGCAACCGCCACTTTGTCCATCGTAGCTATATATATAGGGCAGCCCTGCAGGATCGATGACTCGGGAAATGCGCAATTTCGCATCATATTCGAACTGCAGCTGTCTTCCCGCCCGGTCGGTGACGCATGCTAATGTTCCGGAAGGAAGCAACGCTCCATCTTGGTGATGGCTACATCCCGGCGCATCAGCAGGATAGCGTGCAACCTGAGTATCGTTGGTAGTGCCCATGCTATAAGTGAATGTCAGGCGTTCTCCCTCGATATTGGTTTCCGATAGCAAGAGGCCTTTGCCATCATAGCTTTCCACTGCGTGATTGGCCGTTGTGTAAATCCATTGATCAACAGTGGTGCCATCTGCGGCATAAATGGCATTGAGGCGATCATTGATATCAGGATCGCCGCGCCATTCGCTTCCCGATTTGGAGTATGAATAGACCTTTCCATCCGCACGATGTGCGATCACCGAAGCGGAAGTGTTGGGCAATGCGATGTCGTCACAATAGATTGCATAAGATCGAACGTAGCAGGTGAATTTTGTCTGGGTAGGCATGAGCACAAGCCGGCGGTCAATCGCGGTCTTCCAATGACTGCCAAATTTCCCGGAAAAGCTGCTTGCTGAACTGTATGCGCCGCTGTTGTAGGTTCGCAGTAGCGTTAAGGATAGGCCTGGGGCGCCACTTTGATAATCCAATTCCTGCTGCACCTTATTTCCAATCACAGGAGAAATAGGGTTGCCGCAGAAGGGCTGCCGGTTCTGTGAACTCTCAGGGCAGGAAGGACCATTAGCCTTGGATGTGGATGCCGGCACTGGAATTGGCGTCATTCGCTCGCATGTGTTTATATCGGCGAAATATTTAAGAGTCGCGCTTTCGCGACAAACGTAAGCCTCCAGCCACAAGGTTCGTGGCTCGTTACTGGTGATATATCCCCCCGATAAACTAACATACGAGTCAATGGGTGGCTCAGCAGGTGGTGCGGCTTTACACCATGTGTTAGGATTACCCTTGAAGTCTTTAACAATTTCAACGCATGCTGTCCACAATGCAATCGCAGTTGGGTAATTTCCTTGCCAACGATAAAAAGTCTCTCCGCCCAATTGAAACCATTTTACAAGTTCTGCACGAGCGGGAAGTGTGCTGCACAACATCGTGATCAGTACTATCCAACGGGCGGCGTTCGAGATGCGCGAACGCAGCACGAAGAGATTAGTCATTATTGACCTCCGAAATTTGATGAGTTCAGCAAGTTTTAATACTGTGTAGAATATTTCCAATAGGAAATGTAGTTTTCTCTGAGCTAGGTGTACTGTCAATAGTAGGCACATCCGTTTCAAGCAGCCAGTGCCGGTTTGTTGAAGTTTTCAGCGCGGTGGCGGGCGTCGCTTCTGCAATGGCCAGGCCGAGCGCCTGAAAACAGCCGGCGCGCGGCTGGCCTTCGGCCATATGCAGCAGTTGCCGGCGCTGGTGCCAGCGCTCGGCCGCTAAGGATGCCGGTCAGGCCAGCGTTTTGAAGACCTTGCGCGCCGCCTCGATGGTGGCGTCGATGACGGCGTCGTCGTGCTGCGCCGAGACGAAGCCCGCTTCGAACGCGGCCGGCGCGAAGTAGACGCCTTCATCCAGCATGGCGTGGAAGAAGGTGTTGAACTTGCTGCGGTCGCCGGCCATCATTTCGGCGTAGCTGGTCGGCGCCGTTGCGCTGAAGTAGATGCCGAACATGCCGCCGACCGAATCGGCGCAGAAGGTCACGCCGGCTTCCTTGGCGGCCGCCGTCAAGCCTGCCGCCAGGCGCGCCGCGCTGGCGCCGAGCTTCTGGTAGAAACCCGGCTGCTGGATCAGTTTCAGGGTGGTCATGCCGGCCGCCACCGCCACCGGGTTGCCCGACAGGGTGCCGGCCTGGTACACCGCGCCCAGCGGCGCCATGTTATGCATCAAGGCGGCGCTGCCGCCGAACGCCGCCACCGGCAAGCCGCCGCCGATCACTTTGCCCAGCGCGGTCAGGTCCGGCTTGATGCCGTACAGTTCCTGCGCGCCGCCCAGCGCGACCCGGAAGCCGCACATCACTTCGTCGAAAATCAGCAGCGCGCCGTGCCTGGTGCACAGTTCGCGCATCGCTTGCAGGAAGGCCGGGGTGGCCTTGACCAGGTTCATATTGCCGGCCACCGGTTCGACGATGACGCAGGCGATGTCGGCGCCGAAGCTGTCGAATGCATCGCGCAGTTGTTCGACGTTGTTATAGTCCAGTACCAGCGTGTGCTTGACGAAGTCTTCCGGCACGCCGGCCGAGGTTGGATTGCCGAAGGTCAGCAAGCCGCTGCCGGCCTTGACGAGCAGCGAATCGGCGTGGCCGTGGTAGCAGCCTTCGAACTTGACGATCTTGTCGCGGCCGGTGGCGCCGCGCGCCAGGCGCAGCGCGCTCATGGTCGCTTCGGTGCCGGACGAAACCAAACGCACTTGTTCGATCGACGGCACCAGGCGGCTGATTTCTTCGGCCATGTCCACTTCGGCTTCGGTCGGCGCGCCGAACGACAGGCCGCGCGCAGCCGCGTCCTGCACCGCCTTGACGACTTCGGGATGGGCGTGGCCGACGATGGCCGGGCCCCAGGAGCCGATGTAGTCGATATAGCGCTTGCCGTCCGCATCCCAGAAATACGGGCCTTCGGCGCGGGTGATGAAGCGCGGCGTGCCGCCCACCGAACGGAAGGCGCGCACCGGCGAATTGACGCCGCCGGGGGTGGTTTTCTGGGCGCGGGCGAATAAAGTGTCGTTTTTCGAAGTCGTGGTCATGATCTTGTCTTTTCCGTATGGTTTAATCTGTCTGCATTCTCATTACGCCGGCCTGGCCAGGCGCTGCCAGTAACGGTTGGGCACCAGCTTGCCCATGCCGAAGCGCTGCGCATGCTGCAGCGCGCCGGTGGTGAATTCCTGGGCGGCGCGCACGGCTTCGGGCACGTCGCCATCCTGCCGCGTCATCAGCGCGGTGATCGCCGCCGACAGGGTGCTGCCGGCGCCGCTGTAGGCGCCGGTCAGGTGCTGCCAGGCGTCGTGGCGCACCACGCCGTCGGCGCCGAACAGGGTATTGGCGCGCAGCGCGCTGTCGCCGTGGCCGGCGTTCGGCGTGCCGGTGACCAGCACGAATTCGCAGCCGAGCGCCAGCAGGTACTCGACATCGGCCTGCATGGTGTCTGCCGGATCGGCGTCGCGCCAGGTTTCGGCCAGCCGCTCCAGCTCGACTTGCGACAGCATCAGCACGGTGGTTTGCGGGATCAGCAACTGGCGCACCGCCATCAGCATGTCTTCGCTGTCGAGGCCCTGTTCCGGCAGCGCCGAAATGAACGGGTCCAGTATCAGCGGCACGTCCGGATAGTCGGAAACGATTTCGGCGATGGCGGTGACGTGCTCGATGCCGCCCGGCGCGCCGATCTTGATGGCGGATACCGCCATGTCTTCGAGCAGCACGCGGGCCTGGTCGGAAACCCAGTCCGGATCGATTTCCTGGATGTCCTCGACGCGCGCGGTGTCGCCGATCAGCAACGCCGTGCTGACCGACAGTCCATGGCAGCCGAAGGCTGAAAAGGTCGCCAGGTCGGCCTGGATGCCGATCGCGCCGACCGGGTCGGACAGGCCGAAGCTTAATATGAGGGGAGAAGTTTGGTTTTGCACGGCGGGTAGATTAAGATACCTAATTCAGCATTTTACTTGATTGAAGGGTGGCAGAACGTGAGTAGTAACGAAACAACGCAGCAATTCCAAACGTGGATGTGTCTTATTTGCGGCTGGGTTTATGATGAAGCCGCCGGTTTGCCGGATGAAGACATCGCCCCCGGAACGCGTTGGGCCGACGTGCCGATGAACTGGACCTGCCCGGAATGCGGCGCCCGCAAGGATGATTTCGAGATGGTGGCCATCTAAACCCGCCAGCCGGGCTGCGGCCGGCTATGCTATCGTGTACAGCATGTCAAATGATCAAAACAGCCGGCCGACCATCATGGTGATCGACGATAGCGGCACCATCCGGCGCGCCGCCGCAACGATACTGGAGCAGGCCGGCTACCGGGTGGAGCAGGCCGAGGATGGCTTCGAGGCGCTGGCCAGGATCGGCGATTGCCGCCCTGCGCTGGTCTTGTGCGACATCCTGATGCCGCGCCTGGACGGTTACCGCACTTGCGCATTGATCAAGAAAAGCCGGCAATTCCATGCGACGCCGGTGTTGATGCTGTCGTCGAAGGACGGCTTGTTCGACCGCGCGCGCGGCGCGCTGGCCGGCTGCAGCGCGTCGGTGGCCAAGCCGTTTAGCCGGGACAGCCTGTTGTCGGCGGTGCGCGAGCACCTGCCGGCCGGCGACGCCATGTTTACCCATCATTGAGGAGGCATTTATGTCCATACACAAAGTGCTGATCGTCGACGATTCGCCGACCGAACGTTTTTACCTGACCGATATCCTGCAGCGCGCCGGTTATGCGGTAACTACCGCCGACAGCGGCGAAGATGCGCTGCTACGCCTGAAGACCGACAAGCCCGACCTGATCCTGATGGACGTGGTGATGCCGGGCGCGAACGGCTTCCAGGTGACGCGCGCGATCGCCCGCGACCCGGAACTGCTGGACGTGCCGGTGATTATCTGTTCCAGCAAAAGCCAGGAAACCGACCGTATCTGGGGCTTGCGCCAGGGCGCCCGCGACTACCTGGTGAAACCGGTGGTGGCGGCCGACTTGCTGGCCAAGATCGCCGCGCTCGGCTAGCCGATGACCCGCGACAGCGCCGCCCTGGAACCATCCGGCCCCGCGGCGCGGCGCGGCCGCTTGCGCCAGTACCAGCTGCAATTGCTGCAGCGGGTGCAGGCGGCCAAGAGCGGCGCGCCGGCCAGCCGCAAGGAACTGGGCGTGCTGGCCGGAGGCCGCCGTTATCTGCTGGACCTGACCCAGATCGGCGAAATCGTGCAATCGGCGCCGATCAGCGCGGTGCCGCTGGCGCAGGACTGGTATCTGGGCCTGGCGGCGATCCGCGGCAAGCTGACCGGCGTGGCCGACCTGGCCCGCTACCAGGGCGCGGCCGCCTGCGCGATGAGCCCGGACAGCCGGATTATTACCTTCGCCCCCCGCTTGGGCTTGAATTGCGCGTTGCTGGTCGGCGCGGTGCTCGGCTTGCGCCAGCCCGGCGGCGATGGCGGTGACCAGTGGCAGCGGCTGGACCTGGCCGCGCTGGCGCGCGAAGAACGTTTTTTACAGGTCGGTTTTGAAGCGCGCAAGCCGGGCGCGCAGGCGATGCATACGAGTATTCGGGAGACGGTGTAATGGCGGCAGACGCGGAGATATTATCGACACCCATATTGCAGCCGCCATCGGCGGCGCCATCCCGCGCGCCGTCCGACACTGGGCTCGACGGCGACGTGCCGCTGCGGCTGCGCGATGCGCTCGGCAGCATGCACCGGCGCGCCGCCAATCCGGCCCCGGCCAAGGATTTGAAGATGCCGCTGATCGGCCATCTGCCGCTGCAAAAGCAGCTCAGCATCCTGTCCAGCGTGCTGGCGCTGAGCCTGGCCGCCAGCCTGCTGTTCGTCGGCCTGAATACCCGCAGCAGCGCGATCCTATCGGCCCAGACCCAGCTTGCCAGCGATGCGCTGATGCATTCGCAGCGGGTCGGCAAGGCGGCGCCGAACGCGGTGCAGGGCAACCTGGACGCGTTCCGCCAGCTGGAAGAAAGCCGCAATGAGCTGAACCAGGACTTGAACCTGATGGCGCGCGGCGGCAATTACCAGGGCCGCGCGATTGGCGAAACCCGCACCAGCCTGCTGGCGGCGGTGGCCGATGCGCGCAAAAAATGGACCAGCAGCGACCGCGCCGCGCACACCATCCTGCGCATGAAAAACGAGCTGGCCGGCTTCGACAAGACCTTGCAGCAATTGAATGCGCTGTCGCCGGCCTTGCTGGCGCAGACCGAGGATATCGCCGCGCTGCGCGCGCAGCGCGGCGGCAATGTGCGCGACATGGCGGTGTTGGGCCGGCTGATGATGCTGACCCAGCGCATGAGCCGCAGCGCCAGCGAATTCCTCGGTTCCGGCGGCATCAGTTCCGAAACCGCCTTCATGCTGGGCCGCGACACGACCTATTTTCGCAGCGCCATCGACGGCTTTTTGAACGGCAGCGTGTCGCTGCAATTGACGCCGGTGCGCGATCCGGAAACCCGGGCCAAGCTCGATGCGCTGAAAACCAGCTTCGACGCCTACCAGAAGCTGGTTTCGTCGATACTCGACCGGCTGGACCGGTTCACCGCCGCGAAAAGCGCCGAACAACTGATCTTCAACGAAAACGAGGAAGTGCGCCAGCGCCTGGCGCTGCTGCAGCAGACTTACCGCAACGACCAGGAATCGCTGGGCTGGGAATTCTGGCTGATGGTGGTGTCGGTGCTGCTGACGCTGGTGGCCGCGGCCGGCATCGGCCGGGTGCTGTTGCAGGATTCGGTCAACCGCACCCGCGGCGCCGACCGCCGCCGCCGCGAAGCCGAGGCGCAGCGCCTCGAATCGCAGCGCAAGGAAGAGGAGGCGCAAGCGACCAACGACATGAACCAGGCCGCGATCTTGCGGCTGATGAACGAATTGCAGAAAGTGGCCGACGGCGACCTGACCGTGCACGCCACGGTATCCGAGGACATCACCGGCGCGATCGCCGATTCGGTCAATTACACGGTCGAGGAATTGCGCGGCCTGGTCGGGCGCGTGACGGCCACCGCCGAGCAGGTGAACCGCGCATCGACCCAGGCGCAAAGCATTTCCAGCAATTTGCTGAGCGCGTCGCAGCAGCAGTCGCGCGAAATCCAGGACGCCAGCGCCACCGTGATGAAGATGGCGCATGCGATCACCGACGTGTCGAAATCGGCAAGCGAATCGGCCGACGTGGCGCGCCAGTCGGTGGCGGCGGCGCGCCAGGGCTCGACGGCGGTGGAAAACGCGATCAAGGGCATGCATGAAATCCGCGACCAGATCCAGGAAACCTCGAAGCGCATCAAGCGCCTCGGCGAATCGTCGCAGGAGATCGGAGAAATCACCGAACTGATTTCCGACATCACCGAACAGACCAATGTGCTGGCGCTGAACGCCGCGATCCAGGCCGCGTCGGCCGGCGAGGCGGGACGCGGCTTCTCGGTGGTGGCGGAAGAGGTGCAGCGGCTGGCCGAACGCTCGGCCGGCGCCGCCAAGCAGATCGGTGCGCTGGTGCGCACCATCCAGACCGATACCCACGACGCGGTGGCGGCGATGGAAAAATCGACCCATGGCGTGGTCGAGGGCGCGCGCCTGTCGGATGCGGCCGGCGCCGCGCTGAGCGACATCAGCCAGGTGTCGAACCGGCTGGCCGAACTGATCCAGGGCATGTCCTACGCCACCGGCATGCAGGCGACGTCGGCCAACGGCGTGGCGCTCAATATCCAGCACATCCTGTCGGTCACCGAGCAAACCCAGGACGGCACCAAGCAAACCGCGCAATCGATCCATAAACTGTCGGTGCTGGCGCAGGAACTGAAGAATTCTGTATCGCGTTTCCGCGTCGTCGCCTGAACATGGCGCGCGCCCTTATTGAATCGCCGAGGAAAGCATGACCATAATCGATGTCCAGCAGTCCGCAGTGACGCCCGTCCCCAGCCGCTCCGGGCAATTCGACAGCGGCCCGCTGTCGTGGGTGATGGCGGAAATCCGCGAATCGCTGTTGCGTTCGAAGACCGCGCTGTTCGAGGCCGGCGGGCGCGAACGCGAGGAGCGGAGCACCGCCTTGCAGCATGCGCGCACCCATCTGCACCAGGCCCATGGCGCGCTGGTGATGGTCGATATCGACGGCGCCGCCTTGATCACGCTGGCCGCCGAGCAGGCGCTGGACCGTTTCAAGGATGGCACGCTGGAATACCACGTCGGCCATGCGCAAATCGTCGCCGAACTGTACCAGGCGCTGACCGAATACCTGGAAGATTTGCTGGCCGATGCAGGCGCGGCGGCGCCGCAGCCGCTGCGTTTGTTCCCTTACTACCGGGCGCTATTGACCATGCTGGGCGCCGAACGGATTCATCCGGCCGACCTGTTTTTCCCGCCCGCCCCGGCGCACATCGAGATTCCGGCGCCGGAACAGGCGGCGCAAGCGGATTATCCGGCGTATCGCCAGCGCTTTGAAAAAGCTTTGCTGCCGTTCCTGAAAAGTACCGAAGCCGATGCGCAAATGGCGCATGCCGGCGCGCTGCGCGACGCCATCAAACTGGTGGCCGATGCCCAGCACGAGGCGCCGGCGCGCCATTTCTGGTTCGCCATGCAGGCGTTCGCGGAACTGGTCGCCGCCGGCCAGCTCGGCAGTGGCTTGCATGCCAGCGTGTACGTCAAGCAGTTGTTCGGCTTGATCAACCTGCAGATGCGGCGCTTGACGCAAGGCACGGCCAGCCAGCCGGACGGCATGCTGCGCGATGCGCTGTTTTTCATCGCCGGGGCCAGCCAGCCGACCCCGGCCGCCGCGCTGCTGCGCGACGGGTATCGGCTCGATGGGGTGCTGCCGGACGATTATGAAGTCAAACGCTATGGCCAAATCGACCAGGAAACGCTGGCGCGCGCGCAGCGCGGACTGGAGCGGGCCAAGGCTGGCTGGAAACGGCTGGCCGCGGCCGAAATCGATGCCGAATTGGATACTGCGTTTGAACAGTCGCTGGCGCAGGTGGCCAGCGCGGCCGAACAATTGAAGGTGCCGGCGCTGGCGGCGCTGATGCGCCAGGTCGGCATCGTCGCGGCCAAGGCCGTCGGCGCCGGCCGCAGCCCGCAGCTGGACGCGGAAATCGGCACCGCGCTGCTGTTTGCCGAACATGGGCTGGAACGGCTGCGCCGCTTGCCGGACGACTTTGCCGGCAACGCCGAAACCATCGCCGCGCGCCTGACGGCGCTGCTGGCCGGCCAGGTGCCGCCGGCGCCGCCGTCCGGCGATTTGTCGCGCCAGATCGAGCAGGGCCAGGCCGTCGCCGCGCTGGCCGAAGAGATGAAGACCGCGTTGCGCGAGGCGGAAAAAACGCTGGACGACTATTATATCGATCCATCCAGACGCGCTGAATTGAAACGGGTCGATCCGCTGATGCAGCAAGTGCAGTCCGCGCTGGCGACGCTGGAACAGGATCACGCGTGGCGCGCCGCGCAGCATATCAACCAGGCGGTGCGGCAACTGGAACAGGGCGCGATCGAGCCGGCGCCGCAGGCGCGCGCGCTGGACGAGATTGCGCAAAACATCAGCGCGCTGGGATTTTTTGTCGATATGCTGGGCCGTAACGCGGCGGCGGCCAAAGGGCGTTTCCATTTCGACGAAAGCGCCGGCGCCTTCCGCGCCATGCCGTTCGAGAAAATCGCCGCCGCCACGCCGGTGCCGATGCTGGACCATGCCTTGCCGCCGGCCGTCCTTGCCGAACCGGCGGCAATCGCGGCACTGGAACTTGATGGCGGTGACGAGCTGATCGATATTTTCATCATCGAGGCGCGCGACGTGCTGGCCTTTATCGACAGCACCCTGGCGCTGCCGCGCGAGCAGGCCGGCAGCCTGGAAAGCCTGGCCATGCTGCGCCGTTCCTTCCATACGCTCAAGGGCAGCAGCCGCATGATAGGCCTGGCGCAGTTCGCCGACGCGGCCGGCGCGATCGAACGCGTGATGAATGTGTGGCTGGCGGAAGGACGCCCGGCGGATGACGAACTGTTTGTGCTGCTGGACCACGCCACGCGCAAGCTGGCCCAGTGGGTGGCCGAACTGGCCGCCGGCGGTTCGGCGCGCACGGCGGCCGGATTGATCAATGCGGCTGAAACACTGCTGGCGGGCGCAGCGGCGCCCGAGCCGCAGCCTGAGCCGGAAGCCGCGGCGCAACCGGCACGCCCCGCGCACAGCGGCAATGTGATCGGTTTCCCGCCGGCGACCGCGCCGAACGAGGTGCGCGACGACCATCTGAAACATGTCGGCGAGCTGCAAATCAGCCTGCCGTTGTATAACATTTACCTGGCCGAAAGCGACGAATTGTTGCGCCTGCTGACCCAGGATTTCGGCGAGTGGCGCCATGAACCGCAGCGCAGCGTCAGCGACGCCGCATTGAAGGCGGTGCATACGCTGGCCGGTTCGTCCGGCACGGTCGGTTTTGCCGCGCTGCGCGCATTGGCGCAGGCGCTGGAAGCGGCCATCGAGGCGGCCGTGCCGCCATTGAACGATGCGCAGCATGACGTACTGGAACAAGCCACCGGCCGCATCAGGCGGATGTTGCAGTGTTTCGCGCTCGGCGAGCTGGCCGCGCCGCAGCCGGAATTGATTGCCGCGCTGGCCGGCTTGCACCAGCCGGCGCAGGCGCCGGATTTGTCGGCGCGGCTGGAAGACTTGTTCGCGTCGGCTGATGACAGCATCGTCGGCGAGGCTGGGCCGGTTGAGGTCAAGACCGAGGTTGAAGCCGTGGCGTCGCCCGAAGCCGCCGTCGAAGCGCCGGCTGGCATCGACGACGATGCGGCTGATGCGCTGGATGCCTTGTTTGCCGCCGCCTACGCCGACATCGTCGCCAATCCGCCGGCATCGGCGACGGCGCCAGTCAGGCATGCCGCTCAAGCCCCGGCACCGGACACCAGCGCTGTCGACGACGTGTTCGATTCGGTCTTCGGTCTGGCGCCGGCGCTGGAACATGCGGCTCCAGAATCGGCTTCAGAACTGGCTGCAGAGCCGGCGCCTGAGGAATTGCACCTGGAAGACAGCGCCGGCGTGCTGGCGGTCAGCGCCGGTTTGCACGATGAACTCGATGCGGAGTTGCTGTCGGTATTTCTCGAAGAGGGAACCGACCTGATGCCGAAAATCGGCGAAGCGCTGCGCACCTGGCAAAAAAATCCCCACGATGTCAGCCAGGCGCAAATGCTGCTGCGCCTGCTGCATACGGTCAAGGGCAGCGCCCGCATGGCCGGTGCGATGCGGCTCGGCCAGCACGCGCATGAAATCGAGACCCACATCGAAAACATGCTGCACGCCGGTACCGCGACGCCGCAGGCTTTCGATGAATTGCTGGCGCATTACGATCATGCGCAAGTCTTGTTCGAACAACTGCAACAGCCCTTGCTCGACCTGGCTGACCCCGAGGCTGAAGCGCCGCCCGAGATCAAGGCGGCGCTGGTGCGGGTGCGCGCCGATATCCTCGACCAGTTGGTGAACCAGGCTGGCGAAGTGTCGATTTCGCGCTCGCGGATGGAAAACGAGGTCGGCTTGCTGCGTTCGTCGATGGGCGAATTTTCCGACAACCTGGCGCGCTTGCGGCGCCAGTTGCGCGAAGTCGAGATGCAGGCCGAATCGCAGATCGCGTCGCGCATGGCGATCGCCAGCGAACGCGAATTCGATCCGCTGGAATTCGACCGTTTTACCCGCTTGCAGGAATTGACGCGGATGATGGCGGAAAGCGTCAACGACGTCGCCTCCTTCCACGAAAACCTGACGCGCAGTATCGACAGCAGCAATGACGAGCTGGTATTGCAGGCACGCTTGACGCGCGATTTGCAGCGCGACTTGATGCAAATCCGCATGGTGCCGTTTTCCAGCATCGCCGAGCGCTTGTTCCGGGTGGCGCGCCACAGCGCCAAGGAAGTCGACAAGCGGGTCAACCTGGATATCCGCGGCGGCGCGGTGGAACTGGACCGCAGCGTGCTGGAACGGATGGCCGCGCCGTTCGAGCACTTGCTGCGCAACGCCATCGCGCACGGCGTCGAAACCCGTGCCGAACGGGGCGCCGCAGGCAAGAGCGAAACCGGCGAAATGCTGGTGCAGGTCAGTCAGCAAGGCAATCAAGTGGTGATCGAATTTTCCGACGACGGCGCCGGTCTCGACCTGGAACGCATCCGTGGCAAGGCGCGCCAGGCCGGCCTGATCGGGGCAGAGGCCGAGCCCGATGACGCGCAGACCATCGAACTGATTTTCACGCCGGGTTTTTCGACCGCCGACAGCTTGAGCGAACTGGCCGGGCGCGGCATGGGCATGGATATCGTCCGTTCCGAAGTGCTGGCGCTGGGCGGCCGGGTCGAGATCGTCTCCGAGCCGGGCCAGGGCGCGCGTTTTACGATTCATTTGCCGTTGACGCTGGCTGTCACCCAGGTGGTGCTGCTGTCGTGCGCCGGCCGCAGCTATGCCGTGCCGTCGGTGCTGGTCGAGCAAGTGCTGCACATGAAGGCGGGCGAATTGGCCGGCGCCTATGCGGCTGGCGCGGTGGATGCGCATGAAGGGCCGGTGGCGCTGCATTACCTGGCCAATTTGCTGGGCGAATCGCGCGCGCTGCCGCAAAACCAGCGTCACAGTCCGGTGCTGTTGCTGAAAAACGGCCATGACCGGCTGGCGCTGCATGTCGATGAAGTGCAGGGCAACCGCGAAGTCGTGATCAAGAACATCGGCCCGCAGCTGGCGCGCATGCCCGGCATCGCCGGCGCTACCGTGCTCGGCAGCGGCGATATCGTGCTGATCCTGAACCCGGTGGCGCTGGTGCAGCACCTGGCCCACCATCCGGAACTGTTGCAGGAATATGCCGCCGCGGCCGGCGACAAGGATGAGCCGGGCCAGCCGCGCAGCAGCGTGATGGTGGTCGACGATTCGCTGACGGTGCGCCGCGTGATGCAGCGTTTACTGGAGCGCGAAGGATACCGCGTGCTGCTGGCGCGCGACGGCATCGATGCGCTGGAGCAATTGCAGGAAACCGTGCCTGCGCTGCTGCTGGTCGATATCGAAATGCCGCGCATGGACGGTTTCGACCTGACCCGCAACGTGCGCGGCGATGTCCGCACGCGCGACGTGCCGATCATCATGGTGACCTCGCGCAGCGCCGACAAGCACCGCAACTACGCGCTGGAGCTGGGCGTGAACGCGTATTTCGGCAAGCCGTTCCAGGAAGACGAATTGCTGAGCGAGGTCGGGGAGTTGATCGGCGGCGACTTGACCCAGGCTACGCCTTGACGACCGCATAACGCTCCAGCGTTTCCTTGCGCGCCATGTCATGCTGGACGATCGGTTCCGGGTAGTCGCGCCCGAGCCGCAGGTTTTTTTGCTCCAGCAGCATCTGCGGCACCAGCCACGGCGCGTGGATTTCCTTGTCGTGCAGCGCTTTCAGCTGCGGCAGGTAGCGCCGGATGAAGCGCCCGGCCGGGTCGAATTTCTCGGACTGGGTGATCGGGTTGAAAATCCTGAAATACGGCTGGGCGTCGCAGCCGGACGACGAGGCCCACTGCCAGCCGCCATTGTTGGACGACAGGTCGAAGTCGTTCAAATGCTGCGCGAAATACGCTTCGCCGCGGCGCCAGTCGATGCCCAGGTCCTTGATCAGGAAGCAGGCGGTGACCATGCGCAGGCGGTTGTGCATATAGCCGGTCTGGTTCAGTTGCAGCATCGCCGCGTCCACCAGCGGATAGCCGGTGCGGCCCTCGCACCACGCGGCGAACGCCGCATCGGCGGCGGCGCCGGTTTCCCATACGATGGCGTCGTAGGCCGGCTTGAACGCGGCGCCGACCACATGCGGATGATTAAACAGGATCATCGCGTAAAAATCGCGCCAGATCAGTTCCGCCAGCCATACCGGCGCGCCTTCGCCGCCGGCGCCGCGATCGATCAGGTCGACCACGGTGCGTACCAGGTGGCGCAGCGAGACAGTGCCGAAGCGCAGGTGCACCGACAAATACGACGGCCCCTTGAGCGCCGGGAAATCGCGCGCCACGCCGTAATTGGCGATCCGCGGCAGGAATTGCTCGAATAAGCCGGCGCCGCCGGACATGCCGGTCGGGATCGCCAGTTGCTTCAGGTTGCTTTCCTCGAAGCCCAGTTCTTGCAGCGTCGGCAGCGGCAATTGCGCCAGCGGCGGCGCCAGGCGGTCGGCATACGGCTCGACCGGCAGCGGTGCGTAGCACGCCGGTTCGGCCCGCATCCGTTTCAGCCACGCGTTTTTGTACGGCGTGTAGACGGTGAAAGTCTTGTCGGCCAGCGTCAGCACTTCGTGTTTTTCAAAGATCACCTGGTCCTTGAAGCTGAACCACAGCCGCGCCGCCGCCGTCAGGGCGTCCGCCACGCGGGCGTCGCGGACGATGGCTTGCGGTTCGTAGTCGTGGTTGCTGAACACGGCGTCGACGCCCAGTTCCTGCGCCAGTTGCGGAATCGCCTGTTGCGCGTCGGCGTGGCGCACGATCAGGTCGCCGCCCAGCTGGCGCAGTTCGGCCGCCAGTTCCGCCACGCAGGCGTGGATGAATTCGACCCGGCGGTCTTGTTTCGGCAAGCTGTCGAGGATGGCCTGGTCGTAAATGAAGACGCAATAAACAGCTTTGCTCTGGCGTAAGGCATGGTGCAGGGCGGCATGGTCAAACGCGCGTAAATCGCGGCGAAACCAGACCAGGGATTTATTAATAGTCATGAAATAAGGTGTTCGGG
Organism: Janthinobacterium agaricidamnosum NBRC 102515 = DSM 9628; assembly: GCF_000723165.1. Lineage (NCBI taxonomy): Bacteria > Pseudomonadati > Pseudomonadota > Betaproteobacteria > Burkholderiales > Oxalobacteraceae > Janthinobacterium > Janthinobacterium agaricidamnosum. The sequence continues at coordinate 877,419 of NZ_HG322949.1, forward strand.
GTCAAGGTAACGGGTTTTTTTCGCGCCTACCATGCTTTTATGGTGGCGCGCGGCGCGGCGCAGACGTCGCTGCCGCTTCAATTCAGTGTAAACTATAGGTATGTGCGCGGCGTTCCGCCATGCGTCACGATCTTACCAGTAAAGCAGGGTTGAGCAAGGGTCGAGGAATTTGAACAATAAAACAAGACCCGCCTCCCATGAGAGAGAACAACGCGTATGAAGAAGACCAAAATCGGTAAGACTCTGCCTGTCCATGCTGCATTACAGGACAGCGCCGAACCGTTGGCCGCTTCCGGCGCCCAAGGTGCGGCAGGTTTGAATCTTGCTAATCATTTCTTAATTGCAATGCCTGCCATGCAAGATCCCATCTTCGGCGGCACCGTGGTGTATGTCTGCGAGCACAATGAAAACGGCGTGCTCGGGGTGGTCATCAACAAGCCGACCGATATGACGATGCAAGTCTTGTTCGAACGGATAGACTTGAAGCTGGGCGCCGGCATGGATACGCCGATCGTCGACGAACCGATCATGTTTGGCGGCCCGGTGCAGGACGACCGGGGCTTTGTGCTGCACACGCCGGGGGCGCGTTATTCCTCGTCGCTGACAGTCACCGATGAAATTGCCTTTACAACATCGATCGACGTGCTGGAAGCCGTCGCCAACGGCGCCGGTCCGCAGCGCATGCTGGTGTCGATCGGTTATTCGGGCTGGAGCCCTGGCCAGCTGGAAGATGAAATCGGCCGCAACGGCTGGCTGACGGTCGGCGCCGACGCCAACATCCTGTTCGACTTCCCGATCGAAGACCGCTACGTCGCGGCCATCAAGCTGCTCGGCATCGATCCATTGATGCTCGCTTCCGAGGCCGGCCATGCGTGATACCGGGTGCACCCTGTGAGTGGCGGCATCGACACCGTCCTCGGCTTCGATTTCGGCATGAAACGCATCGGCGTGGCAATCGGCAATACCATGATTTGCCAGGCCCAGCCATTAAAAGTCATCAGCGCCACCGCCAGCGACGCCAGGTTTGCCGAGATTGCGGCCCTGATCGCCGAATGGACCCCGACCCGCGCCGTGGTCGGCTTGCCCAGCCATCCGGACGGCGCCGAACATGAGATGAGCGCGCGCTGCCGCCGCTTCGCCAACCAGTTGCACGGCCGTTTCAACTTGCCGGTGGAACTGGTCGACGAACGTTATTCCTCCGCCGTGATTGCGGCCAGGCGCGGCGACGTGATCGACGACCGCGCCGCCGCCATCATCCTGCAACAATATTTTGACGCGAACTTTTGACCCATGCCCAATTCTTCGAACCTTAGCCAGGCGTCCCTGCTCGACGCTGAAATCCTGTACGCGACCCTGTTGCAGCAAGTGCAAAGCGGCCTGTCCGGCGCCGATAACGTGGCCATCGTCGGCATCCATTCCGGCGGCGCGTGGCTGGCCGAACGGCTGGCGCGCGACCTCGGCCTGGGCGAACGCCTGGGCGTGCTCGACGTGTCGTTCTACCGCGACGATTTCGCCAGGAAGGGCCTGCACGCCGACATCAAGCCGACCCAGATCAATTTCGACGTCGCCGGCGCCACCATCCTGCTGGTCGACGACGTGCTGTACACCGGCCGCACCACGCGCGCGGCGATCAACGAATTGTTCGATTACGGCCGTCCGGCCAAGATCATGCTGGCGGCGCTGGTCGACCGCGGCGAACGCCAGTTGCCGGTGGCGGCCGATTTCGTGGCCGCGTTCACGGCGGTGGAAGCAGGCCAGGCGCTGGTCCTGAAACGCGCAGACGATGGAAAATTCACGCTTACAATTGATACCGTAGATACCGACCATGCTTAATCCGCAACTGAATAAACACGGCGAACTCCAGCATTTGCTGACCATCGAGGGCTTGCCCAAGTCGATCGTCAACCATATCCTGGACACCGCTTCCTCCTTCGTCGGCATTTCCGACCGCGACGTCAAGAAGGTGCCGCTGATGCGCGGCAAAAGCGTTTTTAACCTGTTCTTTGAAAACTCCACGCGCACCCGCACCACCTTCGAGATCGCCTCGAAGCGCCTGTCGGCCGACGTGATCAACCTGAATATTTCGGCGTCGTCGGCCAGCAAGGGCGAATCGCTGCTGGACACCATCGATAACCTGTCGGCGATGCATGCCGACATGTTCGTGGTGCGCCACTCGCAATCGGGCGCGCCCTACCTGATCGCCAAGCACCTGATCGACACCAAACAGCCGCACGTCCACGTGGTCAACGCCGGCGACGGCCGCCACGCGCACCCGACTCAGGGTTTGCTGGACATGTACACCATCCGCCACTACAAAAAAGACTTTACCAACCTGACGGTGGCGATCGTCGGCGACATCTTGCACAGCCGCGTGGCGCGTTCCGACATCCACGCGCTGACCACGCTGGGCGTGCCGGAAGTGCGCGCGATCGGCCCGCACACGCTGCTGCCGGGCGGCCTGGAACAGATGGGCGTGCGCACCTTCACCAATATGGATGAAGGCTTGAAGGGCGTCGACGTGATCATCATGCTGCGCTTGCAGAGCGAACGCATGAGCGGCGCGCTGCTGCCGTCGGCGCAGGAATACTTCAAGAGCTACGGCTTGACGCCGGAGCGGCTGGCGCTGGCCAAGCCGGATGCGATCGTGATGCACCCGGGACCGATGAACCGCGGCGTCGAAATCGACTCGGCGGTGGCGGACGGCCCGCAAGCGGTGATCTTGCCGCAAGTGACGTTCGGGATCGCGGTACGGATGGCGGTGATGAGCATTTTGGCTGGCAATCAAGGATAAGCAAGTGAGCATGAAATTACATATCAAGAATGGCCATCTGATCGACCCGGCCAACGGGGTCGATCGTGTGCAAGACCTGTTTATCGCCGACGGCGCCGTGCTGGCGCTGGGCGCCGCGCCGGCCGGCTTTACGGCCGACCGCACCATCGACGCCAGCGGGCTGGTGGTGGCGCCCGGCCTGGTCGATTTGTCGGCGCGGCTGCGCGAACCGGGCTATGAATACAAGGCCACGCTGGAATCGGAATTGCAAGCCGCGATGCAGGGCGGCGTGACCAGCCTGGTGTGCCCGCCGGATACCGATCCGGTGCTGGACGAACCGGGCCTGGTGGAAATGCTGAAATACCGCGCCAAGACCCTGAACCAGGCCCACGTGCATCCGCTGGGCGCGTTGACGGTCGGCTTGAAAGGCCAGTCGCTGACTGAAATGGCCGAGCTGACCGAAGCCGGCTGCATCGGCTTTGCGCAAGCCGAGGAGCCGGTCGAAGACACCACCGTGCTGCTGCGCGCGCTGCAATACGCCAAGACTTTCGGCTACACCGTCTGGCTGCGTCCGCAAGATGCGCATATCGGCCGCGGCGGCATCGCCCACAGCGGCCCGCTGGCGTCGCGCCTGGGCCTGGCCGGCGTGCCGGTGATGTCCGAAACCATCGCGCTGCACACCATTTTCGAATTGATGCGCGCCACCGGCGCGCGGGTGCACTTGTGCCGCATTTCGTCGGCCGCCGGGCTGGAACTGATACGCGCCGCCAAGCAGGAAGGCTTGCCGGTGACCTGCGACGTCGGCGCGCACCACATCCATCTGACCGACGCCGACATCGGCTTTTTCGATTCGAACGCGCGCGTCACGCCGCCATTCCGCAGCCAGCGCGACCGCGACGCGATTCGCAGCGGCCTGTTCGACGGCACCGTCGATGCGATCTGCTCCGACCATACGCCGGTCGACGACGATGAGAAACTGCTGCCGTTCGGCGAAGCGTCGCCGGGCGCCACCGGCCTGGAATTGCTGTTGTCGCTGTCCTTGAAATGGGCCGACGATTACGCCGCCGTCCAGCCGGACGGCCCGGTGCGTCCGCTGGTGCGCGCGCTGGCCAAGGTCACCTCGGAAGCGGCCCGCGTGGCCGGCATCCCGGCCGGCAGCCTGGCGCCGGGCAGCGTCGCCGATGTGTGCCTGTTCGATCCGGCCGCGCGCTGGACGGTGGCCGCCCCGGCGCTGGCCAGCCAGGGCAAGCACACGCCGTTCCTCGGTTATGAATTGAGCGGCGTGGTGCATGCCACCATCGTCGCCGGCCATGTGGCGTTCCAGCGTTAATTTCAAGGTTAATTAATATCGGCGGCCTTAGCCGGGGTGGCGGTCCGGCCCCGGCTGGTGCCGCGCAGACCCTCCCGAACCTGGTGTGACTTGAAACTTCTACTGATTTATCGCCTGGCGCGGGTGTTCCTTCATCTGGCCATCGGCATGACCAAGAGCTTGCTGGTGTTTCCGTGGCTGGATGCGCAAGGGCGCAACCGCCGCATCCGCGCATGGGCGCGCCAGTTGCTGGCCATTTGCGGCGTGCATGTCGAATTGCGGCAGTCCGGCCAGGCGGCGCTGGAGCGGGTGATGGTGGTCGCCAATCACGTGTCGTGGCTGGATATCTTCGTCATCGATGCGGTGCATCCGTGCCGTTTCGTGGCCAAGTCCGAGATCCGCTCGTGGCCGATTCTCGGCTGGCTGGCGGCGCGCGCCGGCACCATCTTCATTTCACGCGGCAGCAAGCGCGACTTGCGCAAGATTTTTCAGGGCCTGGTCGACAAGCTGCAAGCCGGCGAGCGGATCGGTTTTTTCCCGGAAGGGACCACCGCCGCGCAAGGCCAGCTGCTGCCGTTCCATGCCAATCTGTTCGAGGCGGCGATCGACGCCAGGGTGCCGGTGCAGCCGTTCGCCGTGTCGTATGTGGATGCGGACGGCAAGCCGCACCCGACGGTCGACTACATCGACGACATGACCTTCGCCGAAAGTCTGGTGGCGATCTTGTGCGGCCCGCCGGTGACGGCGCGGCTGGTATGCCTGGCGCCGATCGACAGCGCCGGCCAGCACCGGCGCGAACTGGCGCTGGCGGCGCGCAGCGCGGTCGCCGCCGCGCTGAATATCACGTAACAGCAAAACCCTGGTTGCTCGCTTACTTGACGTGCAGCCAGCGCGCGTGCGCGGCGCGCGCCAGGTAGTCGAGGATGAAACCCAGTACGCCGATCAGCACGATCGCCGCCATCAATTCCGAATACGCCAGCCGGTCGCGGGTATCGAGGATGAAGTAGCCGAGGCCGGCCGACACGCCCAGCATTTCAGCCGGCACCAGCACGATCCAGATGATGCCGATGGCCAGCCGCACGCCGGTCAGGATGTCCGCCGTGATGCCCGGTAAAATCACTTTCAGCACGATTTCGCTGCGCGTCGCCGACAGGCTGCGCGCCAGCAGCAGCCAGTTCGGATCGAGCCGCGCCACGCCGGCGGCGGTATTCAACATGATCGGCCAGACCGCCGCGAACGCCAGCAAGAAGTACACCGGCGCGTCGCCGACGCCGAGCACCATCACGGCGATCGGCATCCACGACAGCGGCGATATCATGCGCAGCAATTGGAACAGCGGCATCGAGGCGCCGGAAAAACGCTTCGACATCGCCACCAGCACGCCCAGCGGCACGCCGATGACGGTCGCCAGGCCGAGGCCGACGGCCACGCGCTGCAGGCTGAGCCAGATATGGATCCAGATGTCGCGCCCTTGCAGCAATTCGACCAGCGCCGCCGCAGCGTGCGCCGGCCCGAACGCGGCCGCGATCGGCGTGGTTTTTTCCAGCGAGACGACGCCCAGCGCCCACAGCAGCACCGCCACGCCCAAGCCGGCTACCGGCAACAGAAACCGCATTAACATTATCTACACCGCCACGGTTTCGCTGCGCAGCAGGTTGGCCGGCAAGCCGAACGCCGCCGGGCCGCCGATCGCATCGATCGCCTTGCGCACGAAGCGGTCGTCGACCAGGTCGCGCGCGACGAATTTCGGATCGAGGCCGGCCAGGAAGCGGGTGTCGCCCTCGACCTTGGTCTGGCCGATGGCGCGCACCAGTTGCTCGGTGTACGAGGCGAATGGATACGGCTGGAAGTCGATGCGGCGCTGCTGCCAGTTCTTGTGCACGATCAGCCCGCGTTTTTCATAGTCGGCGTAATCGGTGGCGGCCAATACCTTGGTCAGCACTTGCAAGGTGTGCGGGGTGTAGCGGTGCTCGCCGGTATTGGCCAGCAGCTTGGCGGTGTCGAGCTGGTTCGAGCGGGTCCACAATTGCGCCTTGACGATGGCGCTGGTGACGCGCTGGGCCCATTCCGGCCGTTCGCTGATGTCGCGCTCGGACAGGAAGGTGACGCAGCAGGCGTGGTTTTTCCAGACGTCGCCGGAAAAGCGCAGGATCTTGCCGATGCCGGCGGTTTCCGCCGCCGCGTTGAACGGTTCGGCGACGATGAAGCCGGCGATCGACCTGGCGGCCAGCGCCGAGACCATTTCAGCCGGCGCCAGCACGATCAGGTTGACTTCGTTCGGCTGCAGCGCGGCATTGCGCGGCCGCGTCACGGCGGTCAATCCGTTGCTGCGCAGGATATCCTGCAGCAGCACGTTGTGGATCGAATACCAGAACGGGATCGCCACCGTGCGCCCGCCCAGGTCGCCGACCTTGTTGATCTCGTTGGCCACCGTCAGCGCGGAACCGTTGATGTGGTTCCACGCCACCACCTTGGCCGGGAACTTGGCGCCGTAGCGCACCCACAAGGTGGCCGGCGACAGCAGGTGGATCACGTTGACCTGGCCGGACACGAACGCTTCGACGATTTGCGACCAGCTGCGGAACAGGCGCGGGGTTTCGGTCTTCAAGCCTTCGGCCTCGAACAGCTTGCGCGCATGCGCCACCAGCAGCGGGGTGGCGTCGGTGATCGGCAGGTAGCCGATCCTGACCGGCTGGTCGCCGCCTTTCGGGCCTTGCTGGGCCAGCGCGTCGCCGGCGAACAGCAGCGGCGAGGCGACGCTGGCGGTGGCCAGCGCGGACAGGCGCAGGAAGTCGCGCCGGGTCAGGCCGCAATCGCAATCGGACGAGGCGCAGATGTGCAGGGGGGGGCTGTCGGTATGGGTACGCATGTCGGGTATCTTCCTTATAGTGAGTGGGCGCCGGCGTCAGGCGCGCGCAGCCTGGCCAGCGCCGCCAGGATGTCCATTTTCAGTTCGACCACGCCGCTGCCGTGGCCTACCCTCGGCTGGGCGATGTCGACGCGCCATTCGCGCACGATATTGCCGGGCCGTCCGCCCATTAATACTATCCGGTCGGCGACCAGGATCGCTTCATCGATATCGTGGGTCACCAGCAGCACCGCCGCATGCCAGCGGTGCACCACGTCGACCAGCAGGGTCTGCATTTCGGCGCGGGTGATCGCGTCGAGCGCGGAAAACGGTTCGTCGGCGAACAGCAGTTCCGGCTGCCGCGCCAGCGCGCGGGCCAGCGCGACGCGCTGCGCCATGCCGCCCGACAGCGCGGCCGGGTACAGTTTTTCGTGGCCGGCCAGCCCGACCGCCTCGATCGCCTGCGCGACCCTGGCCTGGTGGGCGGCCTGGTCCAGCTGCGGCTGATGCTTGAAGTCGAGGCCGAAACCGGCGTTGCCGCTGACGTTCAGCCACGGCAGCAGGCTCGCTTGCTGGAATACCAGCGCGCTGCGCGGGTCGGGTTGCATCAATGGCTTGCCGAGGAAGCTGATGCTGCCGGAGGACGGCGTTTGCAAGCCGGCCAGCACGCGCAGCAAGCTCGATTTGCCGCAGCCGCTGCCGCCCAGCAGGCAGACGATTTCACGCGGCCGCACCGCCAGCGACACGCCGTCGAATACCGGCGTCGCGCCGGGGTAGGCGAAGCTCAGGCCTTGCGCCTGCAGCGCGTAGTCCTGCGTCAAATCTTGCGTCGAACCTGTTGTCATGCGGCTTTGCTTTCATGCTGTTGCAAGGCTGCCTGCAATTGCGTCACGCTCGGTGTGATGATCGGGATGAACGCCGATTCGCGCCAGCGGCGGGCAAAACCCTGCTGTTCTTTATCCAGGTAGGCGCGTCCGCCCATGGCCTGCAATTCTAGCATCAGCGCCTGCTGCACCAATTCCGCCAGCACCAGCCGCAAACGGAACATCGCCGGCGCCTCGGCCTTGAAGCTGCCGTCGTGCACGCCGGCCAGCAAGGTATGGACATACTTCGCCAGGTTCTCCTGCAAGGCCGCGATGCGCGCGCCCAGCTGGTTGCGGCTGTCGGCCGAAATCTGCGCCGCCCGCGCCAGGCTGGCGCGCGCCAGGCCGATCGACAAGCCGCATTGCATGCCGAGGAAGGACGGCCGCACGGCGGGCAGCCAGGCCGGACCGTCCGTGGCGATGATATCGCCGGCAGGTATCCGGACCTGGGCCAGCTTGATCGACGCGGTATTACTGCCGCGCAGCGCGATCAGGTCGAGGTCCGGGCTGCGCAGCACGCCGCTGCCGGTGCTGTCGAACGCGACCACCGCCGGCGGCGCGCCCTTGGCCGGCGCCACCGCGGCGGCGGCCGAAAAGCCGGCCTTGCGCAAATTGGTCAGCCAGGCCAGGCCGCCGTCGAGCGACCAGCCGTCGGCCTGCGGCGTGGCGCTGATTTGCAATTGCTCTATGCCGGACAGGAATTTCATCGCATTCGACAAGCCGGTCGCGCCGGCTTGTTTTCCGCTCAATAAATCCGGCAAGCGCCGTTCGGCCATCGCCTGGTTCGGGCTTTGCAGCATGTATTCGATGAAGGTGCGCTGGCCCCAGAACGTAAACGCGGCCGTCAGCGACTGTTCGGCCACCACCGAAATGGCGATGATCGCATCGCGCACGTCGCCGCCCGCGCCGCCGTGGGCCTGCGGCACGCCGATGCGCAGCAAGTCGGCGCCGGCCAGCGCCGGCAGCACCTGTTCGGCCAGTTCGGCCGACAGGTCGAGTTGGTCGGCGTGCTGCCTGAGCCAGTCGTTCAAGCCGCTCATGATCAGATCGCGCCTGGCAGGTACGGCGTCAATTGCGGATTGACCGGCGTGCCGGCCAGGCTGTTGGCGAAATTGCACAGCGTCGCCAGGCTGATGCCGAGCACCACTTCCAGCGCCTGCTGTTCATGGTAGCCGGCGCCGATGAAGGCTTGATAAGCGCTGTCGCCAACCGCGCCGCGGGTGGCGATCACCGCGCTCGCGAAAGCGGCGACGGCATCGAGTTTGCTATCGCCGGTGGCCGTGCCGTGCTGCAGGGCGCGCACGGTTTCAACCGGCTGGCCGGCTTTTTTCAGCGCCACCGCGCTATGGCCGGCGACGCAGAAGTCGCAGCCGTGGATGCGCGCGGCGGTGATTTGCACCACTTCGCGTTCGGCCAGCGACAGGCTGGCGCGGCCATTGATGCCGGCCACGGTCAGATAGGTTTCCAGCGCCACCGGGGCGTTCGCCAGCACGCCGATCAGGTTAGGCAGATAGCCGTTATTGGCGATCGCTTTTTCGACGAACGGGCGGCTGTCGGCCGGGGCGGTATCCAGGGTATGCAGGGTCAGGCGTGCCATGATGCACCTTGTTTGGTTGATGAACAGGGCTTCATTATGAGTCCGCGCCAAACTGGGCAACAGTCTCACGCGTCGGCTTTTTGTGTCCGTTCGTCTCAGTATGCCTGAGCAAACCTACCGCGCGGCCCGATTTCCGGCCTCCGATGCTCACTGTGCCTAGCGCACAGCTCCGCTTCTCGGCCGGAACTCGGGCCGCTCGCTACGGTTTTGTCAGGCATACAGCGGGTGCCTTAATGCGGCAGAACAGCTCTGTCAGACGCTCTTAATTCAGTAGTTGGCGTTGACGCTGTTCGCGGCGATAGGCGCCGGGCTGTGCGCCGGTGACGCGCTTGAAGGCGCGCGTGAAGGCTGCGTGGGAGCGGTAGCCGACATGTTCGGCGGTGCGTTCGACGGAGTCGCCGGCGTGCAGGCGCTGGGTGGCGATTTTCATGCGCAGCAACAGCAGGAATTGCGCCGGCGGGTGGCCGCTGACGTCGGCGAAGTGCTTGCAAAAGCTGGCGCGCGACATGTGCGCGACCTTGGCCATGCTGTCGATCGACCAGTCGTCGGCCGGCGCTTGCAGCATGCGGTCCAGCAGCGGCGTGAATTCGGTGCGGTGCAGCAGCGCGGCCAGGCCGGTGGCGATCTGCTCTTGCCGCGAGACGTGGCGCACCAGGTAAAAGAACAGCAATTCGACCAGCCGGCCGATCAGCGGCGACGGCTGTTCCGGATCGCCGCCCGCTTCGGCCAGGATCAGGTCGAACAGCGTGCCGGCCGCGCTGAGCGCCGGCGTGTCGGCGCGGATGATCAGGTAATCCGGGAAGGAGTCGACGATCAGTGCGCTGAGCGCGCCGCGAAACTGGAAAAAGCCGCAGGCCAGGCCGGTGCCGTTGTCGACTTGCGCATCGAGCGGCTGCATCGCTTGCGGCGCGATCGCCGCATCGCGATCGCTGTGCGGGCTCAGGAAATGGGGTATGTCGCGCAGCAGGAACACGCCGTCGCGCGCTCCCAGCGCGATCGGCGCCTGGTCTTGCACGTGCAGGTAGCAGCCGCCTTGCAGCACCAGGTGGAAACTGCCGAGGGCCTGGCCGGCGGTCGACGCGCGCCAGCGGCCGCAATACTGGCCGACATGGAATACGGCGGTATCGAGTTCAATGCTGCCGAGCAGCCAGTTGGCAAGCTTGTCTTTATCGGCGCTCATCAGGTTTCATCCGGGCGGACTATTCAAAATCGCATCATAAAGCCTGCAGGGCAAGCCGCATACGACTAAATCCGCTTAAGCATATATGTATTTTTCATGTTGTCTTTTTGCGTGCCGCTTGCTGGAACTCCGGGCAGCTCACTTGCAGCAGCGAGCGGTCTTCCAGGCACACTGCGCTCAACTGGCCGCCCCACACGCAGCCGCTGTCGAGGCCGATCAAGTTCGGCCGCAGCAGCAAGCCCAGCGCCGACCAGTGGCCGAACACCACGGTAGCGCCGGCGCTGCGGCGCCCCGGCGCGTCGAACCACGGGGTCAAGCCCGAGCCCGGCGGCGCGCTGCCGCTTTCCTTCATCTTGAAGTCCATGCTGCCGCTGGCGTCGCAAAAGCGCAGCCGCGTCATCGCGTTGATGATGCAGCGCCAGCGGTCCGGTCCTTGCAAGCGCTCATCCCAGGTGTCGGGCTGGTTGCCGTACATGGTGCGCAGGAAGTCGACCCAGTGCTCGCCCGACAGTCGTTCAGACACTTCGGCGCTCAAGTCCAGCGCCTGTTGCGCGCTCCATTGCGGCAATACCCCCGCATGGACCAGCAAATGGCCTTGCTGCATCAAGGCCAGCGGACGGCGGCGCAACCAGTCGAGCAAGACGTCGCGGTCGGGCGCCGTCAGGATTTCAGCCAGCGTGTCCGAAGCGTGCACCGGCCGGATGCCATTGGCCACCGCCAGCAAATGCAGGTCGTGGTTGCCAAGCACGGCATCGATATCGCCGCTTTGCGCCAGTTGATAAACGTGGCGCAGGGTCGCCAGCGATTGCGGGCCGCGATTGATCAAGTCGCCGGCGAACAGGATGCGATCCGGGCCGGCACTGGCGCTGCTTACCTTGGCAAGTAATTCGACGGTTTGGTCGTGGCAACCTTGCAAGTCGCCGATAACATAGGTTTTCATGATGTGATGCCGGTATGCGATCAATTTGATAGTCGTAGACTGTCTAGTTTAACGCTTAAACTGACATTTGACCGGGATATTCATCGCCTGGATAAGCGATGCCTGTCTGGTAAAGGCACGGAATGGCCACATGGCCGGTGGCGGCAGGTTTCATCGCCATGGTTTATAACATGCTTGCCCTGTCCGATATGTCTTTGCAGGCGGGATGGAATGGGTAAGTGGTATTGTTCGTAATAATGATCTGGCATATGGGTGTATTTCACAAATAATCGTGTTTAATTAATTTCCGTATCGGTATGCCGCACCGTTTGTTATTGATGGATGTAATTATTGAAGCGGGATGAATCAATGGAGCAGCGGGAAGTGAATATTTTATTTATGAAATGTCCAATCAAAATGATTAATTGGGAACTTTATTTAAATTATGAATTTTAGTATTGGTGCATTTGTTTGAAATAAATGAAAGTGTCGATGTTATGTAGTATATTTATGCAATCTATTAATTTCATTAACTATGGGAGTATTTGTGGATATATCCAATCTGACGGCGCTGGAGTTGCGTCATTTGCAGGAAAAAATTAAAAAAGAAATGAAGGACCGCGAGCGCCAGGATTTGAGCAAGGCGCGCGAACAAATCCTGGCGATTGCCCAAAGTGTCGGCCTGCCGCTGAAAGAATTGATGAGCGTGGTTCCTGCGCGCGCCAAGCTGGGCGCCGTCGCAGTACAGTTTCGCAACCCCGCCGACGCCTCGCTGCAATGGACTGGCCGTGGCCGCCAGCCGAAGTGGGTAAGGGAGTGGGTTGAAAGCGGCAAGTCCATCGATCTGCTGCGCGTATAATTCGCTATACTCTGATAGCGCGGCAGGCACCGTTCAGGTGGTTGCCGCGGTTTTCTTCGTTATTGATGTTTCAGCGTTCCTCGCCACCTTGAGCGGGGAGCCTGTGCCTGTCCGTTCCCATTTCGACAAAAGACCATGATCCCACTCTCCAGAACCATCTTCAAAGCCTACGATATCCGTGGCATCATCGGTAACACGCTGGACGCCGGCGTGGCCCGCTTGATCGGCCGCGCGTTTGGGCGGGCCGCACTCGCCAAGGGCGAAAAAAAGGTGGTGATCGGCCGCGACGGACGCCTGTCCGGACCGGAACTGGCCGCGGCGCTGGCGCAAGGCTTGCAAGCGGCGGGCGTCGATGTGATCGACCTGGGCGTGGTGGCCACGCCGATGGTGTACTTCGGCACCAACGTGCTCGATACACGCTCCGGCATCATGGTCACCGGCAGCCACAATCCGCCGGACTACAATGGTTTTAAAATGGTGCTGGCCGGCGAAGCGATCCATGGCGAGGCGATTTTGGCGCTGTATCAAAGCATCATTGATCAAGACGGCGACAGCGGCGTGCCGGCCGGCCATTATGCGACCCACGATATCCGTGCCGCCTACCTGCAGCGCATTATCGGCGATATCAGGCTGGCCCGCCCGATCAAGATCGCGGTCGATTGCGGCAATGGCGTGGCGGGCGCGTTCGCCGGCGACCTGTTCCGCGGCCTGGGCTGCGACGTGACCGAATTGTTTTGCGAGGTGGACGGCACGTTCCCGAATCATCATCCGGACCCGGCCCATCCTGAAAATCTGCAGGACTTGATCCGCTGCCTGCAACACGGCGACGCCGAGATCGGCATCGCCTTCGACGGCGACGGCGACCGGCTGGGCGTGGTGACCAAGGATGGCCAGATCATTTATCCGGACCGCCAGATGATGTTGTTCGCCGCCGACGTGCTGGCGCGCCATCCGGGTGAACAAATCCTGTACGACGTCAAATGCACGCGCCACCTGGCGCCGTGGATCAGCCGGCACGGCGGCCGGCCGCTGATGTACAAGACCGGCCACTCGCTGGTCAAGGCCAAGCTGCGCGAAACCGGCGCGCCGCTGGGCGGCGAAATGAGCGGCCATATTTTCTTCAAGGACCGCTGGTACGGTTTCGACGACGGCTTGTATGCCGGCGCGCGGCTGCTGGAAATCCTGACCCGGGTCGGCGATCCGTCGGCCTTGCTGAACGCGCTGCCGCAATCGGACAGCACGCCGGAATTGCACCTGGAATTGAAGGAAGGCGAAAACGTCATCGTGATGGAACAGTTGCGCCGCGATGCGGTATTCCCCGGCAACCGGCAAATCATCACCATCGACGGCCTGCGGGTCGAATATGACGATGGTTTCGGCCTGGCGCGTTCGTCGAACACCACGCCGGTGATCGTGATGCGTTTTGAGGCGGAAACGCCGGCCGCGCTGGCGCGTATCCAGGGCCAGTTCAAAAGCGTGATCCTGGCCGCCAGGCCGGACGCCGTCTTGCCGTTCTGAGATGCGATGACCGTGCAAAACAAGCCTTTGAATATCTTGCTGGTGCGCGTGTCGTCGCTGGGCGACGTGCTGCATAACTTGCCGATGGTGGCCGATATTGCGCGCCATTTCCCGAACGCGACCATCGACTGGGTGGTCGAAGAAAGCTACACCAGCCTGGTGCGCCTGAATCCACGGGTGGGGACGATCATCCCGTTCGCCTTGCGGCGCTGGCGCAAAAGCCTGGGCCGGCGCGCAACCCGGACCGAAATCAAGGCCTTTTTCAAGACCTTGCGACAAAAGCAATACGATTATGTGTTCGATACCCAGGGCTTGCTGAAAACCGGCATCATCATGGGCGCGGCGCGGCTGGCCCCGGGCGGTCAAAAGATCGGCCTGGCCAACGGCAGCGAAGGTTCGGGGTATGAGGGTATCTCGCGCCTGTTTCACAATAAAAGCATTGCGCTCGACCCGCGCACCCACGCGGTGGCGCGCGGCCGCCTGGTCGCGGCGGCCGCGCTGGGCTATGGCGCCGACAGTCCCGCCGATTTCGGTCTTGCCGAGCTGCCGCGTCCGATACCGTTGCCGGGCTGGATGCCGGCCGAACCGTATGCGGTGTATTTCCACGGCACCGCCCGCAATGCCAAGAAATGGGCACCGCAACACTGGATCGCGCTGGGCCGTCAACTGGCGCCGATGACTATCTTGCTGCCGTGGGGATCGGCGGCCGAAAAAGCCGAGGCGGAAGTCCTGGCGGCCAGCTTGCCGCATGCGCGGGTGTTGCCGAAATTGTCGATGGCCGATGCGGTGCTACTGGCGCGCCACGCCGCGCTGGTGGTGGGCGTCGATACCGGCCTGACCCATATCGCGGCGGCGTTGACGCGGCCGACGGTGGAAATCTACGCCGATTCGCCGCGCTGGAAAACCGAAGGCAATTGGTCGCCGAACATCATCAACCTGGGCGACCGCGGCAGACCGCCATCGGTGTCCGAAGTATTGTCCGCAGCACAGAGTTTGCTGAATCCAAGTTAAAGTTAGCGATGCGTATTTTTTATTCCCTGATGTGGTGGCTGGCCATGCCGCTGGTATTGGCGCGGCTGTGGTTGCGTGGACGCAAGGAACCGGCTTACCGGCAGCACTGGGCTGAACGGCTGGGCCTGTATGGCCGCAAACCGGGCGGCGCCATGCCGATGTCGATCTGGGTGCACGCCGTCTCGGTCGGCGAAACCCGCGCCGCCGAGCCGCTGGTGGAGGCTTTGCTGGCCGCGTGGCCGGAATGCCGCATTATCCTGACCCACATGACGCCGACTGGCCGCGCCACCGGTCAAAGCCTGTTCGCCAGGCATGGTGCGCGGCTGCTGCAATCGTATCTGCCCTACGATACCGCGACCATGGTGGGACGTTTCATCCGCCACTTTGAACCGCGTATGTGCATTTTGATGGAAACCGAAGTGTGGCCCAACCTGATCGCCGTCTGTCATCAGCGCAGCGTGCCGGTGGCCCTGGTTAACGCGCGCTTGTCGCAGCGTTCGCTGAAGCGGGCCCAGCGCCTGGGCCGCTTGATGCGCGAGGCGGCGCGCGGCATTACGCTGGTCGCGGCGCAAACCGAGGCCGACGCGCAGCGCGTGGCGCTGCTCGGTGTCAAAAATGTGGCTGTCACCGGCAGCATCAAGTTCGACGTGGTGGTGCCCGACGCCGCGCTGGCGACCGGCGCCTGGCTGCGCGGCCTGATTGGCCAGCGCCCGGTATTGTTGTGCGCCAGCACCCGCGATGGCGAGGAAGCGTTGATACTGGACGCTTATCAGCGGGCCACCAAGCTGCCTGCCGATTTGCTGTTGCTGATCGTGCCGCGCCATCCGCAGCGCTTTGAGGACGTCGAAAAAATGATCGCCGCGCGTGGCTTGTCGATGCAGCGCCGCTCGCTGCTGTCGGATGAGAGTCAATTGGCTGCCGACGTAAAAATCTTGCTGGGCGACTCGATGGGGGAAATGTTTGCCTATTACGCGGCCTGCGATTGCGCCTTCATCGGCGGCAGCCTGTTGCCGCTGGGCGGACAAAACCTGATCGAGGCGTGCGCGCTGGGCAAGCCCGTGCTGATCGGGCCGCATACCTTCAATTTCGCGCTGGTGACGCAAGATGCGCTGGCGGCCGGCGCCGCCGCGTTGACGCAAGATGCCGACGCCTTGATGCAGCGGGCGGCGGAGCTGCTGCAAGATCCGGCCGGCCTGAGTGACATGGGCCGGCATGCGCTGGTCTTTGCCAGTCAGCATCGTGGGGCGACACAGCGTACGCTGGCGTTGCTGCCTAGCCTGCTGAATGCGAAAGTGCCAGCCTGAGCGGCACTGCTATCGCGGTAATTTAAGCGAATAAGACCGGCAATTCCTGCGAGCGCTTGCGCAGCGCCTGCTTGGCGCCTTCATAATCGGGGTAGATCGACGCCACGGTGGCCCAGAAACGCGGGCTGTGGTTCATTTCCAGCAAGTGCGACAATTCATGCGCCACCACGTAATCGACCAGCGGCAGCGCGAAGTGGATCAGGCGCCAGTTCAGGCGGATCTTGCGCTGTATCGTGCATGAACCCCAGCGCGTGCCGGCCGACGACAGTGAAAACGAGTCGTAGCTGACGCCCAGTTTTTCCGCATACCGGTCCAGCCGCTCGCCGAATAGCAGCCTGGCTTCTTGCTGGTACCACGCTTTCACTTTGTCTTTCAGCTGATGCTCGGTGCCGGTCGGCGTGACCCACACGTGCAATTCCAGCGTGTCGCGGTTGAAGCTGGTCCGGTGGCGCGCCGCCTGGTGCAGCCGCAAGGTGATCTCGCCGCCGAGGTAGGGCAACGCGGCGCCATCGAGCCACGCCACCGGCGCACGTTCCAGCCGCTGCGCGCGGCGTTCGTGCCGTTCGTGCAGTTTCGACAAGATCCAGCCTTGCTTGGCGCGGATCGCATTGTCGATTTCGGCCAGCGTGATGCGTTTCGGCGCCGTCACGCGCAAGCCGTCGTCGTCGATCATGAAGCCGATCGAGCGGCGCGTCGAGCGGCGCAGCACATATTCCAGGGTATGCTGGCCCAGCCGCAATTGGCGCAGCGGCGCGGCATCGGGCGCATGCGCTGGCGGCGGGGCAGGCTGGACGGGAATGGAAGGCAGCGGCCGCGGCAAGAAGGTGCGCGGCGTTTCAGGGAATAATGGACGTACCACGGGAGATGCATCCGGCGTCGCGGCGGGAGCCGCCGACGCCGAAAAATCTTGTGCGAATAAATCCAGTTGCTGGCCGTTGACCTTGAGCGACTTCATTTGCTGTCGTAGTGCCGGCTCCTGGATTACCGCGCTGATGCCATCTAGCCAGCGTTGTAGGCGTGAGGCGAAATGACGCGCATTTCTGATTCTATCCAATTTTCCACCTGTTGCATCAAGCTGTCCGGAGTGTGCCCTTCCGATGAAATCGGCTTGCCGATCGAGACCGTGATCAAGCCTGGCCGTTTCAGGAACGACTGCTTGGGCCAGCATTCTCCCGAGTTGTGGGCGATCGGCACCACCACGGCGCCGGTTGCGATCGCCAGGCGGGTGCCGCCGCTTTTGTATTTGCCGGTTTCGCCAACGGGAATCCGGGTGCCTTCAGGGAACATGATAATCCATTGTCCGTCCGCCAGGCGGCGTTTGCCGTGGGCGACGACGCTTTTAAATGCATGTTTTCCTTGCGCCCGGTCAATCGGGATCATGCGCAGCAAGGCCATGGCCCAGCCGAAGAACGGAATGTACAGGATTTCCTTCTTGAACACATAGACCAGCGGACGTGGCAGGCTAGGCAGCAAGAAAATGGTTTCCCAGGCCGACTGGTGTTTCGACAGCACCACCGCCGGCGCATCCGGGAAATTCTCGGCGCCCTTGATTTCATAGCGGATGCCGCAAATCACTTTGGCGCACCAGATGATGAACACATTCCAGCGCGACGTGACGTAATAACGCTGGTTGTACGACAGCGGCGCCGCGAAGAAGCAGACGCAGGCCCAGATGATGGTGGCGATGATCATGATGATCATGAACAACAAAGAACGCAGGAACAGGGAAAGATTGCGCAACGCGGTCTCCAGAATTAAACAGAAAAAGCAACGGTGGGCGAGGGCGCCTCTGCCGTCTTCAGCAAATGGTTGACCATCGCGGCCAGGTCGGGAAAGACCATGGTGCCGGGCGGCAAACCGCCGGTGGCCTGGGTTTTTCCGCCCTTGCCGGTCAATACCAGGTAAGGCGTGCAGCCGCTGATGAAACCGGCCTGCAAGTCGCGCAGCGAATCGCCGACGGTCGGCACGCCCTTCAGGCTGATGTTATAGCGTTGTGAAATTTCATGGAACATGCCCGGTTTCGGCTTGCGGCAGTCGCAATTGTCGGCCCCGGCGTGCGGACAGAAAAACACCGCGTCGATATCGGCGCCCACTTGCTGCGCCAGCGTATGCATCTTTTGGTGTATCGTATTCAATACCGTCATGTCGAAGTATTCGCGCGCGATGCCGGACTGGTTCGAGGCGATCACCACGCGGTAGCCAGCCTGGTTCAGGCGCGCGATCGCTTCCAGCGAGCCGGGGATCGGCAGCCACTCGGCCGGCGATTTGATGAAGTCCGGCGAGTCATGATTAATGACGCCGTCGCGGTCGAGGATAATCAGTTTCATCGCCGGAGTTCCCATTTATGCCGCCAGTTTCGAAATGTCGGCAACCCGGTTCAGCATGCCGTGCAGCGACGATAACAGCGCCAGACGGTTATTGCGCAAGGCCAAGTCTTCAGCCATCACCATCACATCGTTGAAGAACGCATCGACATCGTCGCGCAATTGCGCCAGCGTTTTCAGCGTGCCGGCAAAGTCGCCGCTGCCGAAGGCTGCATCGATTTGCGGCTGTACCCGCACGACCGCGGCGGCCAGGTTGCGCTCGGCGGCGTCTTGCAGCAAGGCGGCATTGACGCCGCTCGCGGCGACCTGGCTCAGCGCTTCTTCGTTTTTCTTCAGGATATTCGTGATGCGCTTGTTGGCGGCGGCCAGCGACGCGCTTTCCGGCAAGGCGGCAAACGCCTGCACGGCTTCCAGGCGCTGCACGATGTCGTCCAGCCGATCCGGGTGCTGCGCCACCACCGCTTCGATTTCATTTGGCGAGAAACCCCGTTCGCGCAAGATGCCGCGCAGGCGGTCCAGCATGAAGGCAGTCACTTCGGCGACCGGATCCTTGAAGCCCGGCACGGCCGCGAATTGCGCCGCGGCGGCCGACAGCAAGCCGTTGATCGACAGCGGCAAGCGTTTTTCCAGCAACATGCGCAGCACGCCCAGCGCGTGGCGGCGCAGCGCGAACGGGTCCTTGTCGCCGGTCGGCTGCAAGCCGATGGCCCAGATGCCGACCAGGGTTTCCAGCTTGTCGGCCAGCGCCACGGCGGTGCCGGTGTTGGTGGTCGGCAAGCTGTCGCCGGCAAAGCGCGGCTGGTAATGTTCCGACGCGGCTAGCGCCACCTCTTCCGCTTCGCCGTCGTGACGAGCGTAATAGGTACCCATGATGCCTTGCAATTCAGGGAATTCACCGACCATGTCGGTCAGCAAGTCGGCCTTGGCCAGCAAGGCGCCACGTTCCGCCAGCGCCACGTCGGCGCCCAGTTGCGCCGCGATGATGCCGGCCAGCGCCGTGACGCGGCCGGTGCGTTCGGCCTGGGTGCCCAGCTTGTTGTGGTAAACCACGTTGGCCAGCAGCGGCAAGCGCGATTCCAGGGTTTTCTTCTTGTCTTGCTCGAAGAAAAACTTGGCGTCCGACAGGCGCGGGCGCACCACGCGCTCATTGCCGCCGATGATGTGCTCAGGCGTGCCGGTAGCGATGTTCGAGACGATCAGGAAACGCGAACGCAGCTTGCCGGCACTGTCGGTCAGCGCAAAGTATTTCTGGTTGGTTTGCATGGTCAGGATCAGGCATTCCTGCGGCACGGCCAGGAATTCCTCTTCGAAATGGCAGGCGTACACCACCGGCCATTCGACCAGCGCGGTCACTTCGTCGAGCAGCGCTTCCGGCATCAGCACCTGGTCGGTACCGGCAGTGGCCAGCAATTGGGCGCGGATGCTGTCTTTACGGGTCTCGTTGCCGGCAATCACCTTGCCTGCGCTTTCCAGCACCGCCGCGTAGTCGTCGGCGTGCTTGATGACGATCGCCTGGCCATCGCTGAGGAAGCGGTGGCCCAGCGTGCTGCGGCCGGCGGACAGGCCCAGCAGGGTCAGCGGTACGATATTGACGCCATGCAAGGCGATCAGGCTGTGCACCGGACGCACGAATTGCACGGTGCTGCCGTCCGGACGCTGGTAGCTCATCACTTTCGGGATCGGCAGCTTGGCGGCGGATTCGGCCAAGGCCAGTTGCAAGCCGGTTTCCAGCTTGCTGCCGGGCGCGCTGTAGCTGTAGAAGAAGCTTTCAGCCTTGCCGTCGGCGGCCCGTTCCAGTTCGGCCACGGTGACATCCGGGAACCCCAGCGCGGCCAGTTTCTTGGCCAGCGGCGGCGTGCCGTTGCCATTCGCATCCAGCGCGACCGACACCGGCAGCACTTTTTCGCGGATCGCCTTGTCCGGCGATACTTCGCGCACGTTGCTGATCGAGACCGCCAGGCGGCGCGGCGTGGAATAGGTGGTGGCGATACTGTCGGCTTCGAGGAAGTCGCGCGATTTCAAGCCATTGACGATGCCTGCGGCAAACGCGGCGCCCAGCTTGGCAAGCGCGTTCGGCGGCAATTCTTCAGTCAGTAATTCGATTAAGAGTGTGTGGTTCATATTGTATTCTGGTCTGGTTCTGATCGGGAAGTCACACGCTGCCTGGGGCGCTGGCTGCAGGCGCTGGCTGGGCCGGCAGCATCGGGAAGCCGAGCCGTTCGCGCGAATCGTAATACGCTTGCGCGACCAGGCGCGACAGGGTGCGCACCCGGCCGATATAGGCGGCGCGTTCGGTCACCGAAATGGCGCCGCGCGCGTCCAGCATATTGAAACTGTGCGACGCCTTCATGATTTTCTCGTAGGCCGGCAAGGTCAGTTGCAATTCGATCAGGCGCTTGGCTTCCGCTTCATCGTTGGCGAATTGGCTGAACAGCAAGTCGGTATTGGCGTGTTCGAAGTTGTAGGTCGATTGTTCCACTTCGTTTTGATGGAACACGTCGCCGTAGGTCAGCTTCTTGCTGATGCCGTTTTCCTGCCATTCGGTCCAGACCAAGTCGTAGACGTTTTCGACGCCCTGCAAATACATCGCCAGACGCTCGATGCCGTAGGTGATTTCGCCCAGCACCGGCTTGCAATCGAGGCCGCCCACTTGCTGGAAATAGGTGAACTGGGTCACTTCCATGCCGTTCAGCCAGACTTCCCAACCCAGGCCCCAGGCGCCCAAGGTCGGGCTTTCCCAGTTATCTTCGACGAAACGCACGTCATTCTGCTGCAAATCCAGGCCCAGCGCCGCCAGCGAACCGAGATACAGGTCGAGGATGTTTTCCGGCGCCGGTTTCAAGACCACCTGGTATTGGTAGTAATGCTGCATGCGGTTCGGGTTGTCGCCATAACGGCCATCTTTCGGACGGCGCGACGGCTGCACATACGCGGCGCGCCAAGGCTCCGGGCCGATCGCGCGCAGGAAGGTGCCGGTGTGGAAGGTGCCGGCGCCGACTTCCATGTCGTAGGGCTGGAGCAGGGCGCAGCCTTGCTGGTCCCAGTAGTTTTGCAAGGTCAGGATAATTTGTTGGAATGTGAGCATCGTCGTCATCGCTGCGTCTCCCACGGCTTGCGCGCATGGGTACGCTAAGGGTTCGCTAAAGCGGCTAATTTTAGCGGGTTTTAAAGGGTGGCTGTAACTCTTCCGGCAAGTATCGCCGATATAGACAGAAATTACAGCCGAATGTCATGCTATCGGCTACTTTCCGGCGCCGCAGCCGTCTGTTTGCGTGCTTCGCGGGCCAGCAGGAAGGCGCCGGTCAGCGCCAGGACGATCAGTACCAGGATACCGTTATTGCCATACAAGATGTAGGGCGTCATGCCGCCCATGCCTTGCACCGTCGCCGCCAGCGTGCCGCGGGTATCCTGGGCCAGACGGCTGACCACCTTGCCGTTCTGGTCGATGACGGCGGTGGCGCCGGTATTGGTCGAACGCAACATCGGGCGTCCGGTTTCCAGGCTGCGCATTTGCGAGATCTGCAAATGCTGCGGAATCGCGACCGACGCGCCATACCACGCCAGGTTGGAAATATTCAACAGCACCGATGCCGATTGTTGGCCGGTATTGTGCGCCGATGCCAGCTGGTCGGCGATTTCTTCGCCAAACAAGTCTTCGTAGCAAATATTTGGCAGCACCAGCTGGTCGCGCACCTTGAACGGCGGCTGCACCGCCGGACCACGGCGGAAGTCGCCCAGCGGGATCGACATCAGGTCGACAAACCAGCGGAAACCGGCCGGGATGAATTCGCCGAACGGCACCAGGTGGTGCTTGTCGTAACGATAAGGCTTGGCGCCGGCCATCGGCCAGAAACCCAGTGCGCTATTCGAATACACGGTCGGGCTTTCCATCAGCGGTATGCCGACCAGCAAGTAGCTATTGCTGCTGTGCGCATACTCGGCCAGGCTGCTCAGGTAATCGGGCGGCAAGTCTTTCGGGAACCAGGCCACCGCCGTTTCCGGCGTCGCGATCAGGTCGGCCGGTTCGGCGCGTATCATGTCGCGGTACATGTCCAGCGTCGCCGTGGCGCGTTCGACGCTGAATTTCTCGTCTTGCGGAATATTGCCTTGAAGCAGGCGCACGCTGATCGGGCGGCCGACCGGATGGGTCCAGGCGATAAATTGCAAACCGTAAGCGGCCGCGAACAAGGCGAATAATCCCGCCAGCGCGTGGTAGCGGCGGCGATGCATCAACAGCAGCAGCGCGCCGGCGCTGAGCGCCGCCAGCCAGCCGAGGCCGTATACGCCCAGCACCGGCGCAAAGCCGGCCAACGGGCTGGTGTTGTGCGCGTAACCGGCCGATACCCAAGGAAAACCGGTGAACAGCCAGCCGCGCACCCATTCGAACAAGCTCCACATCGACGGCAGCACCAGTAGCGTGGTCAGCGGCAGCGACAAGATCCAGCGCTTGCGCAGCCACGCCGCCGCGCCCATCGCCAGCGCCACGTACAGGCCCATGAACAGCGCCAGCAGCGCGATCGCCAGCGCCGCCAGCACCGACGGCAAGCCGCCGAAGCGGTGCAGCGCGATGAACAGCCAGTGGATGCCTGCGGCGCACCAGCCGAAGCCGTAGGCCCAGCCGATCAGGAAGCCGCTTTTGACGCCATTGGCGCGCAACATCTGGTAAAACAGGATCGCCAGGCTGACGATTTGCAGCGGCCAGTAGCCGAACGGAGCGAACGCCAGCACGCCGGCAGCGCCGGCGAGGGCGGCAATCAGCATGCGCGCCCGGGTGCTGCGGGGCGGTTTGGCGGGGTCGGAGGGGGTTGCGCGTCGAAAGCGCATTTCAGATTTTTTGCATTTCAGGGTTACAGTTCAAGTTCGGGTATCTCCGGCAATCGCTCGACCAGCAGCACATGCACTTGGCGCGCATCGGCGCGCAATACTTCGAAGCGCAGGTTGCCCAGGTCGAACACGTCGCCCTTGTGCGCCATGCGCCCCAGGTGGTTCGACACCAGGCCGCCGATGGTGTCGACATCCTCGTCCGACAAGTGGGCGTTCAGCGCTTCATTGAACTGGCTGATCTCGGTCAGCGCCTTGACGCGCCAGCGCGAACCCAGCTGGCCTTCCTTGATCGACAGGATATTGTCTTCTTCTTCGTCGAAATCGTATTCATCTTCGATATCGCCGACGATTTGCTCCAGTACGTCCTCGATCGTGATCAGGCCGGCCACGCCGCTGTATTCATCGACCACGATCGCCATGTGATTGTGGTTGGCGCGGAAGTCGCGCAGCAGCACGTTCAGGCGTTTCGATTCGGGGATGAAGATAGCGGGGCGCAACATGTCGCGCACGTCGAACGATTCTTCGGCGTAATAGCGCAGCAAGTCTTTCGCCAGCAAGATGCCGATGACCTTGTCGCGCTCGCCTTCGATCGCCGGAAAGCGCGAGTGGGCGGTCGACAGCACGGTGGGCATCCATTCTTCGATCGGCTTGCTGATGTCGATGACATCCATTTGCGAGCGCGGCACCATGATGTCGCGCGCGGACAGGTCGGATACCTGGAACACCCCCTCGATCATCGACAGGGCGTCGGCGTCGATCAGGTTGCGCTCATGCGCATCGTGCAGAACTTCAAGGAGTTCCGCGCGGTTCTCGGGCTCGGGGGAAATCAGTGCGGTCAAGCGTTCAAACAGTGACCGGTGGGGCTTGGCGTCAGTTTTGACGCCACTAGGGTGCTCTTGCATAGGAGGCGTGAGCCGTTGTTGCGAAGGGATATAGGATACACGAAAAGGGGTGCCCGGGTCGCCTTTGTCACAAAATCATGTTTTGGATCAGTGCGCCCGGGCTGTCAGGAAACGCCGGCAGCTCAGCCCGGCAAGCCGTTTTGCAGCGCTGCCACGGCGCTTTGCCAAGCGTCGTAATGTTCGCTCTCCTGCCACAGCTGGCGCAATTCCGACTGTTCCGACAAGATCCGCGCCAACGCGGCCCTGGCCTTGCCGATCAGCGGCGGTGTGACGTTCTGCTGGCGCCGGCCGACCCAGCCGTCGATATCGGCGATGTCTTCACTGCCCGGCTTGCCGAGCAGGCGCAGCAGCACGTCGACGGCGGCCAGCGCCTCGGCGGCGAACGGCGCTTCCAGTATTTCTTCGTGACTATCGATGACGTTATCGAGGGTGGTCTCGATCAATTCCAGGTTTTTGTATTCCTGCAAATCTTGCGCCCAGTCCATCGCGTAATCGTTGCCGAAGGCATCGGCCGACCATGTCGCCATCGTGTTTCCTTGTCAATATCAATCAAAACGCTATTGTGGCACGCCGGCCAGGATTGGTTGCCGCAACCATCACAAACCGGCATCGTGTTCGGCGGCAAAACACTTGCCAACCTTCGATGGCGCCACGGAAGCCGCACGGCCTGGTAAATCATCCGTGAGCGACGGCGGTCGCCGCTGCCGTCTAGCTGCGCTTATTCCTGGTATGGATCGCTGATGCCGAGCCTGGCCAGGATCTCGGTTTCCAGTCCTTCCATCTCGGCCGCTTCGTCATCGTCCATGTGGTCGTAGCCTTGCGCGTGCAGCACGCCATGGACGATCAAATGGGCGGTGTGTTCTTCGACCGATTTTTTTTGCTCGGCGGCTTCCTGTTCCAGCACATCGGTGCACAGGATGATGTCGGCCCGGCTCGGCTCGTCGTCCGCCAG
Source organism: Janthinobacterium agaricidamnosum NBRC 102515 = DSM 9628 (assembly GCF_000723165.1). Lineage (NCBI taxonomy): Bacteria > Pseudomonadati > Pseudomonadota > Betaproteobacteria > Burkholderiales > Oxalobacteraceae > Janthinobacterium > Janthinobacterium agaricidamnosum. The sequence goes on from NZ_HG322949.1 coordinate 902,599, forward strand.
CTCTTCCCCTTCGTTGTAGGCGAAGGTCAGCACGTTGGTGGCGTAATCCTTTTCGCGGTAATCGCGGTTCAGGTTGCGGCCTTCCTCGGCGTCGACGAAGCGGATGGTGAATTCGGCCGGCGCCAGCAGCGCCGCCTTGACCCAGCGCCGCACTTTCGGCCGGCTGATGATGGCTTGCAGCCGGGTGTCGGGATATTGCACCGACAACGACAATTTATTTTTTTCGGACATTTTTAATCGTGCTTGCTTGTAATAAAGGGGCGATCTCGGCGCTGGCGGCTTGCGCCGACTCATAGGCATCGACGATGCGCGCGACCAATGGATGGCGCACGACGTCGGTGCTGTTGAATTGCGTGAAGGCAATGCCACGCACGTCTTTCAACACCTGGATCGCATCGACCAGGCCGCTCTTCTGGCTTTTTTGCAAATCGACCTGGGTCACGTCGCCGGTGACCACGGCCTTGCTGCCGAAACCGATGCGCGTCAAAAACATCTTCATTTGTTCGACGGTGGTGTTTTGCGCCTCGTCGAGGATCACGAAGGCGTGATTCAGCGTGCGCCCGCGCATATACGCCAGCGGGGCGATTTCGATGACTTGTTTTTCAAACAGTTTCTGGGTCCGGTCAAACCCGAGCAAATCGTACAGCGCGTCGTACAGCGGACGCAGGTAGGGGTCGACTTTTTGCGCCAGGTCGCCGGGCAGGAAGCCCAGCCGTTCGCCCGCTTCGACCGCCGGGCGGGTCAGGATGATGCGCTTGACGGCGTCGCGTTCCAGCGCATCGACCGCGCAGGCCACCGCCAGATACGTCTTGCCGGTGCCGGCCGGGCCGACGCCGAAGCTGATGTCGTGTTCCAGGATGTTGCGCAGGTAGCCGATCTGGTGCGGCGTGCGGCCGCGCAAGTCGCTGCGCCGGGTTTTCAGCGCCGGGCTGGCGATGTCCGGCTCGATGAACGGCGTCACGCTGGCGCTGGCGGCCGGGTGGTGTTCGGACGCGGCCGACAGGCCGGCGCGCTGTTCCACCAGCGCCAGTTGTACTTCTTCCAGCGGCACCACCTTGTTGGCGATGGCATAGAACTGTTCCAGGATTTGCACCGCGCGCTCGGCATTGCTGCCGCCGACGATGAATTTTTCGCCGCGGCGGAAAATGGTCACGTCGAGCGCGGCGGAAATCTGGCGCAGGTTTTCATCGAGCGGTCCGCACAAATGGGCCAGCCGGGTATTGTCCAGCGGCTCTGGAATGAAATAATGCGGCTGGATCGGGGCTTTGGTTTTCAACTGGCTCTTTTCAAGTCGTGGGCGATGGCGACCAGGTCGCCGCGCAAGGTGTAGGAATAACTGTCGGTGATGCGCACGTCGACCAGCTGGCCGACCAGCTGCAAGCCGTCCGGGCCGGCGTCGAAGTTGACTACCCGGTTGTTTTCGGTGCGGCCCTGCAATTCGCTGGAATCGGTGTCTTTCTTGGAGCGGCCTTCGACCAGGATGCGCTGCACCGAACCGACCATCGCCAGGCTGTATTTCTTGGTGTTGGCGTCTATGGCGGCTTGCAATTGTTGCAGGCGAGCCAGCTTGACCTCATGCGGCGTGTCGTCTTCCAGGTTGGCGGCCGGCGTGCCGGGACGCTTGCTGAAGATGAAACTGTAGCTGTTGTCGAAACCGACATCGTTGATCAACTTCATCATCGCATCGAAATCGGCTTGCGTTTCGCCGGGGAAGCCGACGATGAAGTCCGACGAGATCGCCATGTTCGGGCGCACCGCGCGAATGCGGCGGATGATCGATTTGTATTCCAGGCCGGTGTAGCCGCGTTTCATCGCGCCGAGGATTTTGTCGGAGCCGTGTTGCGCCGGCAAATACAGGTGGTCCACCAGTTGCGGGATTTTTGCATAGGCGTCGATCAGGCGCTGGGTGAATTCCTTCGGATGGCTGGTGACGAAGCGCATGCGTTCGATGCCGGGAATGTCCGCCACGTATTCCAGCAGCAGCGCGAAGTCGGCGATCTCGCCATTGTCCATCAGGCCGCGGAAGGCATTGACGTTTTGCCCGAGCAAGGTGATTTCCTTGACGCCTTGCGCCGCCAGGCCCGCCACTTCGGTCAGCACGTCCTCGAAGCGGCGCGACACTTCTTCGCCGCGGGTGTACGGCACCACGCAATAACTGCAATATTTGCTGCAGCCTTCCATGATCGAGACGAACGCCGACGCGCCGTCGACCTTGGCCGGCGGCAAGTGGTCGAATTTTTCGATTTCGGGAAAACTGATGTCGACTTGCGCCGCGCCGCTGCTGCGCCGCAATTGGATCATTTGCGGCAAGCGGTGCAGCGTTTGCGGGCCGAACACCATGTCGACATATGGCGCGCGCTTGACGATGGCGTCGCCTTCCTGCGACGCGACGCAGCCGCCGACGCCGATCAGCAGGTTCGGGTTGGCCTGCTTCAATTCACGCAGCCGGCCGAGGTCGGAAAACACTTTTTCCTGGGCCTTTTCGCGTACCGAACACGTGTTGAGCAGGATCACGTCGGCGTCTTCCGGGCGCTCGGTGCGCACCAGGCCGTCCGACGCGCCGAGCACGTCGGCCATCTTGTCCGAGTCATACTCGTTCATTTGGCAACCGAAGGTTTTGATGAATACTTTTTTCTGCATGGAATCGGGTGCTTACTTTCTGGATGCTGCTGGTCTATGGATGCTGCTGCCCACGCGGGCCGGCGTGCCAGGCCGGCCACTTCTACTACGCGCCAAGGCGCTAGTTTAACGTAATTCGTGTCAACCGGCCATGCCGCGCCCGGTCAGGCGCCGGGGGAGCTTGCCCTGTAAAAACAATGAGTTGTAAAAATGCGCCCCGGCTCTTGCGTGCGCTGCGACATCGTCCGATGTGTTGAAATGTCATCGTTGTTAAGCTTACCAGTTGATTGCTTGATATGTAACAACGTTTGATTTGCGTTGGCAGGCAGGTCACCGTCGATGGGAATAGTATATTGTATTAATTGCAATTTCTCCGGGGGAGTTGCAGGAAGTGGTCCTCGATACCGGGCCGGTCTGACCGGAGCTTGAAGCAGCCTGTTTGGGATAGCCAAGGTCAGCAGGGTAAGGCGTAAATTTATGGAACTTATTTGACGAAACTAAGTCTTCCTTAAGTTCGAATCGGCATTATTTTCATCACTTACTACACTACACGAGGAAAAATCATGACTCAACATTCTCTTGCTTCCCAAGAAAGCTACAACCCTAACCACTTGCTCGATATTTTGCTGGGCAAGATGCAGTTGAAGAATGATGCCGCCCTGTCGCGCCTGCTGGAAGTGGCGCCACCGGTGATCAGCAAGATCCGCCATCATCGCTTGCCGGTCGGCGCATCGCTGCTGATACGCATGCATGAAGTGACCGGCATGAGCATCCGCGACCTGCGCGATTTGATGGGCGACCGGCGCACCAAATATCGTCTGTCCGATGCCCAAGGCCGGCCAAAAGCGGAAGACCGTACCGATACCCAGGAATCGAACTACGCTCACTGACGCGGTTGTGATCCATGCGTAAAAAGTGTTGTTTGAACGGCGCCGGAAACCAGCTTGTCCAGTTCTTTCCGGCGTCCAGTCTGCCCCCCGTTGCAACACAGTCTTGCCTCAGCCCAGCAAGGCGGTGGTAATTTCCTCGTAGCGCAATTCGGTTTCGCGAAACACGCTCAGATAACTTTCCTGGTTCAGGCCCAATGCATGCCAGGCGACATCCGACACCCGCGGCACGAGATCGTCAACCACCTGCGTCAGGTCAAGCGCATGCACGATCGCATCGGCGACGTGTATGATCGAGGCCAGGAAGCCCGCGCCCTGCGTCTCCGGCTCGTGGTGCCAGGCAATCGCCAGCCGCATCGTATCCGAAAAATTCCAGTGTTCGGCCAGCGCCACGCCGGCTTGCACATGATCGACTCCCAGCACGTCCCGTTCCGCATCGAGCAGATAACAATCGTGGGCTGCGCGGTAGGCCAGCACTTGCTCGACATGTTGCGGAAAACTGCTGACCAGCACCAGCCGCCCTATATCGTGCAGCAAGCCGGCCGTGAACGCGTAATCCTGGTTGAAGCGGATATGCCGTGCAAGGATGCGCGCGCAGGCGGCGGTGGCGATCGAATGGCGCCAGAACGCCTTGTCGTCGAAACCCTTGCAGCCGCCTTCCGGGAAGCAGCCGGTGATGGCCGCCGCCGTGATCAGGTTGCGGGTGGTCTGGAAACCCAGGTAAGTGATCGCCTGCTGGATCGTGGTGGCTTTCACTTGCAAGCCGTATTGCGAGGAATTGGCCAGCCGCAGCGTCTTGGCGGTCAGCGCCTGGTCGTACGACACCTTCTTGGCCAGTACCGAGATATCGATATTTTCCTGGTCTATATTGTTGAGCAATTCCATCACCACCGCCGGCAGCGACGGCAAGTCATCCAGGTGCTGCACGATCTCGTCGTAGCTCAGCGGCATGATCGGTTCGGTACTCATGCCGGCTCCTGCGCGCCGGAGCGGTAAGCGGTGACGACACTGCGCAACAAGCTGGTCGCGTCCGGGCCGTCCTGGTTTTGCTCCTGGCCTGGCTCGCTGTCTGCGTCAAGATTGTGTTTGCGGAACAAATGCGTCAGGCGTTCCAGGCGGCGCTGGCGCGCGGCGGCCACTTCTTCTTCCGAGAGCGCTAACGTGAGCAGGATCGGCAACATTTCGATGCCGTAGCGCGGCAGGCTGGCCAGCATGGATTCGGTCAGCACGGTCCCTTGCGGCAGCAAAACCTGGCCCTGCAGACCTAATAATTGGTCCGATAAAATCATTCCTGGTGTAACTTGTTCCAGCGCTAGGTGTTGATGTTTGGCCGGCATGGTGAGTCCTTAATTTTGGTTTGAAGATATTACCATTGCTTTGTCGCAATGTCTTGGGCTCATATCAAAGCTTCGCTGGCGGCGCTCCGCAAACGCTGGCGGCAAGGTTTTCGTCTTGCCAAGAAAGGGGTCATCACGTACATTCTTGGATAACAGGTTCTTGCTGTTCTTATATTTCTTGCCGTGCGCCGCCAGTCCGGGCACTGGCCCGGGAGTGTTTTCATGGTGCGTATCCAAGTCCGGCTGACTCTGCTGTTTGTCGTGATCGTCACGCTGGTGCTTGGCATTTCCGGCAGCTATACCCAATATACGCTGGCCAGGGAATTGGAGGCAGGCAGCCAGCGCTTGCGCCAGGGCGTGTTGACGCGCCTGCAAACCAGCTTGCCGTCGGCGCTGTGGGACCTGGATAAGTCCAAGGTCGACAGCATTGTTGCAGCGGAAATGTTGCCGCCGGAATTGGTGGCGATCCGTGTCTACGATTCCTCGGTCGGCCTGTTTTCCGGGAAAATGCGCAACGCCACCGGCATGGTGGTGGCGCTGGCCGCCGATAACGGCATGCCGGGTGCGCAAGCCGAGGCGCCGCTGGTGTTCCGCGAAGCCGTCGCCACCTCCGTCAACAGCAAGCCGGTGATTGTCGGCCGGGTGGTGGTCAATTTCAGCCGCGATCAGATCGATACCGCGCTGCGCGCCGAAGTCCGGCGCAAGGTCATGGAAGTATTGCTGCTCGACTTGATCCTGGTGGCGGCGCTGGTGCTGAGCTTGCGTATCGTGTTTGGCCCCTTGAAACAATTGCGCGATGGCTTGTTCGACCTGGCCACGCGCGGCAGCGACGAAGTCGAGGAATTGCCGGAAACCCGGCGCGACGAACTGGGCGACGTGATCCGCGGCTTTAACGCGGTGCAGCGCAAACTGCAATCGATCATCGAACGCATCCGCGAAGCGGAAGATGCGGCGCGCAGTTCGCAGCAAGCGACGGTCCAGGCGATGGATGAATTGCGGCGCGCCCAGGAATCGCTGCTGCAATCTGAACGGCTGGCCTCGCTCGGCAGCCTGGTGGCCGGCGTGGCCCATGAAATCAATACGCCGGTCGGCATCGCGCTGACCAGCGCCTCGGTGCTGAAGGACGCCACCGACAGCGTGCTGCTGGCGGTGCAGGACGGCGCGGTCAGGAAATCGGATATCTTGCGCTACCTCGAAACGGCCGGCGAAAGCGCGCGCCTGATCATGAACAACGCTTACCGCGCGGCGCACCTGATCCACAGCTTCAAGCAAATCGCGGTCGACCAGGTCAGCGAGGCGCACCGCCAGTTCGGCTTGCGCGACTATATCGAAGAGGTGATGGCCAGCTTGCAGCCGACCTTGAAAAAGACCCAGGTGCAGATCGTCATTCACTGCCCTGAAGATATTGTGCTCGACAGCTATCCGGGTGCGCTGGCGCAAGTGCTGACCAATCTGACCTTGAATTGCCTGGAACATGCTTTTGATGCGGAGATGGCCGGCGTCATCGATATCCGGGCCCGCCGCGATGGCGGCGACTGGATCGAAATGTGTGTCAGCGATAATGGCAAGGGTATCGCGCCGGACATGATAGACCGCGTCTTCGATCCCTTCGTGACGACCCGGCGCGGCCAGGGCGGCACCGGACTGGGATTAAATATCGTGTTTAACTTGATTGCCAAGCAGTTTGGCGGCACCATCTCGGTGAGCAGTACCTTGGGACAGGGCGCCAGCTTCTTGCTGCGCATGCCGCGCGTGACGCCGATGTGCGACGAGGCCGCCGCCACGCCAGGCTGAAGGAGGAAATTGATGGATACAGGGCAACAAGTAGCATTGCTGCGCGGAATAAACGTCGGCCGCGCCAAGCGGGTAGCGATGGCCGACTTGCGCAAATTATTGGGCGACCTCGGTTATACCGACGTGCGTACCGTCTTGAACAGCGGCAATGTGGTGTTTGGCGCGGGCGGCGTGCCGCCGGCCGAGTCGGCGATCCGCATCGAAGAGGCGCTGGTGCTGAAATTGGGCGTGGCGGCGCGCGCCACCGTGCTCGACGCCGCGCAATTTGCCGCCATCATCGAGCAAAACAGCTTGCAGGCGCTGGCCGACGATCCGTCGCGGCTGCTGGTGTCGGTGCTCAACGATGCGGCCGACATGCAGCGCATCGAGCCCTTGCTGCGGCAGGATTGGGCGCCGGAAGCACTGGCGGTCGGGCAGTGGGCGGCCTATGTCTGGTGTCCGGGCGGCGTGCTGGCCAGCCGCGCCGCGACTGCGCTGGGCGTGTTGCTGGGCGACGCCGTCACGTCGCGCAACTGGTCGACGATGAATAAATTGCATGCCTTGCTCGCAGGCCAGCTGGCCGTGCTCTGATATCGCTTACAAGGAAAATTTTTCATACTTCGCTTCGTGGCCGGACAATAGCAGCAAGCCCAGGCCGACCAGCAGCATGATGGAGACCGGCGCTTCCGGCACGGGCGTGACGCCGATGCCGGCCAGGTAGGCGGCAAATGGGGTCTGCTGCGAATATGCCCGGCCGGCAGGCGGATTCAGCGCGGGTGCCATATAGTTATCGTTTTGCAAGCTCTCAAGGAGCCGGCCATACGGCGCATCCAGCTGCTCCCATGGAGTGCGCCGGGCTGTCAACCCTCTGCCATTCCAGTCCGGACTGGCGCCGCAATCGGCATAAACGTCGCAAGAAAACGTCTGGTACAGGGCTGGCTCATCGATGCCGGCGCTGAATGGAGCAGCCTGCGCCGCACCGCCGAAGCCGCATGCGAGCGCCAAGATGATCGTGTGTGCAGATCCAAATAGTGTCATTTCTTACCCCTGGCGTCATACGCTAACTACCTGAGTGGTGATAGCGCGATTTTTTATCGTCCAGTTGATATTAAAGCATCGATAGTAAATTTGCCATATTTTTTATTTGCGCATAATCAATATTATTATTCATTGTCTCAATTGTTATTTAATAATATTTCTACCCAGCTCAGCGGGCGCCCCAAGTCGTTCGTCACGCGAGGAAGCTGTCGGCAAACGCTTGCCGCGCCGGATGGCGTACCACGTCGCGGCGCCACACCAGCACGGTGCTGATCTGCGCCACGCTTGGCGGCAGCTGGTGGACCTGGACGGTATCGGCCAGGTCGCGCCGGCGCAGTATTTCCTTCGGCATCAGCGCCACGCCCATGCCGGCCGCGACGCAACCGATGATGGCTTCGAAGGTGCCGAACTCGATGGTGCGCACGGTGGCGACGCCGGCTTCGGCAAACCAGCCTTCCAGTTTGCGGCGGTAGGCGCAGCCGGCGCGGAACACCAGCAAGGATTTCTTGCGCACATCGTGCGGCGTGACGACCGGGTCATGCTCCTGGTCGGTCAGCAGCACCAGTTCTTCCTCGAATACCGTCATTTGTTCCAGCTCCGGCCGCTCGACCGGCGCCGCGACCAGCGCCACGTCGAGCCGGTAGCTGAGCACCGCTTGCAGCAAATAGTCGGTGGGGCCGCTATCGAGCAGCAGCTCGACTTCCGGATGGGCACGGTGAAATTTCGCCAGGTAAAACGGCATGCGTGCGGCGGCCGTGGTTTCCATCGCGCCGATTTGCAGCTTGCCGGACGGGCTGCGGTCGCCGCGCATCGAAGCTTCCGCTTCATCGGCCAATTGCAGCAAACGGTCGGTATATTGAAGCAAACGCGCGCCTTCCGCCGTGATCAGCAGCCGCCGCCCGCTGCGGTGGAAGAGCGTCACGCCCAGCGACTCTTCCAGTTGCGTCAGGCGTACCGACACATTCGATTGCACACGGTGCAACCTGGCCGCCGCCTTGGTGACGCTGCCTTCTTCCGCGACGGCTTTAAAGATCCGCAATGCCGATAAGTCCATCCCCTTCTCCATTCTCTATTTGTGATTGACGACTTCATTATTATTCATTTTTTTAAATGTGAATAGGGTTTTATAGTGAAGTCATCATTCACCGCAGTCTCATCATGGATTCCTTCATGCAAGCGCATCAACGCCCCTCGCCCGCCATCCTGTTGGCCAGCAGTTTTGCTTTTATCATCGTCCAGCTCGACGTCACCATCGTCAATGTGGCCTTGCCGCAAATTGGCCAGCAACTGGGGGCCAGCGTCAGCGATCTGCAATGGGTGGTCGACGCCTACACGCTCGGCTTTGCGGTATTCCTGTTGTCGGCCGGCGTGATGGGCGACAAGTTCGGCGCCAAAAAAGTATTCCTGACCGGCTTCGCCCTGTTCACCGTCGCATCGGTCGGCTGCGCCACGGCGCCGGTCGCCGATGTGCTCAATATTGCCCGGGCCATCCAGGGCATCGGCGCGGCGCTGCTGGTGCCGAGTTCTTTGTCGATTCTTAATTTTTCGTATGCGCATGACAAAAAGATGCTGGCCAAGGCGATCGGCTGGTGGACCGCCACCGGCGGCGCGGCGATCGCGGCCGGGCCGGTGATCGGCGGCCTGTTATTGTCGGTGGCTGGCTGGCGCAGTATTTTCTGGGTCAATGTGCCGATTTGCATCATCGGCTTTTTCTTGACACGCAAGGTGGTGCCGGTCATGCAGGGCAAGGACCCGGGCCGCTCGTTCGACATGCCGGGACAGTTGCTGGCGATTATCACCCTGACCGCCTTTATCGGCGCGGTGATCGAGGTGGAAGCGTTGGGCTGGAATCATTACCTGGTGCGTGGCGCGCTGTTGCTGTCGCTGCTGTCCGGCATCGCGTTCTTGCTGGTCGAGCGGCGCAGCACGGCGCCGATGTTGCCGCTGGTATTGTTCCGTCAAATCGGCTTTTCCGGCGCCGTACTGTTTGGCGTGCTGGTCAATTTCTCGTATTACGGCATCATTTTCGTGTTCAGTTTTTACCTGCAAAAAGTGCGCGGTTTTTCGGTGCTGGAAACCGGGCTGACCTTCTTGCCGCTGACGGGCACCTTCATCATTTCGAATATCAGCAGCGGCGCCATGTCGGTCCGCACCGGTTTGCGGGCGCCGATGGTATGGGGCGGCTTGATCGGCTGTAGCGGTTACGCCTTGCTGGGCGGGTTCGGTATTTCTTCCGACGCCACGTTTTTACAGATGTTGCCGGGGCTGGCGCTGATTCCAGCCGGCATGGGACTGGCGGTGCCGGCGATGACCACGTCGATCTTGTCCAGCGTCGGCCGGCACCAGGCTGGCACCGCGTCGGCGGTGCTCAATACGGCGCGGCAAGTCGGCGGCGCAATGGGGGTGGCCGTATTCGGTTCCATGGTTGCGTTCGGTTCCGGGCTGGAGATCATGGCCGGCATCCGCGGCGCGATGTTTGCCTCGGCATGCTTGCTGCTCGCCGCCGCGGCGATTGCCTACTGGTGCCGGGTGGGGCTGGCCCATCCAGTGGCGGTTCATGTATAAAGTCATGCATAAATAAAACACTGTTGTTTTTAGTTGCACCGTATTGGTGCACAATATATTGTTTGATATAGTGTTCCCATCCAGCTTATTTGATCGTTATTGGGAACCATCATGTGTACAGCCGCCGCCACTTTTGATCTCACCGCCATGCGCGGCTGCGCCGACCGCGCCAGCGCCTTGTTGAAGGCGATGGCCAATCCGGACCGCCTGCTGTTGTTATGTCAGTTATTGCAGGGCGAACATTGCGTCAGTGAACTGGAGCAGGCGGTCGGCATCGGCCAGCCCAGTTTGTCGCAGCAACTGGGCGTGCTGCGCGAGGAAATGCTGGTGGCGACGCGGCGCGACGGCAAGCAGATTTTTTACCGGGTCGCCAGCGACAATGTGCTGGCCGTGCTGCAAGTGCTGTACACCCAGTTTTGCACGGTGCAAGCCGTGCCGCAACGCGGCCGATGACCATCGACAGCCTGCATTTCACGCCATGGGCCGGAGCGGCGTAAACCATGGCGTGGCCACGGCGCGGTATACAATCGTCCCATCTTCCACCTCGACCCGGGACCCGGTACTGACGCATGATGACGACACCTACACGACGCGGCTGGTCCGCCACACTGGTTTTGCTGTTTTCCGCCTTGGCCTTGAGCGCTTGCTCATTCCTTAAAAAACAGCCGGATGGACCACGCGCGGCACCCGCCTTGCCGAATCCGCAAGTGCTGCTGCTGGGCGAAGTGCATGACAATGCCCAAGGCCACAAGGAGCGTTTCGACGATTTGCGGCGCCGGGTCGAAGCGGGCTGGCATCCGGCCATCGCGATGGAACAATTCGACCAGGAAAACCAGGCCTTGCTGACCCGCGCGCAACGGGATTGCCCGGACGCCGGCTGTGTCATCCGCGTCATGGAAGGCAAGGGCTGGGATTGGGAACTGTACAAGCCGGTCATCGACCTGGCGATTTTTTATCGCTTGCCGCTGATCGCCGCCAACCTGTCGCGCAGCGATGCGTCGCGTACCGTGCGCGACGGCGTGAAAACCACCTTCGATGCGGCGGCCGTGCAAGCTTACCGCTTGAACGATGCGTTGCCGGCCGATATAGTCGCGGGCCAGCAAAAGGAAATCATTGCCGGCCATTGCAATATGCTGCCCGACATGATGGTGGGCGGCATGGTCCATGCACAAATCGCGCGCGATATCTGGATGGCCAAGCTGATCCGCGCGCAGGCGCCGAACGATGTGGTGCTGATCGCCGGCAATGGCCACGTGCGCAAGGATTTCGGCGTCGCGCGCTGGCTCAATGAAATTGCTCCCAAGCTGACGATACGCAGTGTAGCGTACCTGGAACAAGCCGGCCCGCATGACGCGGCCGCGTTCGATGTGGTGCATTTGATTAAGGCGCAGCAGCGGCCCGACCCTTGCGCCAAATTCAACGTTAAATAAGAGCCTATCCCAGTAGTGAGCGTCTTGTTCTGGCCGCGCATCAGGAGCGCGGACCAGGCGTGAGAAGGAAGCGTGGCGCGCCACGCGACGACGATCAACGCAGTCCCCGTTCCTGAGGGGCGCCAGAAGAGGGCGTATTCATCTACTGGGATAGGCTCTAAGAGCGACCGACAACACGCCGATGGCGGTCTTGCATCGTCTTGCCTTGAACGTTTTGTCAGGCGCTCCAGGTATTCTTGCTACTGTCACCCCGGCCGGCCAATTCGGCCGGGGCAATATTGTGCGGTAAATTTCCCCTCCACATCTTCTTTTTTTGCCGAGTGTTGTATCTCGCGCAATGTCATTCTTGCGTCATATTGGCTCACTACAATCCGCCACAGTTGAGTTTGTGACATGCATGAATGCCGATGACTGCATGCGCCAGGCCTGCGCCGTTTTCTCCCCTCCCCACAACTGTACGAGAGAATTTCCATGCAACAGCGTAATTGTTTGAAGCTGAGTTTGAAACCGATGTGCCTGATCGTCCTGCAAGCGCTGGCCTGCTACGCCCATGCCGCACCGGCAGGCGATGCCCCGGCAGGCGAGGGCGCCGCCCCGGCCATGCAAGTGGTGGAAGTGACGGGCCAGGGCCAGTCGCGCCAGGTGCAAAACATCACCCGTGCCGACTTGCAAAAAACGATACCCGGCACCAGTCCGTTGCTGGCGCTGGAAAAATTGCCAGGCGTAAGTTTCCAATCGGCCGACCCGTTCGGTTCGTATGAATGGTCGACCCGTTTCAGCATCCGCGGCTTCAATCAAGGCCAGCTCGGCTTTACGCTGGATGGCGTGCCGCTCGGCGACATGAGCTACAGCAATAACAACGGCTTGCATATCAGCCGTGCGATTTCGTCGGAAAACATCGGCCGTGTCGCCGTCTCGCAAGGCGCCGGTACGCTGAGCACCGCCTCGACCAGCAACCTCGGCGGCACCGTGCAGTTCTACACGCTGGACCCGTCCGATACGATGGGCGTGACCGCCTCGCAAACGCTGGGCAGCGACAGCACTGCGCGCACGTTTGTCCGCGTCGATAGCGGCCTGTTGTCGACCGGCACCAAGTTCTACCTGAGCGGCACCCGCATGCGTTCGGACAAATGGAAGGGCGACGGTCCGCAAGACCAGGATCAGTTCAACAGCAAATTCGTGCACACGTTTGGCGACAACAAGTTGAGCGGCTTCTACAATTACTCGAGCCGCAGCGAAGTCGATTACCAGGATTTGTCGCTGGACATGACCAGGCGCCTCGGTTACAACTGGGATAACTATGCGCCGGACTGGCAACGCGCCGTCAACGCCGCCAAGGGTATCTTCACCGGCGGCGTGACCAGCCTGGACGATGCGTATTACCTGGGCCGCGGCTTGCGCAAGGATAACCTGGGCGGCGTGTCGCTGGACTTGCAACTGACCCCGGCCAGCGTGTTGAAGACCACCATCTATCACCATGACAACAAAGGCCAGGGCCACTGGTACACGCCGTACAATGCATCGTCGGCGACCGTGCCGATCTCGATCCGCACCACCGAATATTCGATCGGCCGCGACGGCGTGACCAGCGACCTGACCTGGGATGTCGCCAACCATACGATCAACGCCGGTTTCTGGGGCGAACGCAGCCTGCACACGCTGACCCGCAATTTCTATGCGGTCACCGACGGCACGTATCAAGATCATTTCTTGAGCAACCCGACCTCGACCGTCTTCAAGCAAGACTTCACCACCACCACGCGCCAATTTTATGTGCAAGACACGGTGTCGCTGCTGGATGACAAGATGAGCCTGAATTTCGGCTTCAAGAGCCCGAAAGTGGCGATCGAAGCCGTCAACCTGGTCGGCACCCGCGCCGCCGGCAATATCGAAGCGAAAAAGGCGTTCTTGCCGCAAGCCGGCATCACCTATCGCCTGAACCGGAACGATGAAATCTTCACCTCGTTCTCGCGCAATATGCGTGCCTACCAGCCTGGCATCACCGGCCCGTTTTCGCAAACCCAGCAAGCGTTCGACTTGACTTCCAGCCAGCTGAAACCGGAAACCTCGACCACCGTCGACCTCGGCATGCGCTTCAAGCGCGACGCCGTGCAAGGTTCGATCGCCGTGTATTACGCCGACTTCAAGGATCGCCAACTGTCGATCGCGACATGCGCCGGCATCGTCGGTTGCCCTAGCACCATCGTCAACGTCGGCAAGGTCGAAACCAGCGGCCTGGAAGCGCTGGCTGTGTGGAAAGTGGCGCGCGATGTGTCGTGGTTCAACTCCTTCACCTACAACAGCTCGAAATACAAATCGGACTACACGGATAACGGCAAGCTGGTCGCCGTGGCCGGCAAGGATGTGGTCGATGCGCCGCGCGTGATGTTCAATACCGAATTGTCCTACGAAAATGCGGACTGGTTCACCCGCCTCGGCGCCAAGTACACCGACAAGCGTTATTACACCTACACCAACGATGCGCAAGTCCCGTCGTTCTGGAACTCGACCTTGTCGGCCGGCTACAAGTTCAAGACGGTCGGCGCGTTCAAGGAAGTGTCGCTGCAGTTGAACGTCAGCAACCTGTTCGACAAGCAGTATTTCAGCACCATCGGCAGCAACGGTTTCCAGGCGTCCGATCCGAACGGCACCTTCGCCACCTTGCTGGCCGGTGCGCCGCGCCAGGTATTCTTGACCTTGAGCGGCAAGCTGTAATTTTTAACCGGTAATAAACCAAGGCACGGCGGGAAGCGATTCTTGCCGTGCTTTTTTGTATTGTGTTGATGGTAGCGAGTCAATCATGAAGCAATTCTGCAAGATGGCGATTTTCCTGGTGCTCAGCCTGCCGTTGCTGGCGGGCGCCGCCGTGCGCTTGGTCACCGGGCCGACGCCGATACCGGATGGCGACGCCAGGGCGGCCGGCGATATCACCGTGATCAACCAGAAGCTGGCGTTTGCGCTGGCGCTCGCGTCGCCGGTGCCGTATGGCGTGCCGCGCGGCGCCATCGTCGATGTCGCAGTGGTGAACAAGGGCAAGATCGGGCGCGACCGCGCCGTGTTTGCCGACTTTATTCCGAATAACTGGTCGGCCTGGCCCAACACCGACCAAAAGATCGAGATCCTGGAACGCGGCCCGCAACAGGTGGTGATACGGGCCGTGCGCGACTGGGGCAAGGTGACGATTAGCACCACGTACACCTTGAAAGACCAGGCCGACCGGGTCGAAATTTCGACCGTCATGACGAATGGCGGCGACACGGAATTGATGGGTTTGCTGTCCGGCCTGACGTATTGGCCGAAAGGCGGCTTTTTGTTCGGCGTGCCGGGCGCGCCGGCCAGCGGCGCGGCGCCGCATGCGCTGGCGCAACGGATGGTGGCCTATGACGAAGACTGGAGCGTTGCCTTGCACGCGTCGTATTTCGACCATGTCGAATATGGCTCCAAGGATTTATACCAGTCGCACACGCTGGCGCCGGGCGCCAGCCGCACCTTTTCCGGCTGGCTGCAAGTCGGGGCCAGCGGCGACCTGGCGCCGGTGATGCGCGCTGAAATCGCGCGTGGCCAGTTGCCGGCCGGTCGCCTGCATGGCCTGGTGTCCGGCGCCGATGGCAAGCCGGTGCAGAAGGCGGTGGTGGTGGTCGAAAAATCCGGCAAGCCGTATGGCTGGGCGCTCGCGCCGCAGGGGCGGTATCAACTGCAATTGCCGGCCGGCGACTATGTTTTTTATGCGACCGCCAAGGGGTATCGGCAAACGGCGAAACAGGCGCTGACGGTGGGCCGCGACGCCGATCTGACGCAAGACTTCCAGCAATTGCAGGGGCCGGGTTTGCTCCATGTTGCCGTCAAGGGCAGGCAAAGCGGCCAGCCGCTCGATGCGCGCATCGTCATCGCCGAGGGGCAGCAGCCGGTGGTCGAGTTTCTCGGCAAGAAGACTTTTTTGACTGAATTGGAACGCAAGGGGCGGGCCGACCTATCGCTGGCGCCCGGCGATTATGTATTGAAGGTGGCGGCGGGCGGCGGTTTCCTGTCCGAACCGGCCAGCATCCCGCTGCATATCGCCGCCGGCAGCGAACAAAGCGTGCCGGTCGCATTGATTCCGTTTGCCGACCCGGCGGCGCGCGGCTGGTTTGGCGCCGACCTGCATCACCATGCGGACCAGGCCGAGGCGGTGACGCCGCCGGCCGACCTGGCCCGCTCGCAACTGGCGGCCGGCCTGGATCTGCTGTTTGTCAGCGACCATGACACGATGGTCAACCTGCCGGCCTTGCAGCGTATCGCCGGGCGCCGCCGCATGCCGTTGATCGGTTCGATGGAATTGTCGGCGTCGTGGGGACATTTCAACGCGTATCCCCTGGCTGGCGGGCAAAAATTGGCGATCGACATGAGCACCGCGACGGTCGAGCAGATTTTTGCCGAAGCGCGCCGGCTGGGCGCCGGCATCATCCAGGTGAACCATCCGTTCATTCCCTACGGCTACTTTGCCAGTGTGGATAAGCAGGTCGCGCCGGGCGGTTGGAATCCCGGCTACGACGTGGTCGAAATCAATGCCAGCGTGCCGGGCGACGACGGCAAGGTCTTGAAAAAACTGTGGGACGACTGGAACCACGGCCGTCCGTATTACCTGGCCGGCGGCACCGACGTGCATGACGTGTGGAACGATGAATCGGGCCGGGTGCGCACTTTTGCTCATGTCGACGGTCAATTGACTGCCGCCAGTTTCAGCGCGGCATTGAAGGCTGGCCGCGCCTATATCAGCCATGGCCCGCTGATTTTTCCGGACATCATGTTTGGCGAGCATTTGAGCAAGCCGCCGGCGGTGCTGGGTTTCGAGGTGCAAGCGTTAGCCGGTATCAAGCGGGTCGACCTGATCGCCGACGGTGTGGTGCTGGACAGCTTGTCGTTCGATGAGGTTACGCGCAGCAAACGCATCGACTTCATGCTCGCCGCGCAGTCGTCGACGGCTGGCTGGTATGCGCTGGTGGTCGAAGACCGCGACGGCCGCAAGGCGTACACCAACCCGGTCTGGGTCGATGGCGAGAAGCCGTAATTATTTCTGCATGCGCACCAGCGCGCTGACCTTGTCCGCCGTCGCCAGCAGCTTCGGCCGCGTGTGTTCCAGCAAATGCGATATCGACGGACCGGTGACCTGGCCGCTGACATTGATCGCGGCGACGACTTTGCCGCTGCGGTCGAACACCGGCGCGGCCAGCGCCACCAGGCCTTGTTCCAGTTCTTCGATCACCAGGCTCCAGCCTTGGCGGCGCACCTTGGCTATCTCTTCCAGCAATTGTTGCTGGTCGGTCACGGTGTGCGGCGTCAATTTCAGCAAGGCCATTTTGGACAAGCGTTCGCGCAGTTGTTCCGGCGCCAGGCCGGCCAGCATCACCCGGCCCATCGAGGTGCAATAAGCGGGCAGGCGGCTGCCGATGCCGAGGTTGATCGACATGGTCTTGTGCGCCGACAAGCGCACCACATAGACGATGTCGTCGCCGTCGAGCACGCTTGCCGAACAGGATTGGCGCAAGCTTTGCGTCAACTCTTCCAGCACCGGCTGGGCCTGGGTCCAGATCGGCAGCGACGACAGATAGGCGTAACCGAGATCCAAGACTTTGGGCGTCAGACGGAACAAACGGCCGTCCGCTTCCACATATCCCAGATGTAGCAAGGTCAACAAGATGCGGCGCGCGCCGGCCCGCGTCAAGCCGCTGCGTTCCGCCACGTCGCTCAAGGTTTGCGCCGGGGCGTCGGCGCCGAAACTGCGCAGCACCGCCAGCCCGCGCGCGAACGATTGCACGTAGCTGTCGCCGGGACGTGGCGTGCCGGCGTCGCTGGAAGGCAAGCCGGAGCCGGATGGAGTCTTGCTATCGGTCATGAATATTCCGTTTCATTAAGGTAGCGATTATAGCCACGGGGGCCAAAAGCGCGTGGTTTGTCGCCAATCGGCGGCAGACAAATCGCCAAATATTCTGCTACTATAGTTCTAAATACGAATATTTGTTCGCTATAAGAACAATGAATGAGCAAATAATCTGAAAAATGACAAGCAGATTTTCTTCCGGAGTAGCACATGATTAATAAATTATTGCCGTCCGTGGCCGAGGCGCTGGCCGATATCCACGACGGCGCGACGGTCATGATTGGCGGTTTCGGCGGCGCCGGCCAGCCGGCCGAATTGATCGACGGTTTGATCGCGCAAGGCGCGCGCGAGTTGGTGATCGTCAACAACAACGCCGGCAATGGCGACAGCGGCCTGGCGGCCTTGCTGAACAACGGCCAGGTGCGCAAGATCATTTGCTCGTTCCCGCGCCAGGCCGATTCGCATGTGTTCGACGCCTTGTACCGGGCCGGCAAGCTGGAACTTGAATTGGTGCCGCAAGGTAATCTGGCCGAACGCATCCGCGCCGCCGGCGCCGGCATCGGCGGCTTTTTCACGCCGACCGGTTACGGCACCGAGCTGGCCAAGGGCAAGGAAACCCGCGAAATCGGTGGCCGCATGTATGTGCTGGAAGCGCCTATCCACGCCGACTTCGCCTTGATCAAGGCCGAGCGGGGCGACCGCTGGGGAAATTTGACTTACCGCAAGACGGCGCGCAATTTCGGCCCGATCATGGCCAGCGCCGCCAAGGTGACCATCGCGTCGGTGCATGACATCGCCGAGCTGGGCGCGATCGATCCGGAAATCGTCGTCACGCCCGGCCTGTTCGTGCAGCGCGTGGTGCAAGTGCCGCGCAGCGCCACCGGGCCGGCCGGATTCAAAACTACTGCGGGAGCATAAGATGGCGGACGAGATGACGACACGGATGAAATGGAGCCGGGACCAGATGGCGGCGCGGGTCGCGCGCGATATCCCGGATGGCGCGGTGGTCAACCTCGGCATCGGCTTGCCGACGCTGGTGGCCAACCATTTGCCGGCCGACCTGGAAATTGTGCTGCATAGCGAAAATGGCGTGATCGGCATGGGGCCGGCGCCGGCCGCCGGCGATGAAGATTACGACTTGATCAACGCCGGCAAGCAGCCGGTCACCTTGTTGCCGGGCGGCAGCTTTTTCCACCACGCCGACAGTTTTGCGATGATGCGCGGCGGCCACCTCGACGTGTGCGTGCTGGGCGCGTTCCAGGTATCGGCCGGCGGCGACCTGGCCAACTGGCATACCGGCGCGGCGGATGCGATTCCGGCCGTCGGCGGGGCGATGGACCTGGCCATCGGCGCCAAGAAAACCTATGTGATGATGGAACACCTGACCAAGGGCGGCGACAGCAAGCTGGTGCCGGCCTGCACCTATCCGCTGACCGGCATCGGCTGCGTCAGCCGCATCTATACCGACCTGGCGGTGATCGACGTGGGACCGTCCGGCGCCTCGGTGATCGAACTGGCCGATGGCTGGACTTTCGACGCCGTGCAAGACATCACCGCCGTGACGCTCAGCGACGCGCGTCAAGCTAACTAACCTGGGAACTATATGAACCACGCTTTTATTTGCGACGGCCAACGCACCCCGTTCGGCCGCTACGGCGGCAGCCTGTCCGGCGTGCGCGCCGACGACCTGGGCGCATTGCCGATCCGTGCCTTGATGGCGCGCCATCCGCAAGTCGACTGGGCCGCGGTCGGCGACGTCATCTATGGCTGCGCCAACCAGGCCGGCGAAGACAACCGCAACGTGGCGCGCATGGCCGCACTGCTGTCCGGCTTGCCGCTCGAGGTGCCGGGTGTGACCGTCAACCGCCTGTGCGGTTCCGGGCTGGATGCGATCGGCACGGCGGCGCGCGCGATCAAGAGCGGCGAAGCGGGCTTGATGATCGCCGGCGGCGTCGAAAGCATGAGCCGCGCGCCGTTCGTGGTCGGCAAGTCGGACAGTGCGTTTGCGCGCGGCATCAAGATGGAAGACACCACCATCGGCTGGCGTTTCATCAACCCGTTGATGAAGGCGCAATACGGCGTCGACACGATGCCGGAAACGGCGGAAAACGTCGCCGCCGACTACGGCATCAGCCGTGCCGACCAGGACCAGTTTGCACTGGCCAGCCAGCTCAAGGCGCTGGCCGCGCAGCAGGCCGGCGTGTTCGACAGTGAAATCACGCCGGTGTCGATCGCCCAGAAAAAGGGCGATCCGCTCATCGTCAGCCGCGATGAACATCCGCGCGCGACCACGCTGGACACGCTGGCCAAATTGAAGCCGGTGGTGCGTCCGGACGGCAGCATTACCGCCGGCAATGCGTCCGGCGTCAACGACGGCGCCGCCGCCTTGCTGCTGGCCGACGAAGCCAGCGCCGCGCGCCATGGCTTGAGACCGGCAGCCCGCGTGGTGGCGATGGCGACCGCCGGCGTGGCGCCGCGCGTGATGGGCATCGGCCCGGTCGCCGCGACCCGCAAGGTGCTGGCGTTGACCGGCCTGAGCATGAACGATTTCGACGTCATCGAACTCAATGAAGCGTTTGCCGCGCAGGGACTGGCGGTGCTGCGCCAGCTGGGTTTGCAAGACGCCGATCCGCGCGTCAACCCGAATGGCGGCGCGATTGCGCTGGGCCATCCGCTGGGCGCGTCCGGCGCGCGGCTGGCCATGACGGCGGTTAACCAGTTGCAGCGCACGGGCGGGCGCTATGCGCTGTGCACCATGTGCATCGGCGTCGGCCAGGGCATTGCGCTGGTGCTGGAACGGGTTTGAGGTTTTGAGTGAGGGCGCCTGAATGTTTTGCCAGGCGCTCTCAAGACATATTTACTACAACAATATCTGGGAGACAAAAAATGACAACATCCTACGCCAGCCTGACGTCGGGCCAGCGCATCAAGGCGATTATCGGCGCTTCGTCCGGCAACCTGGTCGAATGGTTCGACTTTTACATTTATTCCTTTTGCGCGCTGTATTTTTCGCACGCGTTTTTCCCGGAAGGTAATCCAACCACGCAATTGCTGCAAACCGCCGGCATCTTTGCCGCCGGCTTCCTGATGCGACCGGTCGGCGGCTGGCTGTTCGGCCGCATCGCCGACAAATACGGCCGCAAGCAATCGATGATGATTTCGGTGCTGATGATGTGCGGCGGTTCGCTGATGATCGCCGTGATGCCGACCTACGCGACGATAGGCGCGGCCGCCCCGTTCCTGCTGCTGGTGGCGCGTTTGTTCCAGGGCTTGTCGGTCGGTGGCGAATATGGCACCAGTGCAACCTATATGAGTGAAGTGTCGGAATCGGGCAAGCGCGGTTTCTTTGCGTCGTTCCAGTACGTGACGCTGATCGGCGGCCAGTTGCTGGCGCTGCTGGTGCTGGTGGTCTTGCAGCAATTGCTGACGGTCGAAGAATTGCGCGCCTGGGGCTGGCGCATTCCGTTCGTGCTCGGCGCGGCCGCCGCGCTGATTTCGCTGTACCTGCGTAAATCGCTGACCGAAACCACCACCGCCGAAGAGCGCAAGGACAAGGACGCCGGCAGCTTGCGCGGCTTGCTGAAGCACAAGCGCGCCTTTATCACCGTGCTCGGCTTTACCGCCGGCGGCTCGCTGATCTTTTACACCTTCACCACCTATATGCAGAAATACCTGGTCAACACGGCCGGCATGGAGACCAAGACCGCCAGCGCGGTGATGACCGGCGCGCTGTTCGTCTACATGGTGATGCAGCCGCTGTTCGGCGCGATTTCGGACCGTATCGGCCGGCGCACCTCGATGTTGTGCTTTGGCGCCTTGTCGACCTTGTGCGTATTGCCGGTGATGCATACCTTGAAAGACATCAGCAACCCGTACGCGGCGTTCGGCCTGATCGTGCTGGCGCTGGCGATCGTCAGTTTTTATACCTCGATCAGCGGCTTGATCAAGGCCGAAATGTTTCCGGTCGAAGTGCGCGCACTGGGCGTCGGCCTGTCGTACGCGGTGGCCAATGCGGCGTTTGGCGGATCGGCCGAATACGTGGCGCTGCTGTTCAAGTCGATGCATGTGGAAGACTATTTTTATATCTATGTCACCATCATGTGCGCGCTGTCGCTGCTGGTGGCGATCCGCATGCCGGACCCGGGCCGCTCCGGCCTGCTGAAATAAGCTGGCTGCAGTACTATATGGCTACGGCAGGCGGGCCGATCCGCGCAGCGCCTGCCTGTTGACTGTCTTGTGAAAAAAATGCCATCAGGAGTTGATATGCAATATGTAATCGAAACGCCGGTCCAGGCGGCGGTGCCGGTCGCCGGCAGTGAGGCATGGTTTCCGGTACACCGGATTTATTGCGTCGGCCGTAACTATGTCGAGCATGCGAAGGAAATGGGCCATACCGGCCGTGAAGCGCCGTTCTTTTTCATGAAACCGGCCGACGCCGTATTGCCGGTCGCGGCCGGCACTACCGGCAACATGCCTTATCCGAGCCAGACCGCCGATCTGCACCATGAAATCGAACTGGTGGTGGCGATCGGCAAGGGCGGGCGCGACATCAGCACCGCCGACGCGCTGTCGCATGTGTGGGGCTATGCGGTCGGGCTGGACATGACGCGCCGCGACTTGCAGGGCGAAGCGAAGAAACTGGGCCGTCCATGGTGCACCGGCAAGGGTTTCGATTATTCGGCGCCGATCGGCCCGATCTTTCCGGTGGCCGACGCCGGCGCCGTTGACGCGGCGGCGATTTCGCTGACCGTCAACGGCGAACCGCGCCAGGCAAGCACGACCGGCAAGCTGATCTGGAACGTTGCTGAAACGATTTCGATCCTGTCGACACTGTACCAGTTGCAGCCGGGCGACCTGATCTTCAGCGGCACGCCGGAAGGCGTGGCGGCGGTCAGCCAGGGCGACTTGCTGGTCGGCGCCATCGACGGGCTGGGCGAGTTGCGCGTCAAGCTTGTATAAGAGTATCAAGCGGAGTATCAAGCGGTTCAATCGGACGACAGGCAAAACCCGCATGGCTCATGATGAGTGATGCGGGTTTTTTTGTTGATGATCGTTGCATGCCAATTAAGGAGGTTCCCCATCATGATGAGCACCATCTACGCCAGCGCCCAGCCGACGCGGGCCGATATCGATGCGCTGCCCGGCCCGGCACTGCTGGAATTCGGCGCCGGCTGGTGCGGCCATTGCCGTGCGTCGGAAGCCGTGCTGGCCCATGTGTTTAGCGATTATCCCGATGTGCGCCATCTCCGGGTCGAAGACGGCAGCGGCCGCGCGCTGGGCCGCTCGTTTCGCGTCAAGCTGTGGCCAACCATGATCTTCCTGCAGGATGGCATCGAAGTGGCGCGCCTGGTGCGTCCGCTCGACGCCGGCGCGATCCGCGACGCGTTTGCGCTGATCCGTCCCGCCGCCTGAGCCGCCGGCATCGTCCTGCGTCGCGTTATTCACTGCTGACTCACTTGCCGCACGGCAAGCGGGCAGGTATCATGAATGTAACAGCAAGATCGACGGCATCCCGAACCGGATGTTGGCGCAAGACTCGCCGGCCAAGTGATCGCACTTGGCCGCAGGCATGCCGGTACATCACAAATGTTCGCGCGCCGCGATCGCTTGGCGCCGGTCGGCACGGTATGTCATGCAATCGCTGGCCCGAACACGTCTCCCATCCCCGGACGACTCCCTTGCCGTATCTGTTCAATCAGATACCCGACCCTGTTTTCATGTGTCGCGAGCAGCGCCTGGCTGATTTCCTTCGGCTACGCGGGATACATTCTATTTTGCAAAAAAAGCACTGCATGTAACGCGCGTGGCGGATATGATGTTGATAGCGAGGCGGAGACACCACGCTGATCGGTGCACATGAATGAAACTGAGCTGACTGACCTGACTGACAATAACCCTGAGCATGCAGGGGCCTTCATATCACTCCCAATCAAGGAGAGCAGTAATGAGCAAGCATCAAGCCGGCGCCGTCAAGGCGAACTCACCCGGTACCGTTTTATTTGCCAGCCTGATCGGCACCACCATCGAATTCTTCGATTTTTATATTTACGCGACCGCCGCCGTGCTGGTCTTCCCGAAATTGTTTTTCCCGGCTGGCGACCCGTCGGCCGCCGTGCTGCAATCGCTGGCGACGTTTGCCATCGCCTTCTTCGCGCGGCCGGTCGGTTCGGCGCTGTTCGGCCACTTCGGCGACCGCATCGGCCGCAAGGCCACGCTGGTCGCGGCCTTGCTGACCATGGGCTTGTCCACCGTCATCATCGGCTTGCTGCCGACTTACGCGATGATCGGCACCGCCGCGCCGCTGTTGCTGGCGCTGTGCCGCTTCGGCCAGGGGCTCGGCCTGGGCGGCGAATGGGGCGGGGCGGTCTTGCTGGCCACCGAAAACGCGCCGCCGGGCAAACGCGCGTGGTATGGCATGTTCCCGCAACTGGGCGCGCCGATCGGCTTTTTCCTGTCGGGCGGCATCTTTTTGCTGCTGAGCGAAACGCTGAGCGATGCGCAATTCTTCAGCTACGGCTGGCGCATTCCGTTCCTGGCCAGTGCCTTGCTGGTTATCGTCGGTTTGTATGTGCGCCTGAAAATCACGGAAACCCCGGCGTTCCAGAAAGTGCTGGAAAAGAACGAGCGCGTCAAATTGCCGGTCGCTACCGTGTTCCGCGACCATGGCCGCATGCTGCTGCTCGGCACTATCGCCGCGATGGCCACCTTCGTGCTGTTTTACCTGATGACGGTGTTCGCCTTGAGCTGGGGTACCACCAAGCTGGGTTTCACGCGCAAGGAGTTCCTGATCCTGCAATTGTTCGCGGTGCTGTTCTTTGCGCTGACGATACCGCTGTCGGCCGTGCTGGCCGACCGCCACGGCCGCCGTTTGACGCTGATTCTGGTATCGGCCGCGATTGTCATCTTCGGCCTGGTGCTGGCGCCGATGTTCGGTTCCGGCAATGTCTGGGAAGTGACCCTGTTCATGTCTATCGGCCTGGGCTTGATGGGGATGACGTACGGCCCGCTGGGCACCATGCTGTCGGAACTGTTCCCGGCCGAAGTGCGCTACACCGGCTCGTCGCTGACTTTTAATCTGGCCGGCATCCTCGGCGCCTCGCTGGCGCCGTACGCGGCGACCTGGCTGGCCACCAATCATGGCCTGCAATATGTCGGTTATTACCTGTCGAGCGCCGCCTTGCTGACGCTGATCGCCTTGCTGCTGGTGGGCAAGCCGGTGAAGGGCAAGGAAGCGTGGGCTGAATAAGTTTCCGGCGTTTATCTGAATTGCCCCGTAAGGCCGCCAGCGTGATGTCGGCGGCCTTTTTTCATGGAGCGCATGCCAGCGGTATCAAGGTGGCGGTTCGCCAGCAGTGGCATATTGGCAGAGTGTGCTTCTCATCGTGAGCATTTATTTTTCACCGAGGTTGGCGAATGTGCCCACATGCTTATGTGGGCGAGCCAGTTTGATAGCGCGCGTGTGAAGGGGGATCCGGTTACGCGTGCGGCGCTGGAAGAGGCCAGCTTGCGTCCCGGTTTTGAACAGGCATGGAGCGCGCTGGAAGAGGAATATGGCGTGCTGGATGCGTTGTTGACGGCGCGTCAGCAGGCTGGCTTGACGCAGGAGCAGCTGGCGCAAAAGATGGGCACCACCAAGAGCGCGGTGTCGCGTCTGGAAGCGTCGCTGCGCAGCGAAAAATATTCGCCGTCCTTTGCCACGCTGAGGAAATATGCCCAGGCTTGCGGCAAGAAATTGGTGCTGCAACTGATTTGAGCGTATTGACCGGCGCAGCCATGCCGCCGGTCTGCGGGACGCGCTGATCTGGCGCCTACTGCTGGCCCGAACGCTTGATCGCGTGTACCCCGAGCATCGAAATATCCTTGCCGCCGTCGCCGGCCGCCAAGGCTTGCAAGAAGTTGTCGCGCAGCACGCTGGCGAAGGGCAATGGCACATCGTGCGCCTCGCCAGCCTTCAGCGCCAAGTTGCAATCCTTCAAGCCCAGGCGCAAGGTGAAGCTTGGCTGCTCCACTGTGCGCTGGCTAATCAGCGGACCGTAGATTTTGTAGGCCGGCGACGCAAATAGGGTATTGGTGACAAAATCGACCATGCTTTCGTTGGCGATGCCATAACTCTGCGTCAGCGCCATCGCTTCGCCCAATGCTTCGATGGCGCAGCCCAGCATCATATTGGCGGAAATTTTCAAGATGGCCGCCTGTACCGGCTGGTCGCCCATCGGCCAGGTTTTCTGGCCCATCATATCGAGCAGCGGCTGCACCTTGTCGATCGCTTGCTGCGGGCCGGCGACGGCGATATTCAAGGTGCCGGCGGCGGCCAGGTTGTTGCGGCCAAACACCGGTGCGGCGATATAGGCCACGCCCGCTTTTTCATGCAGTTCGCTTAGTTCGATGGTCAGGGCGGCCGATAGGGTTGCCATGCTCAGGTGAATCAAGCCCGGTTTGGCTGACGCCAGCGCGCCGCTGTCGATGACGATTTGGCGCGTCACATTGTCGTCCGACAGCATGGTGATGACCACGTCGGCATCGAACGCCTGCTGCGGTGTATCGACCACCACTGCGCCCAGCTTTTTCATTTCTTCCAGCGGTTCCGGGCTGCGATTCCAGATACTGAGTTGATGGCCTGCCTTGAGCAAGTTGGGCACCATCCCTTTGCCCATGGAACCAATCCCGATAAATCCGATATGCATAATAATAAACTCCGATAGTGCGTTGGTGGGTATTCGAATGTGTCCGGGCTGGCACCGGTTTGTTATCGTGCAATGTTCTTACCGAGCGGTAAGCATATCAGGATACGGACAGATCTTCCGCGACGCAGGAGTGGATTGCAAGGATGATAATAAAAGTGGGCAGGCGAAAAAAATGGCCAGTTCCGCATAACGGGACTGGCCATTTTTCTTGAATCCTGGTGGTGATAGGTGGACTTGAACCACCGACCCCAGCATTATGAATGCTGTGCTCTAACCAACTGAGCTATATCACCTTACAGACCGGTTTGATCCGGATGCGCTTTAAAACATAAATGGCCCAGTCATAATATCGGCTGGACCATCGATGATTGTTCTTTGGTGGTGATAGGTGGACTTGAACCACCGACCCCAGCATTATGAATGCTGTGCTCTAACCAACTGAGCTATATCACCCAACAGCCGAGCATTATCCGGTCTTCACTTTATGTTGTCAAGACAAGTGCTGAAAATTCCGCGATTTTTCGCGCTTTGCTGATTTATTCATTACTTTGCGGTCACTCTCAAGGCTTCCAGCCGGGCCAGCATGGCCGCCGCCGGATCGGACTCCAGGCAATCGATGACGATGCGCTCCGGCATCGAGCGCAGCCATGTCAATTGCCGCTTCGCCAGTTGGCGGGTGGCGATGATGCCGGTGTCGCGCAAGGCCGCGCGGTCGATATGGCCGTCCAGGTAATCCCAGGCCTGGCGGTAGCCGACGCAGCGCATCGACGGCAAGCCGGGATGCAAGTCGCCGCGCCGCCGCAAATGGTCGACCTCGTCGAGCAGCGCGTCGTTTTCCAGCATCAGGTCGAAGCGCCTGGCGATGCGCTGGTGCAGCACGGCTCGGTCCGACGGTTCCAGCGCGAACGATACCAGATTGAAGGGCAAGACAGTTTTTTCGCGCAGCGCCAGCAAGGTCGACATCGGCTTGCCGGACAGCGCGATGATTTCCAGCGCACGCTGGATGCGCTGCGCGTCGTTCGGTGCCAGCCGCGCGGCGGTGGCCGGGTCGAGCTGGGCCAGCCGCTGGTGCATGAGCGGCCAGCCGACCAGCGCCGCGTCGGCTTCCAGCGTGGCGCGCAGCACCGGATCGGCGCCCGGCAATTCGTCGAGCCCGTCGGCCAGGCCCTTGAAATACAGCATGGTGCCGCCGACCAGCAGCGGCAGTTTGCCGCGCCCGGCGATGTCGGCCACCAGCCGCAGCGTGTCCTTGCGAAATTGCGCCACCGAATACGCATCGAGCGGGTCGATGATGTCGATCAGGTGGTGCGGCACGCTGGCCTGTTCTTCCTTGCTCGGCTTGGCGGTGCCGATATCCATGCCGCGATACACCAGCGCCGAATCGACCGAAATGATTTCAGACGGGATTTTTTCGGCGATGGCCAGCGCGGCGGCGGTCTTGCCGGACGCGGTCGGCCCCATGATGGCGAGCGCCAGCGGTAGTGTTGCTGTGTTTGTCATTCAATACTTTGTCTTGTTACTTCATCTTTTTTATTGGCCGCGCAAGAACAGTTTGTCCAGTGCGCCGATGTCCACCTGCACCCAGGTCGGGCGGCCGTGATTGCATTGGTCGGCCCGTTCGGTGCTTTCCATCTGGCGCAGCAGGGCGTTCATTTCCTGCACCGACAGGATGCGGTTGGCGCGCACCGCCGTGTGGCAGGCCAGCGTGCCGAGCAATTCATTTTGCCGTTCGATCAGCACCCGCGAACCGCCGTATTCGCGCACGTCGCGCAGCACGTCGCGCGCCAGCGTCTGGGCGTCGGCGTTTTTCAGCAG
Organism: Janthinobacterium agaricidamnosum NBRC 102515 = DSM 9628; assembly: GCF_000723165.1. Classification (NCBI taxonomy): domain Bacteria; kingdom Pseudomonadati; phylum Pseudomonadota; class Betaproteobacteria; order Burkholderiales; family Oxalobacteraceae; genus Janthinobacterium; species Janthinobacterium agaricidamnosum. The sequence continues at coordinate 930,604 of NZ_HG322949.1, forward strand.
CGTCGGCACCGAGCGCACCGCCAGCGTGGTCGGCGACAGCGCGGCGATGTCGAACCCGAGCGCCGTCAAGGTGTCCTGGTTTTCATTGACGGTGCTCACTTCGATCGCGTCGGCGTAGAAGGTGACCGGGATCAGCAGCGCCTGCACCTGCATGGCGTGGCCGGATACCTGGGCTTGCAGCGCGTTTTTCAATTGTTCGTACAGGATCCGTTCGTGCGCCGCATGCATGTCGACCAGCACCAGTCCCTTGGTGTTTTGCGCCAGGATGTAAATGCCGTGCAATTGCGCCAGCGCGAAGCCGAGCGGATATTCTTCCTGCGCCATCGCTTGCGGCGACGCGATATAGGGTTCGGCTTGCTGGATCGTCGCCGGCGGCATGCCCGGGCGCTCGCTCGCGGCGTCGCCGCTGAACAGCGCGCCATAGTTGGCGCTGCTTTGCGCCACGCCGGCCAGGCCGCCGCCGAGGAACGGTTTCGATGGCCCGAATGGCGACGGCGAGAAGGTATTGCTGAATTGCGGGCCGAACGAGGTCTGGGTCTGTTCGCGGCGCCAGTTGCCACCGCCACCACCACCGCCACCGCCACCGTTGCCGCCGCCACTGGCACCAGCGCCGCCGCCGCTGCCGCCGTGGCCGAAGCCGCCATCGGCCGCCGGTTGCGGCGACGGCACGCTGCCGAACGCGGTGGCCGAGGTTTGCGCCAGCGCGCGCTGCACCGCGTGGAACACGAACTGGTGCACCGAGCGGCTGTCGCGGAAGCGCACTTCGATTTTCGATGGATGGACGTTGACGTCGACCAGCGCCGGGTCGAGGTCGAGCGCCAGCACATACGACGGGAAACGGTCGGCGTGCAAGACGTCTTCATAGGCGGCGCGCACCGCGTGCACCAGCAGCTTGTCGCGCACGAAGCGGCCGTTGACGTAAAAGAACTGGCCGTCGGCGCGCGTCTTGGAGGCGGTCGGCAAGCCGGCAAAGCCGTGCAGGCGCAGCGGGCCGGCCGTTTCATCGAGCGCCAGCCGCGCCTCGGCAAAGTCGTTGCCGAGGATGTGGGCGCTGCGCTTGGCCATTTCGCTGATGTTCCACTGGTCGATGGCGCGGCCGTTGTGGCTCAGCGCAAACGATACGTCGGGCCGCGCCAGCGCGATGCGCCGTACCACCTCGGCGCAATGGCCGTATTCGGTTTGTTCGGACTTCAGGAACTTGCGGCGCGCCGGCGTATTGAAATACAGGTCTTGCACGTCGACCGTGGTGCCGCAGGCGCCGGACGACGGCGTCACGTCGCCATGGTGCGAACCGACGATTTCCCACGCGTGGGCGGCGTCGGCCGTGCGCGAGGTGATGGTGACCGCCGCGACCGAGGCGATCGACGCCAGCGCCTCGCCGCGAAAACCCAGCGTGCCGACGTTTTCCAGGTCCGACAGGCTGGCGATTTTCGACGTGGCATGGCGCGCCAGGGCCAGCGGCAGCTGTTCGGGGGCGATGCCGCGGCCATTGTCGGTGATGGCGATGCGCTTGACGCCGCCTTCCTCCAGCCGCACCGTGATCTGGGTGGCGCCCGAGTCGAGTGCGTTTTCCAGCAATTCCTTGACCACCGCCGACGGCCGTTCGACCACCTCGCCGGCGGCGATTTGGGAAATCAACTGGTCGGGCAGGGCCTGGATCGGGCGATGGGGCGTCATGGGAGCGTTCATGGTACGGATTATAGCGTTTTGGCCGGCGCGCCTGCAGCCGGCCGGTTTCAATTAGTGGCGGACGGCTGGTTCGCGCACCGGGATCGGCGCGTTGCATAGTTCGATATAGCCGGCCGGGACTTTGTTCCATGGCCCGCCGCGGTTGCGCTGCGCTTCCACCACCGCCTGGTAGGCGGCGCTATCGGTGCGCATCACTTCCAGCTTGCTGCGTTCGGCTTGCGGCACGTCGGCGGCCAGCCGTATCGCCTTGATCGGCACGTTCTTGTCCGGCGTGTCGTAAAAGCCCATCGGCGCAGTGCCGCGCGGCAGCGTCGACAGCAGCGGCATGCCGGACACCACCCGGCCGACCACGGTGATGTTGCGGTCCAGGTGGCGCGGCGCATGGCCGATGACGGCGTACAGCTCGGCGCCGCCGCCGCTGTCGCTGCCATTGTCGCGTCCGACGCCGACGGCGCCATAACAATGGGTCAGCCAGGCGCGGCCGCTTTTCGGATCGCGCGCCGACGGGAAACCGTTCGAATGGCCCACTTGCGGCGCATAGCCGTCGCGGTCCGGCAAGCGGGTGAAGTGGCGATCGTTTTTCAGCGGCACGGTGAATTCGCCGGGCAGCGTGCGTTGCGCCGTCTTCATCGGCTTCGGCTCTGTTTCATTCGGATCGCCCCATTGGACCACCCAGTTGTCTTGCGCGCGCACGATCGCCAGGCCGTCGAAATACCGCTCGCGCACCAGCGCCTTGATGTTGGCGACATGGTTGGGCGCAAAGGCCGGCGCCATTTCAATCACCACCCGGCCGCCCGGAATCTCCATGTACAAGGTGTTGTCGGGGTCGAGCGGGCGCCAGTCGGACGGCCTGGACGCCTTGATCAGGTCGGCCACGCTGGCCTTGACGGGCGCATCGGCGGCTTGCGCGCAGTGGATGGCGAGCAGCATGGCGATGGCGGAACAAGTTCTGAATGCAGTCATGCGGAAATCTCCAGAAGCTAAGGCTGTTTGTTAATTAAAGGGTACTTTAAGTAATCTTAATACGGAACAATGTAAAGTTGGCAAAGGTCGTTGTCGGAAAGGCTGGCCGGCGGTTTGATGTGCCGCGCATTTAGAGCCTATCCCAGTAGATGAATACGCCCTCTTCTGGCGCCCCTCAGGAACGGGGACTGCGTTGATCGTCGTCGCGTGGCTCGCCACGCTTCCTCCTCACGCCTGGTCCGCGCTCCTGATGCGCGGCCAGAACAAGACGCTCACTACTGGGATAGGCTCTTAATCACAAAATATCACGGCCATTGCGCCGTTGGGCGCCTGCCGTGGTGTATGATTCCGCCGCAACCTTTAGGGAAAATTTATGGATTTTGTGCAATTCCTTGACATGATCGTTCATGTCGACAAGACACTTGGCGTCCTGATCGCGCAATACGGCACCCTGGTGTACGCCGTGCTGTTCGCGATTATTTTTTGCGAAACCGGATTGGTGGTGCTGTTTTTCTTCCCGGGGGATACGCTGCTGTTTATCGCCGGCGCTTTTTGCGCGACCGGGGAAATGCATCTCGGCCTGTTGATGGCGTTGCTGGTGACGGCGGCGATTACCGGCAATACGCTCAATTACTGGATAGGCGAGGCGATCGGGCACCGGGTATTTACCCACGATTACCGCTGGATCAACAAGGATGCGCTGCGCCGTACCCACGATTTCTTCGACAAGCATGGCGGCAAGACCATCATCCTGGCGCGCTTCGTGCCGGTGGTGCGTACTTTTGCCCCGCTGGTCGCCGGCGTGTCCGACATGACCCATGCGCGCTTCCAGATGTATAACATCAGCGGTGCGATACTGTGGGTGGTCGGCCTGGTGACGGCTGGCTACTTCTTTGGCAATATCCCGATGATCCGCGACCATCTGACGCTGATCGTGCTGTTCGGCGTCGGCGTGGCGGTAGTGCCGATCGCGCTGGGCGGCTTGTGGAAATTGTACAAAAAGATGACCACCCGTAAAGCTGGAACCTGAGCGGGCGATAGGCTGCGGCACAGTCCGCAGCCGGCCCGGCCCGGCGATTTTGTTTCCGTTTTCTGCCATTATTTCCGCACCATTTTCCTCTGGCATTCATGTCAAAATTCAAGTTTTAGCATGTAACAGCCGTATACCAGAAGGTAATCGACCCTTTCTGGAATCCCATGCGTAATTTGAGCGCCCTGCTGGTTTGCAGCCTTGCCATGATGACGGCGAGCGCCAACGATGTGCCCGCCCCCGGTAGCGCGTCGGCTTCGGCTGCCGCCAGTGCGTCGGCACCGGCCAGCGCCGCCGCCAAGGCCGCCGCCGCCAAGACCCTGACCGAGTCGGTCAAGAAACCTGTCGCGCCAAGGTCGTCGGCCGCCAGCGCCGCCGCCGCGCGCGCCGCCGAAGATCAGTCCGAACTGGATTTATCGGCCAAGATCGCCGCGCGCCTGGCCGAGATGCGCGCCAACCAGGCCGCCCGCGCGGCGCATGCCGCCAAGGCCCGCAAGGCGGCGACGGCGGCCGCCGCGGCGCGCGCCGCCGCGCCGGTGCCGCCGCCGGTCCCGCAAAGCACCGACTGGTCGTATGAGGGCGATACCGGGCCGGACAACTGGGGCAAGATCAATTCCAGCTGGGCCCAGTGCGGCAACGGCACGCGCCAGTCGCCGATCGATCTCCGCGACGGCATGAAGGTCGACCTGGAGCAGATCAGCTTCGACTACAAGCCGTCGTCGTTCACCGTCATCGACAATGGCCACACCATCCTGGTGACGGTCGGCAGCGGCAATTACATCACCGTGCAAAACCATATGTACGAGCTGGTGCAGTTCCACTTCCACCGTCCGTCGGAAGAGCGCATCAACGGCAAGGGCTATGAAATGGTGGTGCACCTGGTGCACCGCGATGGGCAAGGCAAGCTGGCGATGCTGGCGATTTTGCTGGAGCGTGGCAACCCGCAAAGCACCATCCAGACCGTGTGGAACAATCTGCCGCTGGAGAAAAAGGAGCTGGTGACGCCGGCGATCGTGCTCGATCCGGCCGAACTGCTGCCGCAGAAGCGCGACTATTTCACCTACATGGGCTCGATGACCGAGCCGCCCTGCACCGAGGGCGTGCTGTGGATGGTGATGAAACAGCCGCAGCAGGCGTCGCCGGACCAGATGGCGCTGTTCAGCCGGCTGTATCCCTTCAATGTGCGGCCCATCCAGAACAGCAACGGCCGCGTCATCAAGGAATCGAACTGAGTGTGCCGTTTAGGACCAGTTGAGCTGCTGGCGGCCCGACCAGCTTTGGCCGGGCGCCAGCGTGGCCGGTGCGATCAGCGCCGCCTCGATGCAGATAAAGCGCCGGTATTCATCGTCGCTCATGTCGTTCAAGGCCCGGCTGTCGGCCGCGCCGGGATTCCACACCACCGCGTCGGTAAACCCCTGCTGCTCCAGTTGCAGCGTGGCGTCGCCCGCGCTCAGGGTCAGCGGCCCCGGCACCTGGCGGTAGAGCCGGTCCAGCTTGTCGTCGAAGGACAGCACCGCTTCGCGCTGGATGGCGTCGCTGTGCTGCGGGTCTGAAAAATGCACGTCTTGCAAACCCGCCAGGCGGCTGGACTGGAAGTCGCCGACCTGGTGATAGCTGTGCAGCGCCGCCGAAAACGGGAACGCTTGGGTACCGGTGTTCGCGACCGTGAAATCGATGGCCAGCCGATTGCCGTGCAAGGTCACGCGCAGGGTCAGTGCGAATGCGAACGGCCAGGCCGACGCCAGCGGCGCCGGCAAGTCGGATGGGGCCAGGCTGAATTCGGCGTAAGCACCGTCGTCGTCGCTGCCATTGCCGCTCAGGCGCCAGTGGGCGATGCGCGCAAAACCGTGGCGCAAGCCGGTGCCGCGTTCGCTGAATTGGGGAAAGATCAGCGGCACGCCGCCACGGATCGCCTTGCTGCCGTCGAGCGCCGACAGCGCGCTGCAGAACAGCCGCTCCTGGCCGTCCGCGGTTGTCCACGACACCAGGTGGCCGCCGTACAGCGTGACGGTGGCGTGGGCGCCGTCCGGCGCGCTGATGCGCACTGCGGGCAGCGCGCCGAAGGTGGTCATGCTCATCGAGGAAGTTCCGTGATAGTCAAGTCAGGCGGTTCTTGGCCAGCGGCGGGTTTTTCGCGAGATAACGCTTGATGCCCTTGACGATGGCGTCGGCCAACTGGTCCTGGTAGCGGTTGTCGGTCAGCCGCGCTTCTTCTTCCGGGTTCGAAATGAAGGCGGTTTCGATCAGGATCGACGGAATGTCCGGCGCCTTCAATACCGCGAAGCCGGCCTGTTCGACCGAACCCTTGTGCAGCCGGTTGATGCCGCCGATTTCACTCAGCACCGCATTGCCGAGCTTCATGCTGTCATTGATCTGCGCCGTGGTCGACAGGTCGAACAGCACGCTGGCCAATTGCTTGTCGTGGCTCTTGACGTTGACGCCGCCGATGGTGTCGGCTTCGTTTTCCTTGTTGGCCAGCCAGCGCGCGGCGGTCGAGGTGGCGCCTTTTTCAGACAGCACGAACACCGACGAGCCGCGTGCGCTCGGCTGGATGAAGGCGTCGGCGTGGATCGACACGAACAGGTCGGCCTGCACCTTGCGGGCTTTCTCGACGCGCATTTGCAGCGGCACGAAAAAGTCGGCGTCGCGCGTCAGCATCACGCGGATATTCGATTGTTCTTCCAGCTTGGTCTTGAGGCGCTTGGCGATCGCCAGCACCACGTCTTTTTCGCGGCTGCCGCGATTGCCGGTGGCGCCCGGATCTTCGCCGCCATGGCCGGGGTCGAGCGCAACGGTCAGGATGCGCGTGATTTTCTGGCCAGGCACGGGCTTGTTGTCCGGCCGCGGCTCCGGCTTCGGCGGCACCGCCGCCACCTCCGGCGCCGGTGCAGCGATAGTCGCCGGGGCGGTGATAGGCGCCGGTGCGGCTGGCGCCGGGACCGGGGCCGGCGTGGTCGCCGCTACCACCGGCGCATTGGCGATGTCCGGCCGCAGGTCCGGCATCGGCGGCTTGACCGGGTTATCCGGGTCGCTCGACCATTCGCCTTTTTCGATCAGGCGGGCGATCGGGTCGGCTTGCCTGACCGGATACAGGTCGAAGATCAGGCGATGGTTGTACGAGCCGGCCGGCGGCAGCGTAAACAGCTGCGGCGTGACTTCTTCCTTCAGGTCGAACACCAGCCGCACCACGTTGGGCCGGTTCTGGCCGACCCGCACCTGTTTGATATACGGGTCGCCGGACTGGATCTTGGCCACCAGGCCTTTCAGCGTCGGGCTCAGTTCCAGGCCTTCGATGTCGACCACCAGCCGTTCCGGGTCCTTGACGATGAAATGGGTGGTTTTCAGGACGCTGTCGTTTTCCAGCGTGACGCGGGTGTAATCTTCGGCCGGCCAGACCCGCACGGCGAGAATCTGGGCGGCCATCGCCGGCAGCGGCGCCAGCACGGACAGCAACAGGGTGGCGCCGGCCTTCAGCACCGTGCGCCGGGTGGCCGGCGAGGCAATTAAAGGTTCGGTGCGAATTTGAGACGGTTGAGGCATGACAGACCCAGTTCAGACGACGCCTGCAATTCTACATCACGACCATGCCCGGCGACCTCAAGAAATATATTCAAATCGGCCGGCGGCAAGACCGGGTCGGCTTTTTCCGGCCATTCGACGATGCAGATATTGTCGCCGTCGAAGTCTTCGCGGAAGCCCGCGTCGAGGAATTCTTCCGGACTGCCCATGCGGTACAGGTCGAAATGGATCAGGTTGACGGCGCGGCCATCGAGTTGCACGGTGTACGGTTCGGACAAGGTATAGGTCGGGCTTTTGACATGGCCGGCATGGCCGGCCGCGTGCAGCAGCGCGCGCGTCAGCGCGGTCTTGCCGGCGCCAAGGTCGCCGTGCAGGTAGATCGCCAGGCCGGGCGCCAGGGCGCGCGCCAGCGCCGCGCCCAGGGCTGCGGTGCCGGCTTCATCGTTGAGGTGGGCTTTGAAATGGGCGGTCATCGGCTGCATCGAATAAAATGTGGTCTTATCGTTTTAAATATGAGTGTCTGACAGAATGTTCAGGGCAAGGCGTATCGCCGCAGACAGTACGAGAGTACGGCAAGGTGATATAACGAAGCCATGGACATTTTGTCAGGCACTCCAAGTTGGATCGGGCGCGCGGCTGCGGCTTTATCCATTGTAATGATCCATTGTAACCGCGAGAACGACGTCCCGGCATGAGCACCACCGAACCCGATCTGATCGAACTGGCGCGCACCATCAAGAGCTGGGGCAGGGAACTCGGTTTTGCCGAGGTGCGCATCGCCGACATCGATCTGAGCCACCAGGAGGCCGGCTTGCAGGCGTGGCTGGACGCCGGTTATCACGGTCAGATGGATTATATGGCAAGCCACGGCATGAAACGCGCGCGGCCGGCCGAACTGGTGCCGGGCACGGTGCGCGTGATCAGCGCGCGCATGAACTACCTGCCGCCGGCGCTGGGCCCCGACTGGCGGCGCGACGAAGCGGCGCGCCAGGACGATCCGGCGGCCGCCGTGATCTCGGTGTATGCGCGCGGCCGCGACTATCATAAAGTGATGCGCTCGCGCTTGCAGCAGCTGGCCGAACGCATCGAGGGCGAGATCGGCGCATTCGGTTTTCGGGTGTTCAGCGATTCGGCGCCGGTGATGGAAGTGGCGCTGGCCGAAAAGGCCGGCCTGGGCTGGCGCGGCAAGCATACCTTGCTGATCAACCGCCAGGGCGGCTCGTTTTTCTTCCTCGGCGAGATCCTGGTCGATTTGCCGCTGCCGGTGGACAGCCCCGAAACGCCGCGCTGCGGCCAGTGCTCGGCCTGCATCGCCGTGTGTCCGACCCAGGCCATCCTGGGGCCGCAGCAGCTCGACGCGCGGCGCTGCATTTCCTACCTGACCATAGAACTGAAGGGCAGCATCCCGCTGGAGATGCGGCCGCTGATCGGCAACCGGGTGTATGGCTGCGACGATTGCCAGACCATTTGCCCGTGGAATAAGTTCGCGCAACGGGCGGTGGTGGCGGACTTCGACGAGCGCAACGGCCTCGGCGGCTCCAGCATGGTCGCACTGTTCGGCTGGACCGAGGAGCAATTCAACCGGTGCATGGAAGGCAGCGCGATCCGCCGCATCGGCCATGAACGCTGGCTGCGCAACCTGGCGGTCGGCATGGGCAATGCAGCCGTCAAGGCCAAGGGCGCGCCGGACATCGTCGCGGCATTGACGGCGCGGCTCGACCATCCATCGGAGATCGTGCGCGAGCACGTCGCATGGGCGCTGGCGCTGCACCGCTCCTGCGCGGCCGGCAGCACCTGACAAAACGCCGATGACGGCGCGATTTTCGCTGCCCCGAAATTGCCACTTGACTTAGCGATATATCGTTATAAACTGTCGATATCTACTAACGATATATCTTTAAATGGGTGGCGACATGAGAAACTCACACTACGCCGGACACGGCCAGCACTACCACGGCTACCACGGCCAGCGCGATCACTTCGCATTGCACGGGCGCGGCGGACGCGGCGGTTTCGATGGCGAATTCGACGGCATGGGCGGCGGCATGGGACGTGGCGGGCGCGGCGGCGAACGCCCCGAGCGCGTGTTCGGCCGCGGCGACTTGCCGCTGATCGTGCTGGCGCTGATCGAGGCCAGCCCGCGCCACGGTTACGACATCATCAAGGCGATCGAGGAACGCTGCGGCGGCGCCTATGCTCCCAGCCCGGGCGCGGTATATCCGACGCTGACCATGCTGGAAGAGCAGGACCAGATCGTGGCGGCGGAAAGCGCCGGCGGCAAGAAGCTGTACAGCATCACCGGCATCGGCCGCGCCTATCTGCTGGAACACCGCAGCCAGGTCGACGGCATCCTGGCGCGGCTCGACATGTTCGCCCGGGTGCAAGCCAGGCGCGCGCTGCCGGAGCGGGTGCATCAGGCGATGCATACGCTGAAACACGCGCTGCTGCTGCGCAAAGGCAGCTGGGACGAAGCCGAAGCCGGGCGCGTTTGCGCCATCCTGCAACAGGCGGCCAACCAGATCATCGATGCAGACTGAGATAAAGGAGTCACCTTGAGCGCCATCCCCGAACGCCGGCACGCGATCGCCCGGGTGCGCCACGACCTGACAAGGCGCGTGCTGACCGTGCTGCGCACCGAACCGCTGAGCCGCCACATGCTGCGCGTCACGCTGACCGGCGACGACCTGGAAGGGTTTGTCTCGGCGCGCCTGACGACCATGTCAAGCTGATTTTCCCGGCCCCGGGCAGTCGCGCGCCGGTCTTGCCGGTGCCGGGCAACGGCCCGAATCCGATCACTCATGCCGAAGGCGAGCGGCCGGTCGCGCGCAATTAGACGCGGCGCCGCTACGATGCCCTGACGAAGGAACTGGATATCGATTTCATGCTGCATGGCGACGGCCCGGCCTCGTCGTGGGCGGCGCAAGCGGCGCCGGCCAGACGGCCAGCGAACATCACCAGACCCACAACGAGTGAGCGCGTAGCGGTAGCAGCTGGACGGGAGGCCGGCTTATTTCAGCAGGCCGGCCAGTTCGACCGCCGTCTTGACTTGCATCTTGTCGAAGATATGCGCGCGGTGCACTTCCACCGTGCGCATGCTGATGCCCAGCTTGTCGGCCACCACCTTGTTCATTTTCCCGGCCAGTATCAAGTCCAGCACTTCCCGCTCGCGGCTCGACAGCGTCGCCAGCCGCGCATGCACGGCCGCCAGCTCGCCGGCCTGGCGCGAGTTGGCCAGGCCCTGTTCGACCCGGTCCATCAAGTCGTTGTCGTTGAACGGCTTTTCAAAAAAATCGAAGGCGCCGCGTTTCAGGCTGTCGACCGCCATCGGCACGTCGCCGTGACCGGTCAGGAAAATCACCGGCAGGCGCTGGGTCAGGTCGCGCCGCACCAGCTGGTCGAACAGCGCGATGCCGTTCATGTCGGGCATGCGCACGTCGAGCAGCACGCAGTCGCCCTGCGGGTCGAACTGGCCGTCCAGCCCTTCCAGGAAGCGCAGCGCGCTGTTGTACGTGCAGGCGGCGATATTGCGCGACGACGCCAGCCAGGACAGGGAATCGCGTACCACTTCTTCGTCATCTATTATGTGCAGCATGGTGTCTCCGTTCAGTGCCGCCGCGGCCGCGCCGCCGGCAGGGAAAACTTGAATATGGTGCCGCCTTGCGGGTTGGCGCTGTGGTTCAGGGTGCCGCCGTGGAATTCGATGGCGGTGCGGCAGATGTTCAGCCCCATGCCCATGCCTTCCGCCTTGGTCGAGAAAAATGGCGAAAACAGCCGTTCGGCGACTTCCTGCGCAATGCCGTGGCCCTGGTCGGTGACCGCCACCGTGACTTGCTCTTCCTGCGCATCGTACACCGCCGACAGGCACATGATACGCCGCTCCGGCGCGATCTCCTGCATCGCCTCGATGGCGTTGCGGGTCAGGTTCAGCAGCACTTGTTCGATCATCACGCGGTCGGCGCGCACCATCGGCAATTCCGGCGGCAAGTCGGTCAGCACCGTCACGTACGATTTGCGGGCCTGCAAGTCGATCAGCGCGCGGATGTCGTCGACCAGCAGCGGAATCGCGACATCCTGGCGCACCGGATCGCGTTTCTTGACGAAACCATGCACGCTGCGGATGATCTGGCCGGCGCGCTGCGCTTGCGCGCTGGCCTGTTCCAGCGCCGGTTTCAGCAGCGCCGGATCGACCGGCTTGCCGTAATCGGCGGCGCGGCCGATCAGGTTCAGCGCGCCGGTGGTGTAGCTGGAAATGGCCGCCAGCGGCTGGTTCAATTCATGCGCCAGCATCGACGCCAGTTCGCCCATGGTCGCCAGGCGCGCGCTGGTTTGCAGTTTTTCATGCTGCTGGCGGTTCAATTCCTCGACCCGCTTGCGGTCGGAAATGTCGAGGAAGGAGCCCATCCAGCCGGTTTGCCTGCCATTCTTGTCGAGCAGCGGCGACTCGAAGATCAGCACCGGCAGGCGCGCGCCGTCGGAGCGCTGGAACACGGTTTCGAATTGCGGCGTGGCGCTGCCGGCCAGCACCCGCGTAAAACGTTCCTGGTACTCTTCCATCGCTTCCGGCGCCCAGTACGGCATCGGCGGCAGCTTGCCGAGGATTTCCTCGGCCGGATAGCCGACCAGCTCGCAAAACGCCGGGTTCACATACGTGACGCGGCCTTCCAGGTCGCGCGCGCGCAAGCCGGTCACCAGCGAGTTTTCCATCGCGGTGCGGAACAGCATTTGCTGGCGCAGCGCGCCCTCGGCCACCAGCCGGCGCGAAATATGGCGCCACAGCGCCAGCAAGCTCCACAATAAACCCAGCGACAGCGCGATCACCGAGCCGACCAGCAGGTTGGGCAGCAAGCGCGGCTCGCTCTTGACGCTGTCGGTAAACAGGGTGATCGACGCGCCCGGCACGTCCAGCGCGCGCTTGTGGGTGTACACGCCATGGCCGGGACCGGCCGCGGCACGGCGCGCCAGCACCTTGTCGTCGCGGTCGATCAGGCTGATCTGGTTATCCTGGGCAAACCACCACGGCACCATTTCATCGAGCAGGCTGCTGATCTTATAGGTCGCGACCAGGCTGCCGAGATAGCGGTTGCCCTCGTACAGCGGCAAGTGATAATCCATCAGCATGGTCGCCGGCGACGCATCCGGATTGCCCAGTTGCGGTTCCGGCTGGCTGTACTGGGCCTTCCTGATGCGGCGCGCATTGTCGGCCGCCAGCAGCGAGGCCGGCGAAAAATACACGTCTTCGGATGCGTCGTTGTCGCTGGCGGCCAGCACCTTGTTGCGCGGGTCGATCCAGATCACGCGCTGCAATTCGCGGCCGTTCTTCAGCAATTGCTGCAGGCGCTGCTGCAGTTTTTCCGGCGTCAGGTGGCCGGCGTCGATTTCGCCGCCCAGCGTGCGCAGGCTTTCTTCATCGCGCGCCAGCTGGAAGCGGATGGTTTGCTCGACCCATAAGGTATCGGCAATTAATTGTTCCTGGCGCTCATTGCTTTCCATCTGCCGCGCCTGCCAAGGCAGCCACAGCAGCACAGACAGGAATAACAGCAGTAAAATAACCGGCATCAGCCAGCGCACCGGGCTGGTAAATTGAAGACGGTGCGCGAGGGAATGCGGACTTTTCATCTGTGGCAGGGTAGCGCTTTGGTCATGGCGGGCTATTGTGGTTATCCACAATAGAAGTGCTTGTCAATTTATAACAATATCTATCTGGCAATAATAAAATAATAAAGATCTATCATAAATAACCACACGGAGACAGCCTTGAAAATGAAAACCATCCTGGTGGCGCTATGCGCCGCCGCCAGCATCAACGCCTACGCACAAGCGCCGATCATCATCAAGTTCAGCCACGTGGTGGCGACCGATACGCCGAAGGGCCAGGCCGCGGAACGTTTCAAGCAACTGGCGGAAAAAGCCACCAATGGCAAGGTCAAGGTTGAATTGTACCCAAACAGCCAGCTGTACAAGGATAAGGAAGAGCTGGAAGCCTTGCAGCTGGGCGCGGTGCAAATGCTGGCGCCGTCGCTGGCCAAGTTCGGTCCGCTGGGCGTGAAGGAATTCGAGGCGTTCGACTTGCCGTATATTTTCCCGACCAAGACCGCGCTGTATAACGTCACCGAAGGCGAAATCGGCAAGAGCCTGCTGAAAAAGCTGGAGCCGAAGGGCATCACCGGCCTGGCGTACTGGGATAACGGTTTTAAAGTGATGTCGGCCAACAAGCCGCTGCACAAGCCGTCCGACTTCAAGGGCATGAAAATGCGCATCCAGTCGTCCAAGGTGCTGGACGCGCAAATGCGCACGCTGGGCGCCAACCCGCAAGTGCTGGCCTTCTCGGAAGTGTACCAGGCGCTGCAAACCGGCGTGGTCGACGGCACCGAGAATCCGCCATCGAATATGTACACCCAGAAGATGAATGAAGTGCAAAAACATGTGACCGTGTCCAACCACGGCTACCTGGGTTATGCGGTCATCGTCAACAAGAAGTTCTGGGATGGCTTGCCGCCGGATATACGCATGGAACTGGAAAAGGCCATGAAAGAGGCGACCACGTTTGAAAAGGCCATTGCCCAGCGCGACAACGACATGGCGCTGGAAGCCATCAAGAAAACCGGCAAGACCACCATTTACACGCTCAGCCCCCAAGAGCAGGCCGAATGGCGCCGCGTGCTGGCGCCGGTGCAAAAAGACATGGAAGGACGGATCGGCAAGGAGCTGATTTCCGCCATCAACAAGGAAAGCGCGAAGTAATTCCGCTGCTGGTGCAACCGGACTGACTGCCGCGCCAGCGGCAGCCGGCCCGGCTTTGCCGTGCGCGCCTGCTTTTAAGACAGGCGCGTGCGCTCCATCTTTTTTTGAAAGTTTTCATCATGAAATTCCTTGATCGTCTCGAGGAGTGGCTGATCGCGTCCCTGATGGGCGCGGCCACCCTCATCATTTTCGTCGCGGTGATCCACCGCTACCTGGCCGGCTTGCCGATTCCCGGCGTGCAGGATTTCCTGATCCAGGTGAATACCAGCTGGGCCCAGGAACTGTGCATCTATATGTTCGTCTGGATGGCCAAGTTCGGCGCCGCCTACGGCGTGCGCACCGGCATCCACGTCGGCGTCGACGTCGTCATCAATCGCCTGAACACGCCATGGCGCAACAAATTCATCGTGTTCGGCCTGCTGGCCGGCGCCGTGTTCACCGGCATCGTCGGCACGCTGGGCGCCAGTTTCGTCTGGTCGATCGGCCATACCGAACAAACCTCGGCCGACCTGGAAGTGCCGATGTGGCTGGTCTACCTGGCGGTGCCGCTGGGCTCGTACCTGATGTGCTTCCGCTTCCTGCAAGTGATGGTGGGTTTCATTCGAACCGGCAACCTGCCGAAACATGACCATTCGCACGTCGAAGGATTGGATGACGAATTGACGGCGGAAGAAAAAGGAGCCAAAGCATGAATACCGTGATTATTTTCGTCTTGCTGCTGACGCTGATGCTGACCGGCATGCCGATCTCGATTTCGCTCGGCTTGACGGTGTTGACCTTCCTGTTCACGATGACCAGCGTGCCGATCGAATCGGTGGCGCTGAAGATTTTTACCGGCATTGAAAAATTCGAGATCATGGCGATCCCGTTCTTCATCCTGGCGGGTAACTTCCTGACGCATGGCGGGGTGGCCAGGCGCATGATCAACTTCGCCAGCTCGATGGTCGGCCACTGGCATGGCGGCCTCGGCCTGGCAGGCGTGATGGCCTGCGCACTGTTTGCCGCCGTGTCCGGCTCCAGCCCCGCCACCGTGGTGGCGATCGGTTCCATCATCTTGCCGGCGATGGTCAAGCAGGGTTATCCGCGCGCGTTCGGCGCCGGCATCATCACCACCTCCGGCGCGCTGGGCATCCTGATACCGCCATCGATCGTGATGGTGATGTACTCGGTCTCGACCAATACCTCGGTCGGCAAGCTGTTCATGGCCGGCGTGATTCCGGGCTTGATGCTGGCCATCCTGCTGGGCCTGACCACTTGGTTCCGCGCGCGCAAGAAAGGCTATCCGCGCATGCAGAAAGCCACCTGGCGCGAGCGTTTCAGCACCTTCAAGAAAAGCGCCTGGGGCCTGTTGCTGATCCTGATCGTGATGGGCGGCATTTATAGCGGCAAGTTCACGCCGACCGAAGCGGCGGCGATGGCGGCGGTCTATGCCTTCATCATCGCGGTGTTCGTCTACAAGGATTTGAAGATCAAGCAAGTCGGCAAGGTGCTGCTCGATTCCGCATCGATGTCCGCGATGCTGTTGTACATCATCACCAACGCCGTGCTGTTCTCGTTCTTGATGACCAGCGAAAACATCCCGCAAGCGATGGCGGAATGGATCACCGGCCAGGGCCTGGGCGTGATCGGCTTCTTGCTGCTGGTGAATGTCTTGCTGTTGTTGGCTGGTAACGTGATGGAGCCGTCGTCGATCGTGCTGATCATGGCGCCTATCCTGTTCCCCGTGGCGATCAAGCTGGGCATCGATCCGATTCACTTCGGCATCCTGATCGTCGTCAATATGGAAGTGGGCCTGTGCCATCCGCCGGTCGGCTTGAACCTGTATGTGGCGTCGGGCATCACCAAGATGGGCATCTCGGAATTGACGGTGGCGGTGATGCCGTGGCTGATGACGATGCTGGGCTTCCTGGTCTTGATCACCTATGTACCGCAAATCTCGCTGTGGCTGCCGAATTTAATTTATGGTTAAAGCAATGTATCGCTCGCTACTATAAAAAAAGTCGATCCCATCTGGTAAATAAGTTATGATGGGCGACTTTTCGGGGATACGTACATAAGCATATGCAAGAAAGCTACTTATCCTTGAAGCAAGAATTCGGAAATCAGTTGGTGGGGGAGTGGTCTATAAAAACGGTATCGATACCGGGGATATATTGAGGAGACACACGTTTCACAGAAGTTGTTGAGTTATCGCTGCATGCAGTCACAAGCTGGCTACGGCGAACCCAAACGACCGGAGACGTGAAGCAAGACTTGAAGCGCACCATGGGTGCGCTTTTTTTTCGTCCCGGCGCCGTGGCCGCAACTGGGTAAAATGGGGTCATCGACAGCCTGGGTATGCCACGGATCGTGGTATTTCGGTCACAGCAAAATGACAAGTGTTATGAAAAAACAACAAGGTAGCGCATTCTTTTCCGCCATCGTCGCGGCGCCGTTCGGCGCGGTCGGCATCCGCAGCGTAGCGGGCCTGTTGCGCGAGCTGGTTTACCTGCCGCCGCATTTCGACGAAAAGGACGGCCACGACAGCGTCAGCGAACAGGCGGCAGTGCAATTGCAGCGTTATTTCAGCGATCCCGACTTCGTCTTCGACTTGCCGCTGGCGCCGGCCGGCACGCCGTTCCAGAACCGCGTCTGGCAGGCGATCCGCGCGATCCCGCGCGGCCACGTCGCGACCTACGGCCAGCTGGCCAGGCAATTGCCGTCGGCGGCGCAGGCGGTCGGCCAGGCCTGCGGCGCGAATTGGTATCCGGTGATTATTCCGTGCCACCGGGTCACCGCGGCGGGCGGGCTGGGCGGTTTTTCCAACCACGACGAGGCCAACGGTTTTCATCTCGGCGTCAAGCGCTGGCTGCTGGCCCATGAAGGCGTCGAGGGGTATTGATGGCGCTCGATAATGGCTCCCTGATCGACGAGTTTTGCGACAGCCTGTGGCTGGAAGATGGATTATCGAAGAATTCCCTCGACGCTTACCGGCGCGACTTGCGTCTGTTCGTGCGCTGGCTGGAAGTGACACGGCCCGGGCGCGACAATTTGCTGCAGGTCGGCACCAGCGACTTGCAGGATTATTTTGCCGCGCGCCATGAAGACAGCAAGCCCAGTTCGTCGAACCGGCGCCTGTCGGTATTGAAACGGTTTTACCAGATGGCCTTGCGCCAAAAACAGATCACCATCGATCCCTGCCTCAAGATGGTGTCGGCGAAACAAGCCACGCGCTTTGTCCATACGCTCAGCGAAGCGCAAGTCGAGGCGTTGCTGGCCGCGCCGGACGTGTCCACGCCGCTGGGCCTGCGCGAACGCACCATGCTCGAATTGATGTACGCTAGCGGCTTGCGGGTGTCGGAACTGGTGGACTTGAAAAGCGTCGAGCTGAGCTTGAACGACGGCGTGCTGCGCATCACCGGCAAGGGGGCCAAGACGCGGCTGGTGCCCTTCGGCGAGCAAGCCCGGCTGTGGATCGAACGCTACCTGCAAGAGGCGCGCGGTCTGATACTCGGCGGCCAGGCCGATGACGCGCTGTTCGTCACGCGGCGCGGCGGGCCGATGACGCGGCAAATGTTTTGGGTGTTAATCAAGAAACATGCACTGAAGGCGGGCATCAGCGCGCCGCTGTCGCCGCATACCTTGCGCCACGCATTCGCGACCCATTTGCTGAACCATGGCGCCGACTTGCGTGTCGTGCAACTATTGCTGGGCCATTCAGATATTTCGACCACCCAAATTTACACCCATGTGGCGCGCGAGCGCTTGAAGCTGCTGCATGCGCAGCATCATCCCCGCGGCTGAAAAATTTGCATTTGCCATATCTGCGTCATAATGTGCTTCATATGCATTCGTTTGTGATATCAAAAACTAAAGAGGTAGTAAATGGCAAAGACAAATTTCCAGTACGAAAAACGACAAAAAGAGTTGGAAAAGAAGAAGAAAGCCGAGGAAAAAGCCAGGCGCAAGCTGGAGGCGAAGAACAATCCCAAGCCTGAAGACGGCGCCGGCGGGGATGCAGAAGATGAGCCTGTTCAAGATGCCGCGGCTGCCGGCGATACCCCGGCCGAGCCTGCATAATTGAAGCAGGGCTTGCGGGAATGGGGGGAACCCATTACCCGCAAGCAAGCTTGATGGGCGGCTATCTTATTGCCAGCCGAACTTGCGGATATAAAACCGCTTCAGTCCGGTCGTCACGATGGCGTAGCACAGCAGGATGCCGGCCAGCCACGGGAAGTACAGCAGCGGCAACGCTTCCAGCTTGAAATAGCCGGCCATCGGTCCCATCGGCAAATAAATGCCGACTGCCATCACGATGCCGGTCATGGCCAGCACCGGCCATGCCGCGATGCTGTGGATGAACGGCAGTTTTGGCGTGCGTATCAAATGCACCACCAGCGTTTGCGTCAGCAAGCCGACCACAAACCAGCCCGACTGGAACAAGCCCTGGCTGGCCACCGTGTTGGCGCCGAACACCAACCACATCAGCGCAAATGTCGCCATGTCGAACAGCGAACTGAGCGGGCCGAAGAACAGCATGAAGCGGCCGATGCCGCGCGGATTCCATTGCAGCGGTTTGGCCAGCAATTCGCGGTCCACCTGGTCGAACGGCAGGGCGATTTGGGCAATGTCGTACAGCAGGTTTTGCACCAGCAAATGCAGCGGCAGCATCGGCAGGAATGGCAAGAATGCGCTGGCCACCAGCACCGAAAACACGTTGCCGAAGTTCGAGCTGGCCGTGATGCGGATATATTTCAGCATATTGCTGAACGTCTTGCGGCCTTCGATGACGCCCGCTTCCAGCACCATCAAATCCTTTTCCAGCAAGATGATGTCGGCCGCCTCGCGCGCGATATCGACCGCGCTGTCGACCGAAATGCCGATGTCGGCCGCGCGCAGCGCCGCCGCGTCGTTGATGCCGTCGCCCATGAAACCGACGATGTGGCCGTTGCCGCGCAAGGCCGTCACCAGGCGCTCCTTGTGCAGCGGCGTCAGCCTGGCGAAGACCGTGTTTTTCTGTGCCACGCGGGCCAGCTGGTCATCCTTCATGCGCTCGATTTGCGGTCCCAGCACCATGCCGTCGATGACCAGCCCCAGCTCGCGGCAAATCTTGGCGGTCACCAGTTCATTGTCGCCGGTCAGCACCTTGACCGTCACGCCATGGGCGGCCAGCGCCGCCAGCGCCGGCGCCGCGCTGTCCTTGGGCGGATCGACGAAGGTCAGGTAGCCGGCCAGCGTCAGGCCGCTTTCATCATCGACCGAGAACACCGTTTGATCCGGCGCCGCGGTGCGCACCGCCACCGCCACCACCCGCAAGCCTTCCTCGTTCAAGTCGCGCGTGACGCGCAGCAGCCGCTCCAGCATGCCCTTGTCGAGCGCCACCGTGCCGCCGCCCTGGCGCACCCGGCTGCACACCGACAGGATTTCCTCGACCGCGCCCTTGCAAACCAGCTGCCGCTCGCCGTTGCCGTCATCGACGATGACCGACATGCGGCGGCGCTGGAAGTCGAACGGCACTTCATCGACCTTGGCGTACTGTTGCCTGATGTGCAGCGCGGTCTCGGCCGGCATGTGCATCAGCAGCGCCGTGTCGAGCAGGTTTTTCAAGCCGGTCTGGAAATGGCTGTTCAGGAAGGCCAGCCTGAACACCTCGGGGTTGTCGCCGCCGAAGGCGTCGGTGTGGCGCGCCAGTATCATCCGGTCCTGCGTCAGCGTGCCGGTCTTGTCGGTGCACAGCACATCCATCGCGCCGAAGTTTTGCATCGCATCGAGGCGCTTGACGATCACCCGCTTGCGCGCCAGCAGCGTCGCGCCCCTGGCCAGCGCCGAGGTGACGATCATCGGCAGCATTTCCGGCGTCAGGCCGACCGCCACCGACAGCGCGAACAGGCACGCCTGGCCCCAGTCGCCGCGCGCCGCGCCGTTGACCAGCAAGACGAACGGCGTCATCACCAGCGCGAAGCGGATCAGCAGCCAGCTGACGCTGTTGACGCCGGCCTGGAACGCGGTCGGCGCGCGTCCGGCCGCGCCGAGGCGGGCCGCGATGGCGCCGAAATAGGTGGCGCCGCCGACCGCCAGCACCACCGCCATGGCGCTGCCCGAGACCACGTTGGTGCCCATGTACAGCAGGTTGTCGAGGTCGAGCGGATTGTCGCCGGCGAAGCGCTGCCGTTCGGCGAACTTCTCGACCGGCAGAAACTCGCCGGTCATCGCGGCCTGGCTGACAAACAGATCCTTCGCTTCCAGCACGCGGCAATCGGCCGGGATCATGTCGCCGGCCGACAGCACGATGATTTCTCCCGGCACCAGCTGGCTGAACGGCACTTCGATCTGGCGCGATGCGCGCGCCGGCATGCGCAGGTTGAAGTAGCGCCGCGCGTCGGCCGCCGCGTCATCCGACAAGTCGCGCCGGATCACGCTGGCGGTATTGCCGACCATGACCTGCAGGCGCAGCGCGGCGCGGTGCGAACGGCCCTCGACGACAAAACGGATCAGCGTCGACAGCAAGACCATGCTGGCGATGACCCAGGTGGCCTTGGTATCGTCGTTGAAGAACGACAGCAGCACCAGCGCCGTCAGCAGCAGGTTGAACGGGTTGCGGTAGCACAGCCACAAGTGGCGCCACCATGGCAGCGGCTTTTCATGCGCGATCTGGTTGCTGCCGCTGCGCAGCCGCACCGCCTTCACTTGCGCGCCGCTCAAGCCATGTTCGCTGGTGCGCAGCCGCACCAGCACGGCCGCCAGGTCTTCCCGCGACGCCCGCATCAAGTCGTTCGCCATGCGCTGCGGCACGGCGCGCGCCAGTTTGCCGGGCGTGGCCGCGTCGCCGATCGGCCGCAAATGAAAATTGCGGCCCAGCTCGCGCCAGGACAGCAGCCGTCCCGACAGGTTCTTGAACAGTTTCATGCTGTACTCCTGTTAAGTAATTCTCGGGAAATTATTGTGAATTTATGACGAACAGAACCGGATGCTCTGCAAGGCGCTCGTTGCGACGCAGTGCGAGCACTGCTAGCAGCGAGCAACACCGCAGAGCGTCGGTTATGGCAGTCAGAAATCACAATAATTTATTGGGGGTTACTTAGAGCCTATCCCAGTAGATGAATACGCCCTCTTCTGGCGCCCCTCAGTAGCGGGGACTGCGTTGCTCGTCGTCGCGTGGCCCGCCACGCGTCCTCCTCACGCCTGGTCCGCGCTGCTGATGCGC
>NZ_HG322949.1:951764-994170 GCF_000723165.1 Janthinobacterium agaricidamnosum NBRC 102515 = DSM 9628
CCCGCCACGCGTCCTCCTCACGCCTGGTCCGCGCTCCTGATGCGCGGCCAGCAGAAGACGCTCACTACTGGGATAGGCTCTTAAAGCGCCGGCCGCTGCCCGATCGACAGTTGCAGCTGCACCGTTGCGGTGGCCAGGTCGGCGCGGGCTTGCAGATACGCCTGCCAGGCGTCGTCGGCGGAGCGTTGCGCGGACAGCAGTTCGAGAATCGACGCATTGCCATTGGAATACGAAACGCGCATGCCGTCCAATACTTTCTGCGCATCGGCCAGCACCGATTCATGGTAGCGCGTCAGGTTGTCGCGCGCCGCCATGAACTGGTTTTGCGCGATGCGCACCTCGGTTTCCGCCTTCAGTTCGGCCTGGCGCAAGCCCAGCATCGCTTGCGTGACCAGCGACTCGGCTTGCACCAGGTCGCCCTTGTCGCGCCGCGACAGCGGAATCGGGACCGACAGCGACACGCTCAGTACCCGCGAACGGGAGGTAGCGTCGGTCGGTTCACCGCTGGCGTCGATGCCTTCCGGATAACCGCGCAGCGCGCTGATACCGACCGTCACGGTCGGATCGACCGAGCGGTTGGCGCGCGCCAGCGACGCGCCGTCGCGCAGGTTGTCCAGCGTGGCGCGGGCGATGCGCACGTCGCCGCGCCGGTTCAATGCTTGCGGGATCAGCGCGCCGGCATCGTCGCCCTCGTGGAAGGCGCTGAATTCGCACGCCAGTTCCGGACTCGGAAACAGTTCGCCGATATTGCGGCCCAGCGGCGGCGACAGGTTCAGCATGGCCGCCGCCGCATCGCTGCGCGCCTGCACCACGTCGGCCTTGAACTGGTCGCGCTCGACCCGCGACTGCAGCAATTCCAGCCCGCCCACGTCGCCGGTCTTGTTACGGACCTGGTTGACCCGCACCACCTCGGACAGCGCCTTGACGGTTTGCTCCTTGCGGGCCAGCACGTCGCGGGTGCGGCACGCCTCGGCGAACGCCGCCGCCGAGCTATTGTACAAATCGCTCTTGAAGCCAGCCACCGTCTCTTCGGCCAGTCTCAGGTTGCTGCGCGCCGCCTTGATGCGCGCATCGCGCTTGCCGCCTGTTTCAATCGTAAAAGCCAGGCTGGGGTTATGCGTCACCGGACGGTTGCTGCCCGCCGTGCGCACCAGTTCGCGCGACGCGCCATAGGCAAACACCGGGTCGGGCCGGATGCCGGCGATGCCGATGCCGGCTTGCGCCGACGTCACGTTTTCGTGCTGCGCCTGCAAGTCCAGGCTGTTTTTCTCGACCGCGTCGAGGTAGTCGGCAAACCGCAGCGGCGTGCCGGCGTGTGCCGTCGGCAGTCCTTGCAGCATCACGGCGACGCCTAGCAGCATCAGGCTGGTACGGTTAGATTTCTTCATGATCCACTCCTTGATTTTTCGGTGCGCGCGCCAGGACCCGCGCTTCGATCAGGTAATACAGCGCCGGCAGCAGCAACAGCGTCAGCGCGGTGGCGGTCACCAGGCCGCCCACCACCACCGTCGCCAGCGGACGCTGCACGTCGCTGCCGAGGCCGGTGGCCAGCATGGCCGGGGTCAGTCCCAGCGCCGCCACGGTGGCCGTCATCAGCACCGGCCGCATGCGGTCGCGCGCGCCTTCCAGCACCGCCGCCAATAAATCCCTGCCCTCGGCGATGCGCAGCCGGTTGATTTGCGCCAGCATCAGCACCGCGTTCAATACCGCCACCCCGAACAGCGCGATGAAGCCGACCGCGCTCGACACGTTCAGCGTCATGCCGCGCAAGTGCAGCGCGGCCAGGCCGCCCAGCATCGCCAGCGGCACCGCCAGCAGCACCAGCGCGGGCTGGCGCAGGTTGCGGAACTGGCCGAACAGCAGCAGGAACATGGCGCCCAGCGTCATCGGCAGGATGATCGCCAGCCGCGCCTCGGCGCGCTGCAGGTTTTCAAACTGGCCGCCCCATTCGACCTGGATGCGCTGGTGGTCGTACTGGACGGCCCGCTCGACCAGCGGCTGCGCCTCGGCCAGGAAGCTGGCCAGGTCGCGGCCGCGGGCGTTCAGGCGGACGATGATGTTGCGGCGCGCCATTTCACGCACGATCACGCTTTCGCCCGAGGTGGTGCTGATCTTCGCGACCTGGGCCAGCGGGATTTTGGCGCCGGTCGCGGTGCTCAGCATCAGGTTGGCCACCGCGTCCGGGCTGGAACGCAGCTCGGGCGGGAAGCGCACCGTGATGTCGTAGCTTTTTTCGGCGATATACATCTGGCCCACCGGCGCGCCGCCGATGCCGGTCGAGATCAGGTCGGATACGTCGGCCGCGTTGATGCCATAGCGCGCGGCGGCGGCGCGGTCCAGTTCGACCTTCAGGTTCGGCAGCGGCGGTTCGACGTCGACCGCGACGTCGGACGCGCCCGGCACGCCGCGCAAGGTGTCGGCGACCTTGCCGGCGATGGCGCGCACCTGCTCCAGGTCGTCGCCGAAAATCTTCACCGTCAGGTCGCTGTGCGCGCCGGACAGTTTGTCTTGCACGCCGTCGATCATCGGCTGCATGAAGGCCACGCTATAGCCCGGCATTTTTTTATAGCGTTCGCCCAGCCTGGCGATCAAGTCCTGCTTGCTCATGCCCGAAGGCCATTCCCGGTACGGCTTCAGGCCGACGCTGGCCTCGATGTGCGACGGGGTCCAGTAATCGGTGCCGTCGTCGTTGCGGCCGGTCTGCGTGACCATGTACGACACTTCCGGGAATTCCAGCGTGGCGCGGCGCAATTCGCTGGCCATGTCGGACGCCTTGTCGAGCGTGATCCCGGACGGCATCTGCACTTGCAGCCACAGCGAACCCTCGTCCAGGTACGGCAGGAAGTCGCGGCCGATGGTGCCGCCCAGCACCAGCAAGCCGGCCAGCGCGGCGCCGCACACGCCGATGGCCCAGCGCCGCTTGCCGATGGCGCGCTGCAGGAAGCCGGCATACAGCGCCGACAGTTTTTCCAGCACCGGGTTGTGGAACATGCGGCGCGGCTTGCGGAACGCCAGCCAGGCCAGGCCCGGGATCAGCGTCAGCGCCACCACCAGCGCGCCCAGCAGCGCCGAACCGACCGCGTACGCCATCGGCGAAAACAGCTTGTATTCGATGCGCTGGAAGGCGAACAGCGGCAGGTAGGCGGCGATGATGACGGTCATGCCGAACACGATAGGCTTGGCCACTTGCAGCGTGGCCTGCACCGCGTCCTGCGCCGTCAGCGGCCGGTCTTGCTGCTGTTCGCGGCGGCGCAGTATATTTTCCAGCAGGACCACCGCGCCGTCGACCAGGATGCCGAAGTCGATCGCGCCGAGCGACAGCAGGTTGGCCGGAATCTTAAAATGGTGCATGAAGATGAAGGCGATCAGCAGCGCCAGCGGAATCGTCAGCGCGACGATCGCCGCCGCGCGCGGGCTGCCGAGGAACAGCAGCAGCACCAGCGCCACCAGCAGCATGCCTTCGGCCAGCGTCGAGCTGACCGTGTGCAGCGTGGCGTCGATCAGCGAGGTGCGGTCCAGGTAAGGCACCACCTTGACATCCTTCGGCAGCAGGTTGTCGTTCAAGTCCTGCACCGCCGCATGCACCCCGACCAGCGCTTCGGACGGGTTGAATTCCTTCAGCAGCAGCGCGATGCCCTCGATGGTATCGGGATTGTTGTCCTTGCCGAGGATGCCGCGCCGCTCCACGTTGCCGTAAGCCAGTCGGCCGAGATCCTTGATCAGCACCGGCACGCCGTTTTTGGTGCTGACCACCACGTTGCCCATGTCGTTCAGCGAATGCAGCAGGCCGACCCCGCGCACCACGTACGATTGCTGGCCGCGGTCGATCACGCTGCCGCCGCCGCTGCTGTTGTTGGCGTTGATGGCGTCCTTGACCTGGCCCAGCGTCAAGCCGTACTGGGTCAGGCGGGCCGGATCGAGTTCCAGCATGAACTGGGTGGTCAGGCCGCCGAAATTGCTGACGTCGGCCAGGCCGCGCACTTTTTGCAGGCGCGGGATGACGGTCCAGAATTGCAGCTCCGACAGCTCGCGCAGGCTGCGCGTCTTCGATTCCAGCGTATAGCGGTAAATCTCGCCGGTCGGCGACGTATAAGGGTCGAGGCCCGGCTTGGCGCCGTACGGCAGCGTGACCGAGATCAGCCGCTCCTGCAGGCGCTCGCGGGTGAAATAACCGTCGCTGCCATCGTCGAACACCACGGTGATCAGCGACAGCGCGAACAGGCTGCGGGTGCGCAGCACATGCATGCCGGGCGTGCCGAGCAGCGCCCGTTCCAGCGGAATGGTGATCTGCTGCTCGATTTCCTCGGCGCCCAGGCCCGGCACCTGGGTCACGATTTGCGAGGTGACGTCGGCGATGTCCGGGTAGGCTTCGATCGGCAATTGCTTCCAGCTATAGATGCCGTACAGGGTGACGAACAGCAGCACCAGCCAGACGATGCCGCGCCGCTTGAAGCAGGTGGTGATGAAGGAATCAATCATTCAGGAGCACTCCTTCCTTCACGACGATGCGTTCGCCGGCCTTCAGTCCCGAGACGATTTCCACCTGGCCGCCGAGCGTGGCGCCGGCCTTGACCACGCGCGGTTCGAAGCGCAGCGGCGCGCGCTCCACCAGCACCCGGGTGTACAAGCCGTTTTGCAGCAGCGCCGCGGCCGGCACCGCCAGGCCACGGTGGCTGCTCGCGGTGAAGTCGGCGTGGGCGAACATGCCGGGGCGGAATTTGCCGTCCGGGTTGGCGATCGCCACCCGCACCTTGACGGTGCGCGTGTCCGGGTCCAGCACTTCGCCGACATACGCGACCTTGCCGTCGAATACCTGGCCCGGATAGGCGCTCAGCGTGATGCCGGCCTTCTGGCCGACCGCGACTTGCGCCACATCTTTCTCGGCGACGCCGGCCGACAGCCACACGGTGGACAGGTCGGCCACCGTCATGACGGGCGCGTTGATATCGTTCCAGTAGCCGCCCTGGGCGCCGTTCATCTCGATCACGCGGCCGGCGATCGGCGAGCGCAGCACATAGTCGCGCTGCGATGCGCTGTGCAGGCTGGCGCCGAACTGGGCCAGCTTGTCGGCGCTGGAACGGGCGTCGCTATTGGCCTGGTCGTAGGTGGCCTGGGCCGCTTCGTAATCCTTGCGCGCGACGATGTCGGCGTCGAACAGCGTCTTTTGGCGCTCCAGGTCCTGGCGCGCCTGCAGCAGCGCCGAGCGGGCCTTGCTGTACTCGCCGTGGGCCGCGCTCAGCTCGGCCGAATCGAGCGTGAACAGCGGCTCGCCCAGCTTGACGGCGTCGCCCAGCGAGCGCTGTATCTTGAGGATGCGGCCGGCCAGCGGCGGCGTGATCCTGACCAGTTTTTCCGGCATCGCCTCGATGGTGCCGGGCGCGCCGATGGCGCTGGCGATATCCTGTTCCGTCACGGCCGCCACTTGCAGGCGCTGGCGCAGCGGCGAAGCGGCCGGCACTTCGATGCTGCCGTCGGCCCGGTGCAGCGGCGCGCTATTGTTTTCCTGTACTGCAGCGGCGGCTGTCGGACTGTGCCGGCCGCAGGCCGTCAAGGTGGCGCAGGCGACTGCGAAGGCGCACCAGGTGCGCAAATTCATATGGCGTATCGATGTCATCTCGATCATCCTTGTGGTTGGGTTGGATGGCGTGTGCGCATGCGCGCCGCGCACTCCGGGAACCGGGCGTGCGGCGATGGGTACAGTGCCGAAGAGGGGGATATGCCGGCCGGGCGGCGCGCTGGCCGGCCGGTGAAACATCCGCGCGGGTTTGAATCGTCCTGACCCGCGCCATCTATAAAAAACGGAGGGAAAATCAGACTACAATGAACGCGCTACCTGTTCGGCAGGGTGGATAACTCGAGTCGGGGTCCAAGCTTTCTCCTGTTGATGATGGGGGCGCCGTGGCGGCGTGGATATGGTGACGATTTGCTGCATTGACTCAGAGCGCCTGACAAAACGTTCAGTCGCCGAGAGAATAACAAAGCACTGCTGAAGATCATCCCAAGAAAGCCTGAATCCTTCTTCAGAATGGAAATCGCCTGGAAGATGGCCTGTAGAATAGCCGGCGATATGGTGCAATTTGTGCAATCGGTCCGGCAACGAGAAATGGCAGGAAATATGAGAATTCTATTGGTGGAAGATGACCGCAAGGCGGCGCGCCTGCTGGCGCGCGGCTTGCAGGAAGAGGGCTTCGTGGTCGACATGGTGCATTCGGCCGAAGAGGGCGAGGATGAAAGCTTCAGCATGGATTACGACTTGATCGTGCTGGACTGGATGTTGCCGGGCAAGGAGGGCATCGTGCTGTGCCGCGACCTGCGCGCGCGCGGCATCCAGACGCCGATCCTGATGCTGACCGCGCGCGACGCGACCAGCGACCGGGTCGCCGGCCTGAATACCGGCGCCGACGATTACCTGACCAAGCCGTTCGAGTTTGAGGAATTGCTGGCCCGCATACGCGCCTTGCTGCGCCGCTCCGACATCAGCCGGCCGCTGGTGCTGACGCTGGCCGACCTGACGCTGGACCCGGTCAGCCACCGCGTCACGCGCACCGGTACCGAGCTCGACCTGACGCCGAAGGAATACGCGATCCTGCTGATTTTGATGCGCCAGGCCGGCGAAGTGGTCAGCCGCGCGCGGCTGGCCGAGCAGATCTGGCAGGCCGACCTGATCGGCCTGGATAACCTGATCGACGTGCATATCCGGAATTTGCGCGGCAAGCTGGACCCGCCCGGCAAACCGGCGCTGATCCAGACGGTGCGCGGACGCGGTTTCCGCCTGGCGGCGGATCATCCCGGTGCTTAGTTTTCGCAAGCGCCTGGCGCTGGCCCATCTGGCCGCGATCGTCGCGGTGGTCGCCTTTGCCGCGCTGGCCGCGTACTGGGGCTTGTCGCGCGCGGTGCACAGCCAGCTCGACGCGGCGCTGCTGGCGCTGGGCGAAACCGAGATGGCGATGCTGCCGGCGGCCGGCCGCCAGCCGGTCAGCGTGCATGAATTGCCGGCCGGCGTGGCGCCGCCGTCATTGGCGCGGCTGGACCGGCTGGTGCAAATCATCGACGGCGACGGCCGCGTGCTGGCGCGCAGCCGCAACCTGGAAGCGGCGCAACTGCCGGCCACGCCGGCCTTGCTGGCCCGGCTGGCGGCTGGCGAAACCGTGTTCCAGACGCTGACCAAATTCGGCGACGAGCCGCTGCGCATGGTGTCGCTGCCGATGCATGTCGGCGGCAACCATATGGCGGTGCAGGTGGCCGGTTCGCTGGACGACGTCAACCACGTGCTGTCGTCGGCCACCATGCTGTTCGGCGCGATGGCGCTGGCCTTGCTGGTGGCGGTCGGCATGGCCGGCGAAATGCTGACGCGGCGGGTGTTCCTGGCGATCGCCGAGGTGGTGTCGCAGGCGCACCTGATCGGCGAATCGAGCCTGGGCCAGCGCTTGCCGCATCCCGGCACGCAAGATGAAATCGGCAGCCTGGTCGATACCCTGAACGATATGCTGGAACGGCTGGAGCAGGGCTTCGATGCGCAGCGCCGTTTCACCGCCGACGCCTCGCACGAATTGCGTTCGCCGCTGTCGCGGCTGCGCACCGAAATCGAAATCACGCTGCGCCGTCCGCGCGACAGCGCCGAGTATGTCGGTGCGCTGGGTTCCTGCCTGGACGAGGTCCAGCGCCTGACGCTGCTGGTCGAGGAATTGCTGATGCTGACCCGGCTCGACGTCGGCCAGGAGCGCGGCGGCGCCGAAGTCATGCTGCTCAACCCGCTGGCCGAGGAGGCGGCGCGCCGGCTCGACATGGTGGCCGGCGCGCGCGGCATCCGTCTGGTGTGCAGCGACTCGCCGCCGGTCAGCGCGCGCGTGGCACCGGGGCCGGTCGGCCTGGTGCTGGCCAATTTGCTCGATAACGCGGTCAAGTTTTCGCCGCCGGACAGTGAAGTGTTCGTCAGCCTGTGCACCGACGGCGTCGATGCGCTGATCAATGTGGCCGACGCCGGCCCCGGCATCGGCGTCGATGAATTGCCGCACCTGTTCGAGCGCTTTTACCGCGGCGCCAAGGCGCGCGCCGGCGCGGCGCCGGGCTTCGGCCTGGGACTGGCGCTGTCGCAATCGATCGTGCATGCGTATGGCGGCCGCATCGAAGCGTCGAACCGGCCCGGCGGCGGCGCGCTGTTCACAATACGCTTGCCGGCCGGGAGCAAGGTAGTGGAATAATCTCCAACACTTCAGGCGGCTGGCGCGACGCCTTCCCAGCGCACATGACGCACTTGCGGCATGGCGCCGGCGCGGTTGACGAAGCGCACCAGGCCGATGCGCTGGGCGATCTGGCACATCACCAGCGCCACCAGTTTCACCATGCTTTTGCTGTCGTCCCATACACGCAGGATTTGCGACGGGCTCAAGCCGACCAGTTGCAATTCCTGCAGCAGCAGGTGGACGATCTGGTCCGCTTCGGACGACGGGCAGGTGACGGTCAGGCGATAGGCCGACAAGCCGAAGGTATTATTGTCGCGACGCTGCGACGGTTTCAGGTTCCACTTGGCGCCACGCTTGAAGATCCAGTTCAACATGTTCATCACACACCTCTTTCCGCTACAAATTCCGCATTGTTGACCAGCGCCCAGCGTACCGCCGACACGCCGCCTTCGAGACTGACCCGGCTGACGATTTGCTCCAGCAGCGACAAATGGCCGGGCGTGGTCAGCAGGTCGGCGCGCACTTCGATCTTGCCCGCCTGCGGCGCGTCTTCACTGTGCAGCGATTGCAGCATCAGCGCCGGCATGCCGCTGATCATGCCCAGCACCATATTGCGCACCTGGACTTCCTCTTCCGCGTGGCATACGGCGCTGACGCGGTAAATGCTTTCCGTTTCGATGCCGGCCGCGCTGCCGTGGGCGTTGATGCGCTGGGCGATGCTGCGCAACACCAGGTTGGCCGCCAGCACGAACACGGTGCCGATCGCCGCATGGACGCTGTAGCCGAGGCCGGACAAGATGCCGACGGCGGCCGAGCACCACAGCGTGGCGGCGGTGTTCAAGCCGCGCACGCTCATGCCTTCGCGCATGATCACGCCGGCGCCCAGAAAGCCGATGCCGGACACCACTTGCGCGGCGATGCGCAAATGGCCTTCCGGGCCGCCTTCGAGCACCGACACCATGACGAACAGCGACGCGCCGACCGACACCAGCGCATTGGTGCGCAAGCCGGCCATGCGCTGGCGCAGTTGCCGTTCGGCGCCGATCAAGGCGCCAAGGATCAGCGCGGCGGCGACGCGCAGCGCAAAGTCATACCAGATCATCACCGACTCCCGAGGGGAATTACAGGCGACGCTTGCGGCGGGCCGGCATAGGGCCGGCCATCACATCGGCCAGTAGCCGATTGCTGATTGAACGATGGGGGAGATGTGGGCGGCGCTGAAATCGGCCGCTGGAGAAAACACACCTTGCCGGGGCAAGGCGTGCGCAGTCGCGCGTCTTGCTAAGGCTGATCGCCGATCAATAATCGACTACTGTCACTGGAACAAGCACCCACGAGTAACTCCATAAATGAATAATGGACAGAGTCTAGCCACGCATCCAACCCATGTCAACTGAACAAGTCTTCAGGGAGCGGCGCGCAGGCATATGGCGGCTGCGTCGAAGCCGCCATGCGAGGGTTTATGTCGCGTCCGGCGCCGGTTTGTCCAGCGCCGCCGGCTGCACTGCGCCGTGTTCTTCTTCATGGTTGCCCTTGAAGTAGCGCGCCGCCCGTTTGCCCCAGCTGTCGAGGTAGGTGTAGGCCACCGGCACCACCACCAGCGTCAGCAGCGTCGAGGTCAGCACGCCGCCGATCACCGCGCGGCCCATCGGCGCTTGCGTTTCGCCGCCGTCGCCCATGCCGATCGCCATCGGCAGCATGCCGAACACCATCGCCAGCGTGGTCATCAGGATAGGCCGCAAACGCACCTGGCCCGCTTCCATGATGGCCTCGACCTGGCCCTTGCCGCCGCGCTGCGCATGGTTGGTGAAATCGACCAGCAGGATCGCATTCTTGGTCACCAGTCCCATCAGCATGATGAAGCCGATCACCGAGAAAATATTCAGCGTGCTGCCGGTCGCCAGCAGCGCCGCCAGCACGCCGATCAGCGACAGCGGCAGCGACACCATGATCGCGACCGGCTGCAAAAAGCTGCCGAACTGCGACGCCAGCACCAGGTAAATGAAGATGATGGCGATGGCCAGCGCGATACCGGCGCTGGCCATGGTTTCCTGCATTTGCTGCGCATTGCCGGCGATGTCGAAGCGCACGCCGGCCGGCAGCTCGATCGCCTTGATGGCTTTTTGCACGTCGCCATCGACGTCGCCGGCCGGCCGGCCTTCGACGCCGGCATAGATCGCGACGCGGCGTTGCAGCGCCTGGCGCTTCAGCACTTGCGGGCTGGACGAGGGGATGAATTCGACCACCTGGCGCAGCGGCACCATCACCGGCTTGCCGTCGGCGTCGAGCTTGCTGGACGCCAGCGCCAGGTCGGCCAGGTCGGCTACTTTCTGGCGTCCCGATTTCGGCAATTGCACGTTGACGTCATAGTTCTGGCCATCGGCGGCCAGCCAGTGGCTGACGGTGTCGCCGGCCACGAACGGCCGCAGCGCGGCGCCGATCTGCTGCACCGACAAACCGAGGTCGCTGGCCAGTTCATTATTGATCTTGACGGTGGTCGACGGATTGGCGCCTTCCTGGCTGTATTCCATGTCGGCCAATCCCTTGATCGCGCGCATCTTGTCCATCAGGCGGTGCGCTACGTCGTCGAGCTTGCCTTCGTCGGTGCCGAGTATCGCGATGAAGATCGGTTTCTGGCCGACCGACAAACGGATGCCGGCGATCGGCTGCAAGCGTTCGCGGATCAGCTTTTCCAGTTCCTGTTGCGAGCGGCGCGGATGCAGCTTGATGTCGGTCAGTTTCAAATCGACGCGCGCGGTATTGCGGCCGTCCTGGGTGCCGACCACCGCCAGCCGGCTGTCGATTTCCGGGAACTCCTTCAACGCATCCTCGACTTGCCGCACCTTGCTGTCGGTGTATTCCAGGCTGGAGCCGACCGGCGTCTTGAAGCTCAGGTTGATCCAGCCCTGGTCGGTTTCCGGAAACATTTCGCCGCCTATCATCGGCACCAGCAGGATGCTGCCGCCAAACAGCGCGAACGCCACCGCCAGCGTCATCTTGCGCCAGCGCAGCGCCAGTGCCAGTACCTTGCCGTAGCAGACGTGCAAGTGGTCGATGCCGTGCTCGATCCAGGCCATGAAACGGCCCAGCCACGGCGCATACTTGAAGCGGTCCTTGAGCGGGTCCCGCCACACCGACGACAGCATCGGGTCGAGCGTGAAGCTGACGAACAGCGACACCAGCACGGCTACCGCGACGGTGATGCCGAACTGCAGGAAGAAGCGGCCGATGATGCCTTGCATGAACGCCACCGGCACGAATACCGCGACGATCGCAAACGTGGTCGCCATTACCGCCAGCCCGATTTCATTGGTGCCGTCGTTGGCCGCCTTGTAATGGTTCTTGCCCATGCCGAGGTGGCGCACGATGTTTTCGCGCACCACGATGGCGTCGTCGATCAGCAAGCCGATGCACAGCGACAGCGCCATCAAGGTCAGGAAGTTCAGCGTAAAACCGAACGCCTTCATGGCGATGAAGCTGGCCATCACCGAGATCGGCAGCGTCAGGCCGGTGATGATGGTGCTGCGCCACGAATGCAGGAACAGGAACACGATCACCATGGTCAGCACGGCGCCTTCGATGATGGTGCGCTTGACGTTGTCGAGCTGGCTTTGCACGCGCACCGATTCATCGTCCAGCACGCGCAGTCTGATATCGGCCGGCAGGGTCTTTTGCAGTTCGGCGGCGACCCGTTCGATGCCGTTGCCGACTTCGACCACGTTGGCGTCCTGCACCTTGGTGATTTCGATCGAAATGGCGCGCTCGCCGTTGAGGCGCGAAATCGACAATTCCTCCTGTTCGCCGTCGATCACTTCGGCCACCTGGTCCAGGTAGACCACGCCGTTGGCGCGGCGCGCCACGATGATGCGGCCGAATTCGCGCGCATCCTTGATCTTGCCTTCGACGCGCACCAACTGTTCGCTGGCGCCATGGCTGATGCTGCCGGCCGGCAGGTTGGTATTGGTGGCCTGGATCGCGCGGATCACTTCATCGACGCCGATGCCTTGCGCCGCCAGTTCCACCGGTTTCAGGCTGATCAGGATCTGGCGCGACGCGGTGCCGCTCAATTTGACCTGGCCGACCCCGGCCACGCTCTGGAAGCGCTTGGTGATCACTTGTTCGGTCAAGGTCGACAAGTCGCGCAGGCTGTGGCCGCTGGAAGTCAGGCTCAGTTGCACGATGGGGCGTTCATTGTCGCCCTCGGCGCGCGCGATGAACGGGTCCTTGGCTTCCTTCGGGAAGCGCGGCCGCACCAGCGCCACCTTGTCGCGCAATTCCTGCATCGCCTTGTCCATATTGGTCGACAATTCGAATTCCAGGTAGACGCCGGAACGGCCTTCCCACGAGTTGGCGCGGATGGTCTTGATGCCGCTGACGGTGTTGACGATGTCTTCGATCGGCCGCGTCAAATCGTTTTCGACGGCTTCCGGCGACGCACCCGGATAATTGACTTCGATCGCGGCGAACGGCAGCTGCACGCTGGGCATGCTTTCGATGCCCAGGCCCTTGTAGGAAAACAAGCCGAGCACCATCAGCGCCACCATCACCATGGTGGCGAAGACCGGATTCTGGATACTGGTTTTAGTGATCCACATGGCTCAGCCCTTCAGCGCGGGCCTGGTTTCAGCCGTGCTGGCAGGGGGCGCCGGCAATTTCACCCGGTGGCCGGGCTTGACGCCGTCCAGCCTGGCGACGATCACGCTGGCGCCCTGCTCCAGTCCCTCGGTGACTTCGGCATAACCCTCATCGTCGTTGCGCAAGCCCAGCCTGACCGGTTGCGACACCACCTTGTCGTGTTCGATCTTGTACACCACCTGCCGGCCCTGCTCGTTGCGCAGCGCGGCCAGCGGCACCAGCGGCATCACGGCCGAGCGTTCGGTGGTGATATTGCCCTTGGCGAACATCCCGCCGCGCAAGGCGCCATCGCGGTTATCGACCGAGATATACACCAGCATCGCGCGCGAACCGCTCTCGGTGGTCGGGTTGATGCGCACCACCGCGCCGGCAAAGTCGCGCTCCTGGAAACCGTCGACCTTGAACGTCACTTGCTGGCCAACCTTGATGCGCGGAATTTCCGACGCCGGCACTTGCGCTTCCAGCGTCATCCGCGCCAGGTTGACGATGGTGTAGACCGGCATGTCGGGCGCCAGCTTTTCGCCGGCCTGCACATGGCGCTTGCTGACGATGCCGGCGATCGGCGCGCGTATCACCGTGTCGGCCAGCGCGATGCGCGCGATCTCGAGCGTCGCGGCGGCCGACTTGACGTTGGCGCGCGCCAGTTCGACATTGTTCTGGGTCGTATCGTAGGCGGTTTGCGAAATGTATTTTTGCTTCAGCAAGGCCAGGTTGTTGACTTCATTCTTGTTGGCCAGCGACAAGCGCGCCTGCGCTTCGTCGAGCGCGGCTTGCTGCTGCATCAAACGGGCCTTCAGGTCGGCCGTGTCGAGCCGCGCCAGCACTTGTCCGGCGCTCACTTGCATGCCTTCCTGCAGCGTGGTTTCATGCACTTCGCCGGACACCTTGGACTTGATGGTGGCCTGGGTCAGCGGCGTCAGCGAGCCGGACAGCGGTAAATTGACGGTCAGCGAGCGGGCCCCGATGGCGGCCACGTCGCTGCGCGCCAGTTCATGGATGACCGCTTTCTTTTCTTGCTGGCTTGGCTGGGCCAGCGTGGCGGCCGGCTTTTGTCTTGCCTGCATGACGCTCCAGCCCGCACCCGCCAGACCCAGCACAATCAGGCCGATCACCGGCGCGCGCCAGCGTTTGCCGCGGGGGGCGGACTGGATGGATGACGGCGGCAAGGTCTCAAGTTTCATATCGGTCTTCTCATCTAGGGGTGGATACGCCTCCGGCGCGGTCGCGGCATGAAGCGACCTTGGGCGGTAACCGGAGCGATACGCTTGCTGGGGTAGCGAAACGCCCTGCCTGGCACGGGAACACGCCTGCTCCCTTGCTGCGGCGCGGCGTTTCGCATGTTGTTACTTTATGAAGTTTCCAGCCTGCCAGCCATCGAAATGCGACAGAATGCTGGAAACCCGGCCTGAAATGCAGAAACCGGGTGTAAAGCGCGGTACTTCGTGCAAGCGCAGGCTGCTGTTCGTTTTCCTTGAACTACACTGGCGCTGGGCACCGTAAACCATGGGCAGGCGGCAGGCGGCGATGATGGCTATCGCTGCCGCATTCTTGTGCATTATTGCATAAATAATATGATCGGACTCATCATGATTAGCGATGCGCCGGCGGTTTGCGCCATCTATCGCCATGGCGTCTTGAATAACGCTATCAGCCTGGCAAAGAGAGGGGCTGGAAGCAGGGATGATGGATCGATATGGGATATTGTGAAGCTGGAATGAAACAGGAATACACCAGCATCATTGAGGGGCGTCAATAGGCGGATTGGCCAGCGCGCAAAAATGAGAGCATGATTGTACGACCGGCCCGATTGACGCCGGCTTTCTGCATCGAGGTGCCGGGTGTCTGATTCCATTACTGAACTATCCTCCGGCGCGTCGTCTCCCTCGGTAGTCACATCCAGTATCGCACTTGAAACATTGTCATGCCTGGTCGATGCGCTTGAACTGGCGCCGGTGGTTGCGGTGCGCAGTTTCGACCGCGCCGGCATCGTGCATGTGTGGAATCTCAGCGCCGCCGAACTGTACGGGACCAGTGCCTTGAACGCCATCGGCCAGCCGCTGGCGAGTGTGCTGGACTATGGCGAAGGCAAGGCCGAGTTTGCCGCCGAGATCGAGCAACTGTGGCTGGGGGGCAAGGTGCAGGCGCCGCGCGACTGGCTGGTCAGCAAGGCCGACGGCGCCACGCTGTGGATTTATTCCAGCATGTACCCGGTGTTTCGCGCCGGCCGGCTGCACCAGATTTTTTGCATGGATGTCGACATCACCTTGCGCAAGCAGGAAGAAGATGCGCTGCAACAAGCGGGCGGCAATTTTCGCCAATTATTCGACAAGTCCGCCGATGCGATCCTGCTGATCCAGGACGAGCACATCACCGATGTCAATCCAGCCGCGCTGGCCTTGTTCCAGTGCGACGGCAAACTGCGCATGCTGGGGCAGCGTTTGTGCGATTTTTCGCCGCTGCAACAGCCTGATGGCGAGTTGTCGCTCGGCTTGAGTACGCGCATGGCCAGGCAAGTGTATGCCACCGGCAATTGCCGCTACGACTGGCGCTACCTGACGTGCCAGGGCGAGCTGTTCTGGGGCGAAGTCTTGCTGACGTCGATCACGCTGGACCACGAATACCTGTTTTATGCGGTGATACGCGATATCTCGGCGCGCAGGCTGACCGAGCGTTCGCTGTACCTGGCGGCGCAAGTGATGGAGCACGCGCGCGATGCGATCCTGGTGACCGACCGCCAGCACATGGTGATCACGGTCAACCGCGCTTATACCGAGATCACCGGTTTTGACGCTGGCGACATGATCGGCAAGCTGTTCAGCGTGCACCGTTCGGAGCTCGACGAACAGTTTTTTTTTCACCAGATCTGGGCGGAGCTGGAGCGCAGCGACCATTGGCAGGATGAAATCCTCGGCAAGCGCAAGGATGGCACCTCCTATCCGGGCTGGCTGTCGCTGACGGCGATCCGCGACAGCCAGGGCGAGATCAGCAATTACATGGCGATCCTGTCCGACATTACCGACCGCAAGCAGTCGGAAGAGCATACGCGCCACATGGCCGAACACGATTTCCTGACCGACTTGCCGAACCGGGTCTTGCTGCTCGACCGGCTCAGCCTGGCGCTGGTGGCGGCGCGCCGCCGGCACAGCATGCTGGCCATCCTGTTTCTCGACCTGGATCACTTCAAGAACATCAACGACACCATGGGCCACCATGTCGGCGACTTGCTGCTGCAGGAAGTGGCGCAGCGCCTGGTGCACTGCGTGCGCGGCGTCGATACGGTCAGCCGCCAGGGCGGCGACGAGTTCGTCATCATCCTGGCCGATATCGGCGGCATCGACCAGGCCGCGCATGTGGCGGCCAGCGTGCTGCAGGCGGTGACCCAGCCGTACCAGATCGCGGAATACGAATTGCACGTGTCGACCTCGATCGGCGTCAGCATCTTTCCCAGCGATGGCGAAGACATGGAAACATTGATCAAGAACGCCGACATCGCGATGTACCACGCCAAGGAAAACGGCCGCAACGGCTTTCAATTCTTTAACGCCGACATGAATGCCCAGATCGTCGAACGGGTGACCTTTGAAAACGGCTTGCGCCACGCGCTGGACAACGATGAATTTATCCTGGAATTCCAGCCATCGCTTGATGTGTCCAGCGGCGCCATCGTCGGCGCCGAAGCGCTGATCCGCTGGCAACATCCGGCACTGGGCTTGCTGAAGCCGGAGCGCTTTATCGCGGTGGCGGAGGATGCCGGTTTGATGATACCGATCGGCAACTGGGTGTTGCTGCATGCCTGCCTGGCGGCGCAGCGGTGGCATGACGCCGGTTACAAGCTGGTGGTGGCGGTTAATTTGTCGGTGGCGCAATTCATGCAAAAAAACTTGCCTGCCATCGTCGGCGCCGCACTGGATGAATCGGGTTTGCCGGCGGCCTGCCTGGAGCTGGAAATCACCGAAACCATCATCATGAAGGATGGCATCAACGTCAACGACGTGCTGGATCAGTTACACCGGATGGGCGTCCAGCTGGCGATCGACGATTTCGGTACCGGTTATTCGCGGCTGGGGCATCTGCGCAATTACCCGATCGACAAACTGAAGATCGACCGCTCCTTCATGGCCGGTGTCGGCGGCGCCGACGACGATGGCACGGTGGCGGCGGCGATCATCGCGATGGCCAAGGGCTTGAAATTGAAGGTGATCGCCGAAGGCGTCGAAACGGCGCAGCAACTGGCATTCCTGCGCCGGCAAGGTTGCGATCAATACCAGGGCTTTTACGCCAGCGACGCGGTACGGGCCAGTGAACTCGGCAAGATGTTGCACTAATCTGTAGCGTCCGGCAAAACGCCCATGGCGGCGTTGCATCGCCTTGTCCTGAGCATTTTGCCGGACGCTGTTACAAACCGATGCGTATCCGGGCCAGCACCTGTCCATGGTCCGACGCTTCGGGTAGCGCCTGCAATAAATGGTCATTCAGGTAAATCACGTCCAGCACTGCGCCGATCGCATGGCGCGAGGCCGGGTTGAATTCTTCCGATACCAGGATATGATCGATGGTCATGTAATGGCCGTCGTGTACATTGGTATAGGCGACGTGGCGCAGGAAATCCTGGCGCAACTGGATGTGCCGGCTGTCGTACATGCGGTCGGCCAATGCATGGCCTTCGTCCAGCGATGCGCCGGCCCCCAGCACGATGCCGGTGGTGACGGCGTCGGCGACATCGTTGAAATCGCCGAGCACGATGCGCGGCTGGCGGGTACGCTGGCCGATTTGCGACAGCAGCACGCGCAGCGCCACCGCTTCGGCGCCGCGCCGTATCAGCGAGCGCAAATTGGCCATCGCGTACGGCAGCGTATCAGCGGCCGGCTTGCCGTCGTCGCCATTGCGGTAATCGGGGCGGCGCGATTTCAAATGGATCACCAGCACGTCGATGCCGCGCCCGTCCGGCAACAGCACTTGCGCATGCAGCGGGGCGCGCGCAAAACGGTCGGCCCCATGATCGCCATTGCCGCCGGGTATCAGCAAGCCTTCCGGAAACACCGCATAGACCTGGGCCGGGCCGGCCAGCGGCAAACGCGACACCAGCGCCACGTTCGGCGTCAGGCGCGCGCCGTCGATCGACAGGTCGGCGTCGAAACCGGCATGCCACGCGCCGCGGTATTTTTCGGTGCGCGACAGCACGTCCAGCAGGACCGCCTGCGAAAAAATCTCCTGGAAGCCGATCACGTCGGCGTCGAGCCGGTCCAGCTGGCGCGCGGTCCAGTTGACCTTGGCCTCGTATTGCAGCGGCGTCAGCGGTTCCAGGTTATCGTACAATTTTGCCCCGACCGGCCCCAGATTGCAGACATTGAAGGTGGCAAAGCGGATTTCTTGCTGCATAATTAGAACTCCCATTGAACGATTAGCGTATCACGCATGGCTAAAAAAGAGCACATTTCCGAAACGCAGGCGACGCAATTGCTGCGTAAACATCAAGTCGCGTTTTCCGAACATCCCTATCCCTACCAGGAACATGGCGGCACCAGCGTGTCGGCGCGCGAGTTGGGCGTCGACGAACATGCGGTCGTCAAAACCCTGGTGATGCAGGACGAGGGCGCCAAGCCGCTGATCGTGCTGATGCATGGCGATTGCAAGGTGTCGACCAAGAACCTGGCCCGTGAAATCCCGTGCAAATCGGTCGAACCGTGCAAACCGGACGTGGCGCAGCGCCATTCCGGCTACATGATAGGCGGCACGTCGCCGTTCGGCACCAAGAAAACGATGCCGGTGTATGTGGAAGCGAGCATCCTCGATTTGGCGTTGATCTACATCAACGGCGGCCGGCGCGGTTTCCTGATCGGCGTGGCGCCGCAAGTGTTGCTGGATGTTTTGGGGGCCAAACCAGTCCATTGCGCTTTAAAAGAATAACAGTGCTCGCTATTAAAAAATTTCTTGACGGATAGCCGCCAGTACAGGCGCTTGGTGTATATTCATCAGCCCCGGCGGACAGCGCCGGCAAGACAATACAAGGGATGAAATGAATACAGTATTAATCACTGTCCTGATGACAGTGGGCGCTTACCTGATCGGTTCGGTGTCGTTTGCGGTAGTGATGAGCAAGGCTTTCGGCTTGTCCGATCCGCGCACCTACGGTTCGAAAAACCCTGGCGCGACCAATGTCTTGCGCAGCGGTAATAAGGGCGCAGCCGTGATGACCCTGATCGGCGACGGCGCCAAGGGCTGGCTGGCGGTATGGCTGGCGATCCAGATTTCCGACCGTTATCCGCAATACCTGGGCGCCGGCGACGTGGCGGTGGCGCTGGTGGCGATCGCCGTGTTCCTCGGCCATTTGTGGCCGGTGTTCTTCCGTTTTGTCGGCGGCAAGGGCGTCGCCACCGCGCTCGGCGTGCTGCTGGGCCTGAATCCCTGGCTCGGCCTGGCGACGCTGGTCACGTGGTTGGTAATCGCTTACGCCTTCCGCTATTCGTCGCTGGCGGCGCTGGTGGCCGCGCTGTTCGCGCCGTTTTATTACGGCTTGCTGTTCGGCATGGATGAAAGGCTGCTGGCGGTGGTCGTCATGAGCGCCTTGCTGGCTTATCGCCATGGCAAGAATATCTCGAATTTGCTGGCTGGCAAGGAAAGCCGTATTGGCAGCAAGAGTAAGCCCGACGTCAAAAAGAAATGACAACACCTGACAACACCTACTGCGCGTCGTAATTTGCGGCCTCCGATGCTCGCTGACCTGGCGTCCCCGTGCATGCGCACAGCTCCGCTTCTCTGCCGCAACTCCCATCCGCTCGCTACGGTTTTGTCAGGTGTTGTAAAAAATAAGTGTTGCGCTGTGTTCGCCGTTCTATTGATTTAGAACCAGGCGGACATATATGGAAGGCTACGTTGCCGCATGGTGCGGCCTCCCCATTCTAGCCCTGAGCGGGCAAAGGCGTGTTGACATGACTACTCCGATCAAAATCGATTTCGTTTCCGACGTATCTTGCCCGTGGTGTGCAATCGGCCTCAAATCCCTGGAACAGGCGCTCGATAAGCTGGGCGACAGTGCCAAGGCCGAGCTGCATTTCCAGCCTTTCGAGCTGAATCCGAACATGGTGGCCGAGGGCGAGGATATCGGCGAGCATATCGCCCGGAAATACGGTTCCAGCCCCGAACAACTGGCCCAATCGCAGGAAATGATACGGGCGCGCGGCGCGGCGCTCGGTTTCACCTTCGACATGAAGCAGCGCAGCCGCATCTACAACACCTTCGATGCGCACCGCCTGCTGCACTGGGCGGCGTTGCAAGGCCGCCAGGGGGCATTGAAGAATGCGCTGTTCAAGGCGTATTTCACCGATGGCGGCAACCCGTCGTCGCATGACTTGCTGCTGAAAGTGGCGGGCGAAGTGGGCCTGGACCAGGACGAGGCGCGCAAGATACTCGAATCGGACGCGTTTGCCGGCCAGGTGCGCGCCCAGGAAACTTTTTACCAGCAACAAGGCATCAATTCGGTACCAGCCGTCATCATCAATGATCGCCACCTGATTTCCGGCGGCCAGCCGCCGGAAGTATTCGAGCGGGCCTTACGCCAAATCATCGCTGCCGCCTGAGGTTGAAATAATCGCCGACGTGGCGTGTGCCATGCCGGCGATTTTGCGCTACACTCCCTGCATGGAGGGTGACGATATGCCAACAGCCAGCTGGAACCGCGCCGTGATCGCGCAAGCCGCCGACGATGACATCAAGGTCGTCGAAAACAATGTCTACTTCCCGCCATCGGCGGTGAACCAAAGCTACCTGCAAGCCAGCAGCCACCAGACCACGTGTCCATGGAAGGGCACTGCCAGCTATTACAATGTCGTGGTCGACGGCAAGGTCAATGAAAACGCGGCCTGGTATTACCCGCAGCCGTTCGATGCCGCCAAGGAAATTGCCGGTCATGTCGCCTTCTGGCGCGGCATCGACGTTCAATCTTAAGAGCCTATCCCAGTAGTGAGCGTCGTCTGCTGGCCGCGCATCAGCAGCGCGGAGCAGGCGTGAGGAGCAAGCGTGGCGCGCCACGCGACGACGATCAACGCAGTCCCCGTTCCTGAGGGGCGCCAGAAGAGGGCGTATTCATCTACTGGGATAGGCTCTAAGTAGTTTCCTGTTCTTCAATTGATCGCTCGCCTCTTGCGCCATCGGCGGGCAGGTAGCGGCGCGCCCGTAATCCTCCTGACATCGTTGAAAGCGACCCATGGACGTGCGTCTTGCGCTTTACCAACTGGCTCACCGGCATCGGCTCGATGCCGGCGCTAGCCGGCAATTGCAGCAATTGGCGGGCTTCGAGCGCGAACCTGCCACCCTGGCGTACTGGCTGCCGCGCGGCTTGGCGGTGCTGGGCGCATTGGCCAGCCTGCTGCTGGCGCTGGCTTGCCTGCCGCAGGCGCCGCACTGGTATGACGGGGGCGGCGCCCGCTTCGCTGAATTCCGCGTGATGCCGGACGGCCGCGCCTTGCTGGTCGGCTTGCGCGGTGCGGCGTTGCAAGCGCTGTGACGGCGTCAGGCCGTATCCGCTACGGTTTGCGCGGCCTGGTCCAGGCTGCGCTGCAACTTCCACACCACTAGCACCGCCAGCAGCGAGGTGGCCACCACCACGTAGCCGACGGTGTCGACATGCTGCAGCTTGCCATCCGCGCCGGCGCTGACGATGTGGCCGGCGATCACCGAGGCGATGCCGCCGGACAATTGCTGGATCGATGCGCTGACGGCGTTGAACGAGCCGCGCTGGGTGACTGCCGGCACCGAGGACACCATCGCCTGATAGGGGATCATGCGTGAAAAAATGCCGACGAACATCAGCGCATTCAGCACCACCAGCATCGCCAGCGAGATCGCGCTCAGGTGGGTGTAGATCAGCACCATGGCGATCGACAGCACCGTGCCGACGATGAACACCGGGAACTTGCCGATCTTGTCGGACGACTTGCCGATCAGCGGGCCGAAGAAGATCGTGCACAGCCCGGTGATCAGGTAGACCGTCGGCAAGTCATGCAAGCTGACGCCCAGGTTGTTGACGCTATAGGCGCTGCTGAACGGCATCAGCATGAAACCGCCGGTGGTCAATAATGCGGTAATCGCAAACGCCATCAGGTAGCGCGTTTCGGTCACGGTGTGAAACAGGTGCATCAGCGGGCTATGTTCCTGGGCTTGCTTCAAATGCGCGTTGACCGGCTGCATGCGCCAGCAAACCAGCAAGCCGCCCAGCACGCCGAGGCCGGCCATCGCCAGGAATGGCATATGCCAGTCCCAGCGGCTAGCCAGATACAGGCCGATCGGAATGCCCAGCACCTGGCTGGTCGCGAAGGCCGTCTGGATCAAGCCCATCACGCGGCCGCGCATTTGCGGGGGGAACAAGTCGGTGGCGATCGCCAGCACCACCGAGCCGATGACGCCGCCGAACAAGCCGGTGAAGATGCGCGCCAGCAGCAGCGACTCGAAACTTTGCGCCAGGCCGCACCAGGCGGTGCCAATGATGAAGCCGGCGTAAAAGAACAGCAGGATTTGCTTGCGGTCGTAGCGGTCGGCGAACCCCGCCGCCAGCAAGCCGGACAGGCCGGCGCTGAATGCGTAGGCCGACACGACCAGCCCGAATTGGCGGGTGTCGATGACCAGGCCGGGCATGATCATCGCTCCCAGCGGCGCCATCAGCATGAAGTCGAGGATCACGGCGAATTGCAGGAAGGCCAGCATGCCGATGACAATTTTTTGGTAGCGGGAAAGACTCGCCGCTGGAGATGCAGGGACTGGCTTCATGGTTGTAATTTTTATCGAGGGTGATGGAGCGCCGGACATACTCCGGCGCTGTCTATTTATTCATGCCTGGGCGGCTGGCACACGCTCGCCATGTTTTTGCGAAACTGTTCGCGCTCTTCTTCCGTCATCGCTTGCCAGCGTTGCCAGTGATGGCGCTGATTCCATCCGCCATGGCCGCGGAATCCGCCAAACAGGATGCGGCACAGCAGCAGCAAGCCCAGCGCGTGCCAATAATCGATGGTGTTACTGCCGGCAAATACACCCGGCACCACGGCATTCCATAACAGCATCACCGCGCCGCCCAGCGCCGCCACGGCGGCCAGTACCAAGCCCAGTTTGACTACTTTTTTGTTTCTGAGTTTCATCATTCCACTCCTTCATCAATCAAATTCATCGTAGATCGCTTGCAGGCGATTGCGCAGGTATAAGACTGCATAGCGTTTGCGGGCCAGCAAGGTATTCAGGGCAACCCCGCTTTGCGCCGCCATGTCCTTGAAACTGATGCCTTCGAGTTCGTTGGCGATGAAGACCTCGCGCTGCTTGGCGGGCAACTCATCCAGCGCCTGCTGCAACTCTTGCAGCAAGACCGACCTGGCGTATTGCGCTTCCGGCCCGTCATCGGGCGACGGCAGCGCCAGGTCGAGCCGGTAATCGCTATCGTCGTCAGCGTCGCAGTCCGGCGCGTCGAGAGGCTGTTCCTTTTTCTTGCGGAAACGGTCGATGATGCGGTTGCGCGCGACCCGGAATAGCCACGCGCTGGCTTGTTCGATCGCCGCGGGCAAGCGATACGCCTGGACGAATTCGTAAAACACCTCTTGCAGGATATCGTCGGCCTCGCTGGGATCGGACACGCGCCGAGCAATGAAATTCCCGAGCTTGCCGCGCT
This sequence comes from Janthinobacterium agaricidamnosum NBRC 102515 = DSM 9628, assembly GCF_000723165.1. Taxonomy (NCBI): domain Bacteria; kingdom Pseudomonadati; phylum Pseudomonadota; class Betaproteobacteria; order Burkholderiales; family Oxalobacteraceae; genus Janthinobacterium; species Janthinobacterium agaricidamnosum. The sequence continues at coordinate 975,231 of NZ_HG322949.1, forward strand.
GCTGCAATACAGTGGCGGTGATGTCCCGGTCTTCATCGGTCATCGGGTTCGGGAGTTTCGGCGCAGTCATGCTATGGAAGACGTCTCACAATCGGAAATATTGTATGCGCGTGAAAATTTCTTCTGTGCAGTTTATTGTAATATCGGCACATGGATAATATTACGCATTCGGTCATCGGACTGGGCACTGGCGAGTTGCTGCACCGTAGCTTGTCGCGCGAAACGTCAGACACGCAACAACAAACGCGGCGCGCCCTGATGCTGTTTGCCTGCTGGTTCGCCAGCAACGCGCCCGACCTGGACTTGTTCCTGACGCGGCTGCTACCCAGCCCGCTCGGTTATTTGCTGCATCACCGCGGCCACACCCATACCGTGCTGTTCGCGCTGCCGCAAGCCTTGCTGTTGCTGGCGCTGATCTGGCTGTTGTGGCCGGCCGCGCGTGCCTTGCTGAAGCATAGCCGCAGCGCCCGGCTCGGCCTGGGCAGCAGCATCGTGCTGGGACTGGGCTTGCACCTGTTCATGGATTTCTTGAATTCCTACGGCTTGCACCCGTTTTATCCGCTTGCCAGCCGCTGGTTTTATGGCGATACCCTGTTCATCATCGAACCGCTGCTGTGGGTCGCGTTCGGCGTGCCGGTGGTCATGGCGCTGCGCAGCCGGGTCTTGAAAGCCGCGATACTGGCCGGCCTGTTGGCCGCGCTGTGTTTCTTTGTATTCAAGGATTTCCTGGCGTGGACGGCGTGCGCCGTGCTGCTGGCCATCGGTATCGGGCTTGCTCTTTTGCAACATCGTGCTGGCCAGCATGGCCGCCAGGCATTGGCGCTGTCTTTCGGCATCGGCATCGCTTTCATCCTGCTGCAGGGCGCCGCGACGCATGTGGGCCGCGCACGCTTGCAAGCCGCGCTGCAACACATCGACCCGGCCAGCCATGTGTGGGATGTATCGATGACGGCGTTTCCGTCGAATCCGCTGTGCTGGGTATTTGTATCGGCGGAAAGTAATCAGGCCGCCGCTACTTACCGCTTGCGGCGCGGCATGCTGAGCCTGGCGCCGGGGATCTTGCCGCCCGCTGCCTGTCCGGCCGGCCTGGCCGACCGAGGGCCCGGCACCGTGCTGGCGCCCGGTATCGTACAAATGACTGAAAGCAATGGCAGCCTGGCCGCGCTGCGCCAGTTGCAAGGCGAAAGCTGTTATTTCGACGCCTGGCTGCGCTTTGCGCGCATGCCCGGGCTCGATGGCACGGTCGCCACCGATGCGCGCTTTTCCGGCGGCTTGCGCGGCAATTTCACCAGCATCGACGTGGCGCGCTTGCAGCACCGGGCTTGTCCGGTCCATGTGCCGGGCTGGGAGCCGCCGCGCAGCGACATGTTACGCAAGCCGCAATAATTGCCAGGCGCGCACGCTTACCCTGATTGCCGGCAAACTCTCGATACAATCATCATCATGCAAGCGAACGTTCACCATGCAGGCTGACCATTTACATACCAGCACCGCCGCCCGCCAGCGTGCGGCGGAAGAAGCGTTTCGCCTGTACGGCAAGCCCGAACGCGGCGTCCGCGAGCGCATCTACACCATCATCTTCGAAGCGGAAACCCGCGCCGGCCGCTGGTTCGACCTGTGCCTGATCGCGGCGATCCTGCTCAGCGTGACGGTGGTGGTGCTGAGCAGCGTGGCGGCGATCGACCGGCGTTATGGCCCCTGGCTGACGGCGCTGGAATGGTTTTTCACCGGACTGTTTACCGTCGAATATGTGGCGCGCCTGTCTTGCCTGAAACGTCCGCTGCGCTACGGAAAAAGTTTCTTTGGCATAATCGACCTGCTGGCCATCGTGCCGACCTATGCGGCGCTGCTGATGCCGGGCGCCCATGTGCTGCTCGACGTGCGGATCCTGCGTTTGCTGCGCATGTTCCGGATCTTGAAGCTGACCTCGTACGTGCACGAATACAGTGTCTTGGGCCGCGCGCTGATGGCGAGCCGGCGCAAGATCCTGATTTTCCTGTCGTTCGTGATGCTGGTGGTGTTTTTGCTGGGCACGGTGATGTATGTGGTGGAAGGGCCGCAAAGCGGCTTTACCAGCATACCAACGTCCGTGTACTGGGCCATCAGCACTGTCACCACGGTCGGTTTTGGCGATATCGCGCCGAAGACCGACCTGGGACGCACGATTTCCTCGCTGATGATGTTGCTGGGCTGGGGCATCCTGGCGGTGCCGACCGGCATCATCAGTGCTGAAATGACGGCCCAGCGCCATGCCGGCAAGCCGACCACGCGCACCTGTACCGAATGCCTGACCGAAGGCCATGAAGCCGACGCGAAATTTTGCAAAGACTGTGGCGCCGGATTGCCGCCTTTTATACACGCTCACGGATGATGCGAGAATGATTCCTGTTCGTCTGATTGCAGTCGGCAAGGCCGTGCCCGCGCACCGCGTCACTTCGGACAACCCTGGGCCGTCACTCCGGCTACGCCGGCCATTGATTGCAGCTGTCCTGACGGTTAACCCGATCTGGTGATACCGTGTGCGATTCTGGTGCATTGCACAAAAACAGTGCTGGAACAGGATCGGTACAGCTGACAGACGCCCGTGGAGAACCGCGCCAAACGCCGGATCATGCTGGCATGCCGCTTGCTGGGACATGGGTAAATGTCCGGCATTGGCGGCCCAGGATGAGCAAGAACAGCCATATCGATTCGACCCGCCGCACTAAGAGCCTATCCCAGTAGATGAATACGCCCTCTTCTGGCGCCCCTCAGTAGCGGGGACTGCGTTGATCGTCGTCGCGTGGCTCGCCACGCGTCCTCCTCACGCCTGGTCCGCGCTGCTGATGCGCTGCCAGCAGAAGACGCTCACTACTGGGATAGGCTCTAAATAATACGGCATCGGCCATGCGCAGTTACAGGCTGGTCGACGGCGTGCCACGGGACGATCCGAATCCGCAAGCGCATGCCTCGTCGTTCAAGATCACCCCCTGACAGGGACTCACCCGGAGGAACAGAATATGAGTGCGGTGTTGAAAGAAAACGGTTTACCGCTGGCCGATCCGGCCTTGAGCGGCATGGACAAGCCGCTGCGCAGCGAGCGGCTGGCGGCGCGCGGTTATGTGCTCGGCGGCGGAGAGTCGCGCCTGCGTGCTTATGCGCTGAAAATCCTGCGACCGCTGCTATGCCTGGCGATGCTGGTGCTGGCGTGGCACATCATTGCCGAGAAAAACAGCCATTTCCCGACCCCGCTGGCCGCCTGGAACGAGGCGCTGAAACTGTTTGACCATCCGCGCTGACGCGCGCGCATTGGCAGGATTGTCTGTGCCGCCGGCAAGCGCGGCCAGCCGGGGCGGCATGACGAAACTCAGACTTCCCTGATCTGGTCCAGCGGCCAGCGCGGCCGCACGTTGAACGCATAATCGTACTTGGCCGCCTGTGGATTGATTTGCAGCCGCATCGCGCCGGCAAAGGCGATCATCGCGCCATTGTCGGTGCAGAATTCCAGTTCCGGGTAATACACCTTGAAGCGTTTTTTTGCCGCCGCCGCGTTCAGCGATGCGCGCAGCTGGCTGTTGGCGCCGACGCCGCCGGCGATCACCAGCCGCTTCAATCCGGTCTGTTTCAGCGCGCTGACGCATTTGGCGGTCAGCACGTCGACGATGGCGTCGACAAAACCGCGCGCGATATTGGCCTTGTCCTGTTGGCAGATATTGGCGATGATTTTTTCGTCGTGGTTCTTGACCACCGTCAGCACCGCCGTTTTCAGGCCGGAAAAGCTGAAGTTCAAATCCTTGGAATGCAGCATCGGGCGCGGCAGCTTGTAGGCCGCCGGGTCGCCGAATTCGGCCAGCCGAGAAATCGCCGGGCCGCCCGGATAACCGAGGCCCAGCAGCTTGGCCGACTTGTCGAACGCTTCGCCGGCCGCGTCGTCCAGCGTTTCGCCCAGCAAGGTGTATTGTCCGACGCCGTCGACCCGCATCAGCTGGGTATGGCCGCCCGACACCAGCAGCGCGATAAACGGGAATGCCGGCGGTTCCGACGCCAGCAGCGGCGACAGCAGATGGCCTTCCAGGTGATGGATGCCGAGCACCGGCTTGTTGGCCGCCAGCCCGAGGCTGCACGCCACCGACGAGCCGACCAGCAGCGCGCCGGCCAGGCCCGGTCCCTGGGTGTAGGCGATCGCGTCGATGTCCTTCAGCGCGAGACCGGCCTTGGCCAGGGTTTCCTGCAGCAGCGGGATGGCGCGCCGGATATGGTCGCGCGACGCCAGTTCCGGCACCACGCCGCCGTATTGCTCGTGCATCGCGACCTGGGAATACAGGGCGTGCGACAGCAGACCGCGTTGCGTGTCGTATAAGGCCAGGCCGGTTTCGTCACAGGAGGATTCGACGCCGAGAACAATCATGGGGAGTTATATCAGGTGCATTAAACCCGCCATTGTAAAGGAAAGCCGCCGCGGCGGCTCCTGGGCGGCGCTCAGGCCCGGTGTTTGCCCGCCTTGGAACGGCGCGCATGCCACGCCGTCATCAGGCCGAGGCCGGCCAGCAGCATCATCCAGGTGCCTGGTTCGGGGACCGGCAGCGCGGCCGAATAAATCGTCAATACCGGATTGCTGATGGCGATCGACGCAAACGACGGCACTTTTAATTCATTGCCATCCTTGTCGTGGTAACGGCCGTAGCTGGCGCTGGCAAACAGGAAGGCGTCCATCGACAGCGTCATCACGTCGGGAAAGGCGCTGGCCGCGCCGTTCAGCCCGAGCTGGCCGGCGCCGGTCACGTCGTCCTGCCTGAGCATTGACGAGGCATACGTGACGCCATCCAGGCCCGACACGGCGAGCGCGGCCCGCGCATAGTTATTGGCGGTTCCAGGGGATTGCCCTTTCGGGATCGCGTTGGCCGGCGGGGCGCTGGGCCGCAGCACGCCGGCCAGGTCGCTGGAAAATTCGAAGCCGGTAATCTGGTAGCCGGGCAGCGCCGCCAATTGCATCGATAAGCGGTACCAGCGATTGATCAGCAGGCCGCCCGACAGGGCCGGGCCGAGATGCTCCAGCGTGTCGAGGCCGATCCGGGTGACGCCATCGGCATCGGACAGCACTTTCAGCGGCAGTATCGGTTCGGTGCGGGATGTGTCCTGGACCAAATGGTCGAGCGAAAACGCGCTGAAGGTCGTCGGCTGCTGCGCGTAGGCGCCGGGGGCGATCAGCAATGCGGCGATGCCGGTGATGGCGGCGCGTGTCAGGAAATGCATGGTGGCCTCGTGATGGTGATGGATGGATTTGCTTCTTTCTTAATATTAATCCATATTTAATATTAATAATGCATTTAAAGTATCAAGTTCATATTTTTGTTCCGCCGCAAGACATTCCGCACCATTTTCGGCGCTGCGGCGCACCGCTCCAGTGCATCTCGCCGATAGGCGATGCCAAGCACCCTGCGGACTCTTGGCATCGCTCTTGCTTAGGTCAGCGCTGTGCATTTGCGAATGGAGATTCAAATGACCGAACGGTGGAAAGTGATTTGCAAGTTGAAGGATGTGCCGCTGCAAGGCGCGCGGCTGGTGCAGCGCGGCCTGGCATGGCAGGATCTGCCCGGCGTGGCGCTGTTTCGCACGGCTGACGACAAGGTGTATGCGCTGCTCGACTGTTGCCCATCGTGCAGCAAGGGCGCGGGGCCGGGCGGCTCGTTGGCGCAGGGCGTGGTGGCAGGCAGCAATTTGCTGGGGCCGCGCAATAGCTGGACGATTGAATTGGATACCGGCCGCCAGGTGGCGCCCGAGATCGCTTATGTGCGGACTTACCGGGTGCGTATCGCCGATGGCCGCGTGTGCCTGGACTTGAATGAAATGAATACCCCGGCCAGCCGCGCCGAATGGGCGCTGGCCGGCTCGCTGGCGGTGCTGCCGCATTTGCAGATGGCGTAGCGACGGCAGGCCGGGCTGGCCGAAGCCGCAACCCGGCGTAAATTACCTTAGCCGAACAAAGGACGCTGCAGCAATTGGGTGTGGGCGTCGCGCAGCATGGTTTCGGTGGTGTCCCAGTCGATGCAGCCGTCGGTGACCGAGCAGCCGTAGGTCAGCTGCGACAGGTCTTGCGGAATCTTCTGGTTGCCGCCGACGATGTTCGATTCGATCATTACGCCGACCAGCGACTGGTTGCCGTGGCGGATCTGGTTGACTACGTCGGCCATCACCAGCGGTTGCAGTTCCGGCTTCTTGTAGCTGTTCGCATGCGAGCAGTCGACCACCAGGTTGGCCGGCAGCCTGGCCTTGGCCAGCGCCTGTTCGGCGATCGCCACCGACACCGAATCGTAGTTCGGACGGCCGTCGCCGCCGCGCAGCACCACGTGGCCGTAGGCGTTGCCGCGGGTGCGCACGATCGACACATTGCCTTCGCTATTGATGCCCAGGAAGGAGTGCGGATGGGCCGACGACAGGATCGCGTTGACGGCGATGCTGATGTCGCCGTCGGTGCCGTTCTTGAAGCCGACCGGGGTCGACAGGCCGGACGACATTTCGCGGTGGGTTTGCGATTCGGTGGTGCGCGCACCGATCGCGGTCCAGGCGATCAGGTCGCCCAGGTATTGCGGCGAGATCGGGTCCAGCGCTTCGGTGGCGGTCGGCAAGCCCAGCTCGCACACGTCGAGCAGGAATTGACGCGCCTTTTCCATGCCGATATCGACCCGGAAGGAATCGTCCATGTGCGGATCGTTGATATACCCTTTCCAGCCGGTGGTGGTGCGCGGCTTTTCGAAATACACCCGCATCACCAGCACCATGGTGCCCTTGACCACGGCTTGCAGCGCCTTCAGGCGGCGCGCGTAATCGAGGCCGGCCACCGGATCGTGGATCGAGCAGGGGCCGACCACCACGAACAGGCGTTTATCCTTGCGGTCGATGATGTCGCGCAGGGTTTCGCGGCCTTCGTTGACGGTCTTCGAGGCGGCTTCGGTCAGCGGCAATTTGGCGTGCAGGGCTTCCGGCGACGGCATTGGCGCGAATGAAGTGATGTTGATATTTTCGAGATCGGGAGTAGTCATGATTCTGCTGGCTTTCGGCGGTGCGTACTGGGTGCGTACATAATTAAGATGCATTAGTGTAGCGGAAATGCGCGCTGGCGGTGCCCGGCAGTTCAAAAACAGGGACAGGAAACAATGAGTAAGTGACAAAAAAAAGACGCCCGAAAAGGCGCGTCTGAAGGCGGGGGCGAAAAAAGGTGCGCTGCCGGTTCGCTGCCGTCAGTGCGGCAGCGCGCGATTCCGGCTGGCTTCCTGGCCGGCGAGCGGCGCCGGCCGGCGCACCGGCGGGCTGGTCCGCAGCGCCGGATGGCTGCGCATATAGGCGTCGATTTCCTGCTGCTGCTGGTCGATTTGCTGCTCGATGCAGACGATCTGGCTTTGCAGCAGCATGAACAGCGCGTGCTGGCCGGCCCGCAGATGCTGGCCCAGCCGTTCGCGTTCCTGCAGCCGCACCAGGTTGAGTATTTTCAGGCGCCGTAGATTCAGGCGCAGCGCCAGTTCGCCGGGCGCCGGCGCCTCCCAGGGCGTGGCGTGGCCGGCCGCGCAAAAGCGCGCCAGCAACAGGGCCAGCGCCGATTTCGGGCCGCTGACTTCCTGGTGCGGCATGTCGCTTTGCCGGAATTGTTCCAGCGCGCCGGGATCGGCGTCGTGGATCTGCATGCCCAAGCCGGCCAGGTTCAAGGCCGGCGCTTCGCCGTACGGGCCGTTCACCAGCAGGCACACATGCAGGCCATCGGCTTCGACGTCGTGCCTGAGCAGCCAGCCGCACAGCCAGCGGTGGCCCGCCAGGTCGTTTTCCAGCGCCTTGATAAAGATTTCGCCATGGGCCAGCAACACGGCCTTGATCCACAGTTTGCTGACTTCGATGCCGAGTACGGCGCGGGAAGGGTTTTTCATGATTTTCTCCTGACAGGAAATAACACCATCACAGTGGCGTTAACTGCACGCCAAACGTCCGTTCGACCAGCCAGGCCGCTAGCGCCAGCATGATCAACAGTGAAGCGCCGCCCAGCAGCCAGCGGTAAAACCAGGTACGATGCAGTGCGCAAGCCAGCGCCGGACTGGCGCTGCCGACCAGTCCCAGCAGCGCCGCGAACAGTATCGGCAAGCGGTGCACGATGCCTGTGCCTGTCATCGCGCCGGGCGCGGACACGCAGGCAAGACCATTCCCCGGTACCACCGTGTTGAGGAAAGTTCTTGATAGCAAAACTGACATGTCTTTCTCCGATGGCTGATGGAACGGCGCGGCATGATGCGGGCTTGCCCGGCTGCTGGTTCAGCCTTATACGCAGCCGGCGCGGAACTGGATTCAAATTTTTCAGGAATTTTTCAAAAAAAGCGGAAAGGGCCGTCAGGCAAGCAGACCGGCGCGCGCCGTGATTTTGTGCGTATTTCCGGGGCGGGCATGGAAGGGCCACGCAAATCCGTGTAAGCTCTCGCCGATGCATACTTCCGCCCCCGCCGAACCTCTCGCCCCCTTTAGCGCCGCCCGTTTCATCAAGGAAATCGGGCGCGGCAAGAATGGCGCCCGCAGCATGAGCCGCACCGACGCCGAGGCGCTGTACGGCGCGATGCTGCAAGGCCGCGTGTCCGACCTGGAACTGGGCGGTATCTTGTTGTCGATGCGCATCAAGGGCGAATCGGTCGAAGAAATCGCCGGCTTCCTGGACGCCGCCGAAGCGTCGTTCGCGCCGCTGGCCGCGCCGCCCGGCGAGCATGCGCCGGTAGTCATTCCAAGTTATAACGGGGCGCGCAAGATGGCCAACCTGACCGCCTTGCTGGCGCTGCTGCTGGCGCGCCGCGGCGTGCCGGTGCTGGTGCATGGCGTGGCCAGCGATCCCGGCCGCATCACCACGGCCGAAGTGTTCCAGGCGCTGGGCTTGCCCGCCGCGCGTTCGCATGCCGAGGCCGAGGCGGCGCTGGACCGTGGCGAACCGGCCTTCATCGCCATCGACGACCTGGCGCCGCAACTGGCGCATTTGCTGTCGCTGCGGCGCATCCTGGGGGTGCGCAATTCGACCCACACGCTGGTCAAGATCATGCAGCCGTTCACCGGACCGGCGTTGCGGCTGGTGTCGTACACCCATCCTGAATACCTGGAAATGCTGGGCGAGTATTTCGTCGCGGCCGCGCCGCATGCGCGCGGCGATGCGTTCCTGATGCGCGGCACCGAGGGCGAAACCGTGGCCAACGCCAACAAGGCGCAGCAAATCGACTGGTTTCACGATGGCCGGCGCACCTTGCTGGTGGAAAAGCAGACGCTGGTGCAAAGCTTGCCGGTCTTGCCGGTCGATAAGGATGCGGCCACCACGGCACAGTGGATACAGGCCGTATTACGCGGCGAAATCCTGGTGCCGGAATCGATCGCCGAGCAGGTCGAACAGTGCCTGGCCGCATCGCGCGGCTTGGCGCAGCGCTTTATGCAGCGCTAAAAAAACAGCGCTTCCTGCGGCTCCCGGCAGTTTACAATGTCGCTTTTGTAATCAGGCGGGACCGGAATTTTCATGGCAAAACAATATGATGTGGCAGTAATCGGCGCGGGCGCGGCCGGCATGATGTGCGCGGCAGTGGCGGCGCAGCGCGGCAAGCGCGTGGTATTGATCGATCATGCGGGCAAGCTGGCCGAGAAAATCCGCATCTCCGGTGGCGGGCGTTGTAACTTTACTAATTTGCAGGCCGGACCGCAAAATTTCCTGTCGGACAATCCTCACTTTTGCAAAAGCGCCTTGTCGCGTTATACGCCGCAGGACTTCCTGGCGCTCATCAAAAAATACCGCATCGCTTATCACGAAAAGCACAAGGGCCAACTGTTCTGCAACGAGTCGGCCGAGCAAATCATCGACATGTTAAAGGATGAGTGCGCTGCCAGCGACGTGCACTGGCGCATGCCGTGCAAGATCGGGTCGCTGGCACGCCGTCCGGAGGGCGGCTTCTTGCTGGGTACCGACAGCGGCGACATCGTGGCCGGCAGCGTGGTGGTCGCCACCGGTGGCTTGTCGATCCCGAAAATCGGCGCCACCGACTTTGCCTATCGTATCGCCCAGCAATTTGACTTGCGTCTGGTCGAGCCGCGTCCGGCGCTGGTGCCGCTGACCTTCGATCCGGCGATCTGGGCGCCGTACGCCGAATTGTCCGGCATCGCGCTGGAAGTGGATGTCGAAACCGGCAGCCTGAAAGGCCGCAACCCAAGCGGCGCGCGGTTCCGCGAAGACTTGCTGTTCACGCATCGTGGTTTGTCCGGCCCGGCGATCCTGCAAATTTCCAGCTTTTGGCAGCCGGGCACGCCGATTGTCGTCAACTTGCTGCCGGAAATGGACGTCGCCGCGACCCTGATCGAGGGCAAGGGCAGCCTGAAGAAGCAACTCGGCAATATCGTGTCGCAATGGCTGCCGGTGCGGCTGGCCGACAGTTTGCTCAGCGCCAATGGCCTGGCGGCCGATGCGCGCATCGCCGACTTGCCGGATGCCACATTGCGCAAGCTGGGCCAGGCCATCAACCAGTGGTCTATCGTGCCGAACGGTTCCGAAGGCTACCGCAAGGCGGAAGTGACGCGCGGCGGCATCGATACGCGCGAACTGTCGCAGCAAACCATGATGGCCAACAAGGTGCCGGGTTTGTATTTCATCGGTGAATCGGTCGATGTGACGGGCTGGCTGGGCGGTTACAACTTCCAGTGGGCGTGGGCGTCGGGTGTTGCCGCAGGGATGGCGTTGCAATCGGAGCAGTAGTTTGCAATAGGTTTGGCTTTCATATAATTCAATTGAGTAATTGACATTAAATTGACTTTTGCTTACTCTTGCTGACCTTATAATTTGTCACCATGGAGTTTGAATGAAACGTTTGTTGATCGCCGCCGCGACTGTCGCCTTGTTCAGTGTGAATGCGCATGGCGCGGTGCCTGTGCTGAAAAATGCCAGCTTTGAAATCAATCTGGTCGGAAATGATTACGGTTATGGCCAAGTGGCGCCCGATTGGGTATTCACGGGCAAGTCCGGCGTATCGGCCAGCGGCACCGCCTGGGGCGGCGCCGCCAGCGATGGCCGTTATTTCGCCTTCCTGCAGACCGCCTCCAGCATTTCGCAAACCTTTGCCACCGACGAGGCCGGCGATTACACGTTTACCTTCGACCTGGCCTTGCGTCCGGTGCTGCAAGCCGGCCAGGTGGTCGGCGTCAGCCTGGACGGCCAGCAATTGGGACGATATACCTTCGATGGCCCGGGCTGGAGCAACCGCAGCGCCACGGCCCTGAATGTCGGCGCCGGCAAGCATACGCTGACGTTCACCGGCTTGACCAATGCCGGCGATACTTCGGCCTTCGTCGATAATGTCAAGGTGCTCAGCGCCGTGCCGGAACCGGAAACCTACGCGATGATGCTGGCCGGTTTCGGCTTGCTCGGTTTCGTGGTACGCCGCCGCAAGACTGCTGCCTGATATAGCGCTGCCTGGCGTCCGGGATGCATCCGGCATGCCTGGCAATGCCGCGCAAGTATTGCGGGACAGCCGTGCAGCATCCGCGCGGCGACGCGGCCGCCTCGCATCGCCGTCGGCATTACGTTACTATCGAAACAGTAGTTTACTTGACATCATGATTCTGTATAAGTCAATTGAATAATTGAGACTCAATTGCTTTTTATATAGCATTTATGGTCTTGGAGCCTATCCCGGTAGATGAATACGCCCTCTTCTGGCGCCCCTCAGTAGCGGGGACTGCGTGGCTTGCCACGCTTGCTCCTCACGCCTGGTCCGCGCTGCTGATGCGCGGCCAGCAGACGACGCTCACTACTGGGATAGGCTCTTAATCTGCCACTTATGGAGTCTTGATGAAACGTCTCTTGATCAGTGCCGTACTTGCCTTGGCGAGCAGCGGCGCATCGGCCGACACGCCTATCCTGAAAAATACCAGCTTTGAAATCAATACGGTCGGTTCCAACTATGCGTATGGGCAAGTGGCGGCCGATTGGGTATTCAGCAAGACCTGGTCTGGCGTATCGGCCAGCGGCACCGCCTGGAATGGCACGGCCAGCGACGGCCGGTATTTTGCTTTCTTGCAAAATACTTCCAGTATTGCGCAAACATTCACCACCACCGAGACCGCCGATTACAGCTTCTCCTTCGATTTGGCCTTGCGTCCGGGCTACAATGTCGGCCAGGTTGTCGAAGTCAGCCTGGATGGCCAGCAATTGGGGCTGTACAGCTTTAATGGGTATGGCTGGAAAAACAATACCGCGTCGGCGTTCAATATCGGCGCCGGCAGCCATACGCTGACGTTTGCCGGCTTAAATCCGGGCAATGCGCGAGATACTTCCGCTTTCCTCGATAATATCAAGGCCGTCAACGTCAGCGCCGTACCGGAACCGGAAACCTATGCGATGCTGCTGGCCGGCCTGGGCTTGCTGGGTTTTGTGGTGCGCCGCAGGAAGGCAGTTGCCTGATCCAGGGAGAAGAGCGGGGCGGGTGTTGTTTTGGCATCCGCCGCTATCGCTGGAAACCAGGCGCAAGCGGCATCGGGGCTTCCCTTTTTGAATAAAAGCTGCTACTATCTACCTCTTCCTATATCAACGGTTTGAATTTTTACATGACCACTATTCGCCTTAAAGAAAACGAGCCGTTCGAAGTCGCAATGCGTCGCTTCAAGCGCACTATCGAAAAAACCGGCCTGCTGACCGAATTGCGCGCACGCGAATTCTACGAAAAGCCAACAGCTGAGCGCAAGCGCAAGCTGGCAGCTGCTGTCAAGCGTCATTACAAACGCATCCGCAGCCAACAACTGCCGAAAAAATTATTCTAAGACTGTTTTATTGGAATTAACCCGGTAGTTGGCGCATATTCGCCACGGGTTATATTTTGATACATTTGAATGCAAGCCGGTTCAGATGAGTCGCATACCCGCTCCGGTTCGCCGCAGCGGGTTTTCGCATTTATACCTATTGCATTTATATCTATTACATTAGCGAGGTTGTCATGGGCTTGAGAGAACAAATTACCGAAGATATGAAGGCCGCGATGCGCGCCAAGGAAGCTGTCAAGCTGGGCACCATCCGCCTGCTGCTGGCTGAAATCAAGCGCAAGGAAGTCGACGAGCGCATCGAAGTGACCGATACCCAGACGCTGGCCATCGTTGAAAAAATGATCAAGCAGCGCAAGGACTCGATCACCCAATTCGAGGCGGGCGGCCGCGCCGACCTGGCTGACATCGAAAAAGTCGAACTGGCGATCTTGTCGGCCTACATGCCGGCCGGCCTGTCCGATGACGAAGTGGCTGCCGAAGTCGCCGCCGCCGTGGCCGCTTCCGGCGCCGCCGGTCCGCAAGACATGGGCAAGGTCATGGCCATCGTCAAGCCGAAACTGGCTGGCCGCGCCGATATGACGGTGGTGTCCGCGCTGGTCAAGAAGGCGCTGACCCCGGCTTGATCGAGCGCATAGCAATGCCATATCGCGCGTTGATCTGGATCAATATCCGGCGGCGTGCGCTAGTATAGCCTGACCCATAATAAAGACCGCCCAGCAAAGTGATACCACAATCTTTCATTTCCGATTTATTGAACCGCGTCGATATCGTTGACGTTGTCGGGCGTTATGTGCAGCTCAAAAAAGGCGGCGCCAATTTCATGGGCTTGTGCCCGTTCCACAATGAAAAGTCGCCCAGTTTCACGGTCAGTCCGACCAAGCAGTTTTATCACTGCTTCGGTTGCGGCGCGCATGGGACATCGATCGGTTTCCTGATCGAATATTCGGGCATGGGGTTTGTCGACGCGGTCAAGGATCTGGCGCAAGGCGTCGGCATGGTGGTGCCGGAAGCGGACGACAAGATTCCGCCTGCCCAGCGCGCACAAATGCAAGCCCAGAGCATGGCCTTGTCCGACGCGATGACGCATGCTTGCGATTATTATCGCGGCCAGTTGCGCGGCGCCACCGAAGCTATCGCCTACCTGAAGAATCGCGGCTTGACCGGCGAAATCGCGGCCCGCTTCGGCATGGGTTTCGCGCCCGGAGGCTGGGACAATTTGCGCTCGGTCTTTCCCGATTACGATGTGCTGGCGCTGGTCGAAGCCGGCCTGGTGATCGACAAGGTTGATGAGGACGGCGGCAACCGCAAACGCTACGACCGCTTCCGCGAACGCATCATGTTCCCGATCCGCAACACCAAAGGGCAGGTGATCGCGTTTGGCGGCCGGGTGCTGGATCATGGCGAACCGAAATATTTGAATTCCCCCGAAACCCCGCTGTTTTCCAAGGGTTTCGAACTGTATGGCTTGTTCGAGGCGCGCCAGGCGATCCGCGACGCCGGCTACGTGCTGGTGACCGAAGGTTATATGGATGTGGTGGCCCTGGCGCAAATGGGCTTTCCGCAAGCGGTGGCGACGCTGGGGACCGCGTGCACCACCACCCACGTGCAAAAATTGCTGCGTCAGACCGATACCGTCATTTTCAGCTTCGACGGCGACAAGGCCGGCCGCCGCGCCGCCCGCCGCGCGCTGGAAGCATGCTTGCCGCATGTGGCGGACGACAAGACCATCAAATTCCTGTTCTTGCCGGCCGAACACGATCCGGACAGCTACATCCGCGCCCATGGCGCCGACGGTTTCGAGCAGCAAGTGCATGAAGCGATGCCGCTGTCGCAATTCCTGATACGCGAAGCGTGCGGCGAGCATGACATGGACTCGCCGGAAGGACGCGCGCGAGCGCAGTTCGACGCCAAGCCGATGCTGCAGGCGATGTCGCCATCGTCGCTGCGGCTGCAAATCGTGCGCGGCCTGGCGTCGCTGACGCAAACCACGCCGTCGGAAATCGAAACCCTGTTCGAACTGGCCAAGCCGGTGGCGGCGATCCACCGCGCACCGCCGAAATCGGGCCGGCCAGTGCCGGTCGGACTGGAATTGAAGATCACCCGCATCCTGATCGCCCATCCGCCGCTGACGCTGCTGATCGACGCAGCGGGGCTGGCCGCGTTCCAGCACCTGGGCGCCGACGCCGGCGCCAGCCTGGCGCAAGTGGTGGCGGCTGGCCAGGCGCTGGGGCAGCATGGCAGTTTTGCCGCGCTGGCGCAGAGCCTGAAGGAAATGGGCGGCGATTACGACAGCATCATCGGCGAAATCGCGGCCGGCATGGAATCGGATTACGACAGCGAGCAAGCGTGGCTGGTCAGCACTATCCGCCAGTTGAAACTGGACGTGCTGAAGACCGAATTGAACCAGTTGTTCGCGGCCGGTTTGCCTTCCGACGAAATTGGTGTACGCTACCGCGAAATTATATCGAAGCAAGACCAGTTGCAGCGTGAGCGCGATGCCGAATTAGGCCACCGCTAGCGCATTTGCTAATATAGGGATAATGGCAAGATACATAAGTGATTGGAAACAATACCAGTCATCCCGGCACGCCCGGCAGGGGGTGTCCCGCAGGCTGGAAAAAGAATTTTGACGTGCTATAATTAAATGCTAAGTATTCTATGCTATGGCAAGGTAGTTCAGTTTCGGAAATAGTGTTTGTTTTCAGTAAGTTAGGCTCTTGATCGGCGCATAGGGACAGCGTCGGCGGCCAGGGCCAACTGTTGGTTTCGGCGCTGCAGCGTGCTTTGCGCCGGTGGCAAAACTGCCCGCAAACCATTCTTGGCGCTCGCCCCCAACCGCTGCCGGATGCAGTAAAATTTCTGTCGAAAACGTCAGGAACTGCATGGTTCGCAGATCGTGGCCGATGAGGTGTAAGTAACGTAACAGTGTCGAACCTGGCTTGTCGGCAGGTTCGAAGATGGTGGCTCTGTAGCGGGGCCGGCAGCAAACTTTATCCTAATCCACCGTAAAGCAAGTCGTTGTGTAATCGAAAGCGCCTGTGCCAATCAAGAAACCCGAATCCAAAGCGGCTGTGAAGCCCACTAAAGTTACCACGAAAGCCGAAAAGGCGATCGACAAGCCGGAAGCGCGCGTCACCAGCGCGCCGGTGGTAAGCCAGACTACCGATGCGGCCGCGCTGGCGGCGATCGATACCTCCGGCTATGTCTTGCCTTCGGTCAAAGTGCCAGGCCGTCGCGGCCGCAAACCTAAAGAATTCCAGCCGGAAAACGACGAAGTCGCCGCGCTGAACGCCGTCGAGCGGGCTGAACTGAAAGCCGTCGACAAGGCCAAGGCCAAGGATCGCAAGGCGAAAGAGCGCGCGCTGCTGAAGGACGCGTTTTCATCCGACACCGAAGCGACCGAGGAAGAACTGGAGCGGCGCCGGCAAAAGCTCAAGACCCTGATCAAGTTCGGCAAGGAGCGCGGCTTCCTGACCTACGCCGAGATCAACGACCATTTGCCTGAAAACATCGTCGATCCGGAAGCCATCGAAGGCATCATCGGCACCTTCAACGACATGGGCATCGCGGTCTACGAACACGCGCCCGACGCCGAAAGCCTGCTGCTGACCGACAACGTGGCGACCGTCACCAGCGACGACGAAGCCGAAGCGGCCGCCGAAGCGGCGCTGTCGACCGTCGATTCCGACTTCGGCCGCACTACCGACCCGGTGCGCATGTATATGCGTGAAATGGGGTCGGTCGAGCTGCTGACCCGCGAAGGCGAAATCGAAATCGCCAAGCGCATCGAAGACGGCTTGAAAGACATGATCCAGGCGATTTCCGCGTGCCCTGTGACGATTGCCGAAATCATCGCCGCCGCCGACCGTATCGCCAACGACGAAATCAAGATCGACGAAGTGGTGGACGGCCTGGTCGACCAGAATGAGGAAGCCGCGCCGGTGGTGGTGAGCGCCGCCGTCGAGGAAGAGGAAGACGAAGAAGAGGAAGACGAGGAAGAAGAGGAAGAAGAAGAGGAAAGCAGCCCGTCGGGCGCCGCCGGCTTCTCCGCCGAACAGCTGGAAACGCTGAAACGCAGCGCGCTGGAAAAGTTCGCCGTGATTTCCCAGCAATTCGACAAGATGCGCCGCGCCTTCGAAAAAGAAGGCTACAACTCGAAACCGTACGCCAAGGCGCAAGAATCGATTTCGCAGGAATTGCTGGGCATCCGCTTCACCGCCAAGATCGTCGAAAAACTGTGCGACACCTTGCGCGGCCAGGTCGATGAAGTGCGCCACATCGAAAAGCAGATCCTCGACGTCGCCGTCAACAAATGCGGCATGCCGCGCGCCCACTTCATCAAAGTGTTCCCAGGCAATGAAACCAATCTGAACTGGGTCGATGGCGAAGTCGACGCAGGGCACGCCTACAGCGCGGTCCTGGGCCGTAATATTCCGACCGTCAAGGAATTGCAGCAACGCCTGATCGACTTGCAGGCGCGCGTCGTCTTGCCGCTGCCGGACTTGCGCAACATCAACCGTCAAATGGCGGCCGGTGAAATGAAGGCGCGCAAGGCCAAGCGCGAAATGACCGAAGCCAACTTGCGCCTGGTTATTTCGATCGCCAAGAAATACACCAACCGCGGTTTGCAATTCCTCGACCTGATCCAGGAAGGCAACATCGGCTTGATGAAAGCGGTCGACAAATTCGAATACCGCCGCGGCTACAAATTCTCGACCTATGCGACCTGGTGGATACGCCAGGCCATCACGCGTTCGATCGCCGACCAGGCGCGCACCATCCGGATTCCGGTGCACATGATTGAAACCATCAACAAGATGAACCGCATCTCGCGCCAGATCTTGCAAGAAACCGGCGCCGAGCCCGATCCGGCGACGTTGGCGATCAAGATGGAAATGCCCGAGGACAAGATCCGCAAGATCATGAAAATCGCCAAGGAACCGATTTCGATGGAAACACCGATCGGCGACGACGACGATTCCCACCTGGGCGACTTCATCGAAGACAACAACACGCTGGCGCCGTCCGACGCGGCCTTGCACGCCTCGATGCGCGGCGTCGTCAAGGATGTGCTGGACTCGCTGACGCCACGCGAAGCCAAGGTACTGCGCATGCGTTTCGGCATCGAAATGTCGACCGACCACACGCTGGAAGAAGTCGGCAAACAGTTCGACGTCACCCGCGAGCGCATCCGCCAGATCGAGGCCAAAGCGCTGTGCAAGCTGCGCCACCCATCGCGTTCCGACAAGCTGAAAAGCTTCCTGGAAGGTAATTAAGAGTGTTGGAGCAGCGCTCCGGAACGATAGTTGTTTCCGGAGCGCTACTTAGCACTTGACGAGCGCGCCCGATACCCCTATCCTCGCCACTTCGTTTCCTTACGATAGCGTGCCGGATAGACATTATTTCCGGGCGTGTCAGCAGTACATTGGGCCTCTAGCTCATGCTTGGTTAGAGCAGCGGACTCATAATCCGTTGGTGCCGTGTTCGACTCACGGGAGGCCCACCAGAATTCGTAATAAAAACAAGGGGTTGCGCGATTGCGTAGCCCCTTTTTTTATTTGGCTTTCATCAAAGGTTCAACGGAAGTTCAACAGAGATTTAGCCGCGCCAACGGATTGAGGTGGCGGGTCTCTTGCAGGTGTTCGGGTGACAGGTGAGCGTACCGCATCGTCATTGTTAAGCTGTGATGCCCCAAGACTTTTTGTAGGGCTAAGATATTTCCGCCATTCATCATGAAATGACTTGCAAACGTATGGCGCAAGATGTGCGTAAGCTGGCCTACCGACAGTTTCAGTTTTGCCTGATTTAGTCCTTCTCTAAATGCGGCATAAGCAGTTGTGAAAAGCCGTTCTCCGTCACCGACGTTTTTGTGGTGTGCCTTAAGTGATTTCTCTAGGTCGTCGGTGATTGGAACCGCTCTTGCCTTGCTCGATTTGGTTTGCACGAACTGAATCAAGCCGTTCCGTATTTGAGAGGCCCGTAGACTTTCCGACTCGCCCCAGCGCGCACCAGTTGCCAAGCATACTTTTGTGACCAGCGAAACGTGGGCATTTGTAGATTTATCCAACTGCGCTAGCAGGGTGATGATCTGGTCATGTTCTAGATATGACAGCTCTTTTTCCTGAATTTTGAAGGCCCGCAATTTAGTCAGCGG
>NZ_HG322949.1:994206-1011988 GCF_000723165.1 Janthinobacterium agaricidamnosum NBRC 102515 = DSM 9628
ATTTTGTTTGCCTGCCGACCATATCGATGCAGTTATGAACCGTTTCCGCCTAGATGATGTGGAAGATCTTGCTGGTATCGATATTTTGGTTTTGGGTACCCTTCAGATTTCTCGTTTTGGAAAGATGTTTTGCGTTATTGACGATCCCGCGTTGGTTACGTTGCGTTGAGTTTGTTCTTCTACAGTAGTCTGGTTCAACGAAGGTTCAACCGCATAGTTGTGTAACGCTATGGTAAAGTGAAACGATGCACGCTAAGCTATTGTAAAGTAACGCAAAGTTGGATATGGTTGTGCATCAGTAGGGACTCATAATCCGTTGGTGCCGTGTTCGACTCACGGGAGGCCCACCAGAATTCTTGATGTGACAACAGCCCTTGCGAGAAATCGCCGGGGCTTTTTTGTTTGTGTTGTCGCATCCTCGGTCGGCTGGTGCTGACAGTTGAGATGGCGCCCGAATGGCAGAGACGGCCCCGGCGCCTTAACTTTGCCGGGTTCGGCGCTCGCTCCCCTTGAAATCGTGCAGCCGGGTGACAACCACCTGTTCAGATGCCAAAACGGATGCCGTACTGGCGCAGCCTTGGAGCCATCGACATTCGGCGTCATGGCTAAACGGGGTTTCAGCGCCGGCAACCTGGCATCCAAGCGCACTGGAATCCCAATAAAGCCATTTCCACCGGGTGACAATTGGAGAGTAAAATTTTCAAAAAATCAACTATATTAAGTATGGTCGTGAGTGTTCCAAGTCACGACCAAAGGGGTATTTGTCTTGAAGAAGACATAGTAAACGACGTTCTGTCGCATTAAAAAACTACCGGCGTGTCCAGGTAGACGGCTCGCCCGAACGCAGGACGAAACGCAATAACCATGCCATTGCATGCACCACCAACGAGAGGTTATCTATGAAAGCTAAACGCGCAACATTGTCGCTGTGCCTGATTGCGGTAAGCGCTCTATTTTCTTCTTATTCCTACGCTGCGAAAATTCCTGATTGCGGTAAACGCGAGCCGAGCAAGACCCTGCCGACGCCGCAGGATAGCGAATATGACGCGTATCGCAACGCGAAGACGAAGGCGGTGGCGGGTGGTCCGGGCAATACCGTCTTCAATAACAATGAAGGCCGGCTTCCCGCCGCCGGCAAGAACGAGGTTTATTATGAATACTATCTGGGCATAGGCGGGGATGGCGGGGCCGGCTCGCATCGTGCGGTATTGCTTGTGCAGACTTCGGGTAAACGCAAGTTAGTGCAACGCTACTATACGCAGGACCACTATGCTTCGTTCTGCAGCCTGAAGAACTAGTCCGGGTCGGGGGGAGGGCAATCGCGCTGTCGCGATGTCGATCGGCAGGCAGCGTTTTTTAGAATGGCATTGCGCCTCCCTCAAGCTGGCTGGATCCGTCCTGCCACCGCATAAAACCGGGTAGTGAACGTCATCGCATCCGCAGCATCGCTGTTGGCGCCGAGCAGCAACTTGATCGTCGACTCGGGCGATTGCTGGCCGGTGATTTCTTTCACGTAGACCAGTTCGCGCAACAAACGGACATTGCATGAGGCATCGACGGCATCTTCAAGACGCCTGCACGGCGCCCGGCAGTCATGCGCCAGCATGCCGAGGCGCTTGCTCAAGATGCCATGCGCCCCGATCGCCTTCATGCCCCGCCTGGCATGCAGACCGTACCACGTCGGCGTGCCGCTGGCGACGATGTGCAAGCAGTGTCGTTTGCTCTCCACGGTCAGACCCGACTCGCCGGCGTTCAGGACCGGTGTCGTCCGCGTACGACAACATTTGGCCTTGTGGCAAATACACGCGAGGGCCCACCCGTGGGGGCCGTACTGTATGAGTCCGGTCACTGCGTCGAGAAAGCTGCTCACGTGGCGCTGGCCGCAGCCAGCGTCCGGTATTCAATGACGTCAAACGCGGTCGCCTGCCGGCTGGCCCGAGTTCTGGCTAGTTTTGCCGACCCACGACTCCAGCGCATGCAGGCGCATGAACAAGCTCGGGATGAGCGTGTCCTTATCCTCGTGCGAGAAGACGGCCGGGGTGGGAAGCGCTGTTTTTTGGCCATGCCAGCCTGATGAACCTACAACCTTTTTATTGCTGCGACAGCGGCTGAATAGTCATGACTTTTTAATATGATCCGAAAAATGAAAGCACCAGATCAAATTATAAAAAATGAAACTATTTTGTTTGAAGTTTAAATAATTAATGGTAGATTGTCTATTGTTACATTTTGTCATCTTATAAATTTTTCGTGTTGTCACTTCTTGGATAGGAATCTGATGAATTTACAGGCGTTGAGAATATTTAAAGCGGTCGTTACGGAAGGTGGGGTGGCAAGAGCGGCAGAATGCTTGAATTACGTCCAGTCCAACGTCTCGACGCGGCTGATGCAGCTCGAAGAACAACTGGGCGTGCCGCTGTTTGAGCGGGTAGGCCGCAAGCTGGTGATAACGGAGGGTGGGATCAAGCTTTTGGCTTATGCGGAGCAATTATTGCAACTTGCCGATGAAGCAAAATCGGCGGTAAGAGGCGAGGGTAAACCAGCAGGAACTTTACGTATCGGTTCGATGGAAACGGCCGCCGCGCTGCGCTTGCCGGTAGCGCTCGCAAGTTTTCATTCGCGCTTTCCCGACGTCCATCTTGAGCTGGAAACCGGCACAACGGCGGCGGTGCTGCAGCAGTTGCTGGCGCGTTCAATCGATGTCGCACTGGTTGCAGGGCCTATCGTGTCGGATGCGTTGCAAAGTCACAAGGTGATTGACGAGGAGCTCACTTTGCTGACAGATATCGCCCACCCGGAAGTGACCAGTCCGGCTGACATACGCAACCGCACGATCCTGAGCTTTCGCGCCGGTTGCGTCTATCGGGAGCGCCTGGAGCGATGGTTTGCACGGGCCGCGATCGCGCCCAGGAAGATCATCGAATTCGGCACGTTCGAGGCGATCGTGGCTTGTGTTGCTGCCGGCATGGGGGTCGCGCTGATGCCCAAGGAACTGCTCGCGCGGCGAGAGCTGCTGCAAACAATCAAACTTCATCCGCTGCCCGAGGATCTCGCGAAGGTGCAGACCAGCCTGGTCTGGCGCAACGATACCAAACACCATATTTCGCTCAACGCCTTCGTTGTGTGCTTTCTGGAGCAGCCGCTTCGCGCGCAGCAGCTGCCCATGCCCATGTAAATCGCGGCGCGCGCCGGCGCCAGGCGACGCGCTCGACCCGATGCCGGCCCCAGTCCCGATACGTTTTTTATGCCGAAAGGCGCCAAGGAGTTTTGATGAAGTTTCCTGTTACCTCATTCGCAACCACGACCGGCATCGACCATCCGATCATACAGGGGCCGATGAATGGCGGCTCCCCCTGCGCGCTCGCCGCGGCCGTGAGCAATGCCGGCGCACTCGGCTCGTTTGCCGCGGCGTTGCTGTCGCCGCAGGCAATTATCGACAGTGCAGCCAAGCTTCGCAGGTTGACGACACGCCCGTTTAATGTCAACTTGTTTGTCCTGGAAACGCCGGAGCCGCAGCCGTACGACCTGGCTGCGGCGCAAAGCTTACTGGCGCCGTTTCGGAGCACACTGGAGCTGGGCGCTGCTTCCGTGCCGCAAAAATTTAGCGAGAATTTCCGCGATCAACTGGCCGCGCTGCTGGAGGCGGCGCCCCCGGTGGTCAGCTTTACGTTCGGTGTCGTCGATAGCGCCACTGTCCGGCAGTTCCAGCGTGCCGGCAGCCTGGTGATCGGCACGGCGACCACGGTGGCGGAAGCGCAGGCGTGGGAAAGCGCCGGCGCCGATTTCATTTGTGCATCCGGGGCGGAAGCCGGCGGCCATCGGGCCACCTTCCTGGCCGATACGGAACAATCGTGTATCGGCCTGATGGCGCTGATTCCCCAGGTCGCGGCCGCCGTTCGCCTGCCTGTCATTGCGGCCGGTGGCATCATGAACGGCCGTGGAATCGCCGCGTCCTTGATGCTGGGCGCCCATGCTGCGCAGCTCGGCACAGCCTTCCTTGCGTGTGATGAATCCGGGATAGCCCCCGCATGGCGGCGGCAGCTGGCGCTGGCGCGCGACGACAGTACCCGCCTGACGCGCGTGTTTTCCGGCCGCTACGCACGGGGGATCGTGAATGAGTTTATGGAAAAGATGCGCCCCTTCGAACAACAACTCCCCGTTTACCCCGTACAAAACGTGCTCACGCAAGAAATTCGCCAGGAGGCTGCGAGGCAGTCCCGTCCGGAATTCATGTCCTTGTGGGCGGGGCAGGGAGTGGCAATGGCGCGGCCAATGCCAGCCGCACAGCTGGTCGACCTGCTGGTGGAGGAACTGCGCGCCATCTTTGCCGATCTGCGTGATGCATAGCGCATAGCGCATCGGTATTGGGGCATGCGGCATATCCCGCCGATGGGTGCGCAGCAGCCGAAGATCCGCTCGACCAGTTTGCCTTTTCTGATGCTCGCCGCTTGGCCGGCGTGACGCGTGGCGCGCCCATCGATGGCGCTGTCTCTGTTCCGGGCCGCCTGCGGCATCCGCCCCGAGGCCACCCAGTTCCTTGACGAACCCGGCCGCGTCGGAGCCCTTGATGGCGCCCGGCGTCGCGTTCCGCCGTGCCGCTCGCTCGGCCCGGCCGCTGGCAGCCTGCCTGGCAAGACCGTACAGGCCACTGTACGGCTGGCGTACCAATACAGCAAAGTTATTAAATATACATTCTGTGTAGGGATCAAGGCCATCCTTTGGAATAAATTACGGATGCCAGCGCTGAATGCAGCGACCGTCCATGCGGGCGCCGCCATCCCGATTGCTGCCCGACCGTATACCCACCAAAAAATCATTAGCTTGTGAAAGGGCTGACATGCGAATTCTCTTGCTTGATACTCTACAGCGCACCTTATTGGAACAATTGCTGTCCGCAAATGTGCTTTATCGACCGGACTTGACCAACAAAAGCAGCGAAATTTTACTGGCCACCTTGATC
This sequence comes from Janthinobacterium agaricidamnosum NBRC 102515 = DSM 9628, assembly GCF_000723165.1. Classification (NCBI taxonomy): domain Bacteria; kingdom Pseudomonadati; phylum Pseudomonadota; class Betaproteobacteria; order Burkholderiales; family Oxalobacteraceae; genus Janthinobacterium; species Janthinobacterium agaricidamnosum. Next base: position 999,167 of record NZ_HG322949.1, read on the forward strand.
GGTAGTGACATTGACGCCATCGTTAGCCGCAAACCGATCGCGCCCGACTTGCTGCATGCCTGGGCGGCGGCCAGAGCGACGCAGTGCTACAGCGTGGCTGTCCATGTCGGGCGCGACGCGGTGCGCCAGCAGACCAAGAATGAGGCGAAACCAGCCGTTGCAGCAGCGGATCAGTCGAAGGCATTTTCCGTATCGGGACTATCCGAAAGCGAGGCGTTCACCGCGGCTTTCGCCGTGCTGGAGCGCGCGTCGACCCTGCGCATCGCGCCGCCGCTGACGGAGAACGCCGGTACGCGCAAGCCATCAGGCGAACAGGTGGTGCTGCTGGGCGCCGGTATCGTCAACTTGATCACTGCGCATGCCTTGCTCGATGCCGGCTATGCGGTCAGCCTGATCGACGGCGGACCGGATCCGCGTGCTGCGCAGCCGTGGACCGCGTACGGCTGCAGCCGCGGCGGCGACGACGCGAGGATGTTTACATTGTCGGAAATGGACAATTACAACGACAAGCAAGCCTCGCCCGAGATGAATACGCTTTTCAAGCGCAGCGTCGCCGACCTGGGCTGGAACGTACATTGGAACGGTACGCTGGCGCCGGCCGAAAAGAAATGGATCGAAGAATTCGAGAGCATCCCGATCTGGTTGGCCAACCGCTACAACGAGGACATATTCGGCTTCAACCGTGAAAGCCTGCCGATGTGGGAGCAATGGAAAGCCGACGATCCGGCCTTGTTTGCCGCCAGCGTGCTGCGCGAAGATATCCTGCGGCTGTATTCCGATCCGCTGCATTACCGCGCGGCGGTACGGCGCCAGATTGGTATCGGCGCCGCCAAAAAAATGCTGACGCCGGCGGAAATCGCCGCTGAGCATCCTGGCCTGGCAGACGCCGTCGCCGGCGGCCACCTGGCCGGCGCCATCTCGGCGGTCGGCTTCACGGTCAATATCCATAAGTTCATGCATGCGCTGCTGGACCGCCTGGAACAGCGCGGCGCCAGCTTCGCATGGCACCAGCGCGGCCAGAGTCTGCTGTTCGATCAGCAGCGCCGGGTCAAGGGCATCCGTACCTCGACCATGGTGGTCGAAGCGCAGCACTATGTCCTTTCGCCAGGCGCTTATGGGGACGCCATTTTGGCGGGTACCCGTTCGCAGGGGAAAATCCATGGCGTCCTGGGAGCCTGGCTGCGCCTGCCGCATACGGGACCGCAATTGCGCCAGTCGCTGAAACTGGCGCGCAAAGGCCACATCACCGAGGATTCCAATGTGACGCTCGTCACCGCGGAAGACGGCAGCGACCTGCTGGTGATCGGTTCAGGCTATGGCCATACGGGTATCGATCCGCGCAATATCGACGAAGCGCAGCTGCACCAGATCTATCAGGGCCTGGTGGATACGGCGCGCACCTATTTTCCGGCGTCGTACGAGGCGGCCATCGCGCTCGGAACGCTGGAAAGCAGCTTCAAATATTGTGTCCGGCCATGGACATCGACCGGCCTCGGCCTGTTCGATCAGATGCCGACATCCGGCGGCGGCCGTTGCATCACCACCGGCGGCCATAACACCGGTGGATTCGCGCAGTCGCCATCCATCGCACAGGCAGTGGTCGCTGCGCTCGATGGCCGTCACCATCCGATGCATGCGGCCTACCATCCGCAGCGGGCCGAGACCTTTTTGTCGGCCATCGGCCACGGCGCGCCGAGCCGCCGGCGCGATGCCGAACCCGCGCTGGCGGGATGACAGGCAGGCTACCTTGTGCATGAAGCAATGACCGTGGAAGGCGGCCGTGCGCTTGCCGCCGGCCGCCACGGTCGACCGTCCTTGTCAACTATTTTTTGAAAGAGAACGTCTTGTGAACCAGAGTCTTGACACCCCGGTTATGCCGCGCGGCGCAATTGCCGCGCCCGATGTTTATAGTGCCGACGCCGCCCGCGCCATGCTTGCCCTGGGGGGCAACGCGGTCGATGCCGCCATTGCCGCGGCCTTCGTACTGGCAGTCACGTATCCCGAGGCCGGCAATATCGGCGGGAGCGGCTTCATGACGGTATGGTTCGACGGAAAGCCGTATTTTCTCGACTATCGCGACACCGCGCCGGCGGTCGCGTCGCCATCGATGTTTCAAGACGCCGACGGCGCAGTACGGCCCGGCATGAGTGTCGTCGGCGCCATGGCGGTCGGCATCCCGGGGACGGTGATGGGCTTGTGGACGGCGCACCAGCGTTTTGGCAGCCTGGAGTGGGAATGCCTGCTGGAACCGGCGATACGTTACGCCGAGCAGGGTTTTGCTGTACATGCCCAACTGGTCGAGCGGCGCGACGTGATGCTGGATGACTTCGCGGAAACAACCAACTTCACCAAATATTTTGGCGAACTTTCGGTGGACGCACCGTTTTGCCAGCCTGAATTGGGAGCGACGCTCAGGCGTATCGCTTGCGACGGCCCGCAGGATTTTTACCACGGCACCAGCGCCGAACTGTTGCTGGCGCAGATGGGCCGCAACGGCGGGGCCATGACGAAACAGGATCTGGCCGGCTACCGCGCCGTATGGCGCGCGCCGTTGGTTGCCGCATGGCGCGATAAGCAGGTGGTGACAGCGCCGCCGCCGAGCTCGGGCGGGATTGGCCTGGTGCAGCACCTGATGATGAAAGAGGCGCTTGCCTCCGAGTTTGAAGGCGTCGCCCATAACTCCGCCCAGTACTTGCATCTGATCGCGGAAATCTCCAAGCGCGTGTTCGCCGATCGCGCCGAATATGTCGGCGACCCGGACTTCGCGGCGGTACCGGTGGAGCGCTTGCTGGACGCGGATTATCTGGCCCGCCGCGCAGCGGAAGTCGATCCGCACCGGCCGTCTGCGATGGCCAGCGTTGCGGCCGGGCTGGGGGAAAGCGATGAAACGACGCACTTCTCGATCGTGGACAGCTGGGGCAACGCGGTGTCCAACACGTTCACGCTGAACTCCAAATTCGGCAGTGGCGTGGTGGTCGAAGGCGGCGGCTTCCTGCTCAATAACGGCATGGATGACTTTTCCAGCAAGGCCGGCGTGCCGAACCGTTTCGGTCTGATGGGGGCCGTCGCGAATGCGATCGCGCCTGGCAAGCGGATGGTGTCGTCGATGGCGCCGACGCTGCTGGTCAAGGACGGGCGGGTCTGTCTCGTGATCGGTACGCCCGGGGGATCGCGCATCTTCACGTCGATTTTCCAGGTGATGAACAACTTGTTCGATTTCAAGATGCCGCTGGCGCAGGCAGTGGCGGCGATGCGCGCTCACCATCAGTTGCATCCGGAAAATACCATTTACTGGGAGCCGTATTGGCCGATCGCCGGGGTGCTTGCGGATCAACTCGAAGCCCGTGGATACCGGCTGGCATCGCGCTTCACCAACGGCGATATCCAGGTGATCCGGATCGATGGCCAACGGGTGGAGGCGGCTGCCGACCCGCGCGCGCGCGGCGTCGCCTTCACCTGCGATGCCGCAAGCCGTGCGGCGCCGGAGCTGCAGGACCGCGAGCCGTTGGCCGTTTTTTTGATGTAGACGGGCTGGCACGGCAGCGCCAGTTCATGCGGGAGGCGCTGCCGCACAGTCACTATTTCCTTCGATATTGTGAATGAGAAAATATGCACCAGACTATTAATTTTTCGCGCGGCGTGCCCGATCCGGCCTCGTTTCCGGTCGATGACATGAAAGTCATGGCGGACCGCGCGTTGTCCAAATATGGCGATCAATTGCTTCAGTACGGTCCTGCCACGGGTTTTCTTCCGCTGCGGGAATTCATCGCCCGCTGGTTCGGCCGGCAGGTACCGGAAGTCATGGTCGGCAACGGCTCTCTCGAACTGTTCGGCTTTTTGTGCGAAGCCTGCCTGCGCCCCGGCGACGTGGTCTTTGTCGAAAGCCCGACCTACGACCGCGCCCTCACCATACTGCAGAAGCATGGCGTCGAGATTGTCGGCATCGATGTCGGCGTCGACGGCATCGATCTCGCCATGTTCGAGGCGGCGTTGCGCCGCCACACGCCGAAACTGGTTTATCTGATTCCCGATTTCCAGAATCCCACGGGCATGTGCACGCCGCTGGCGGCGCGGCAGCAAATCGCCGACTGGTCGGCGCAGCACGATTTTCTGATCGTCGAAGATGGCCCGTATGGTTTTTTACGTTATACCGGCCGCGACATTCCGACCATGGTCAGCCTGGCGCCCGATCGTACGGTACACCTGAGCTCATTTACCAAATTAATCAGTCCCGGACTGCGCGTCGGTTTCATGCTGGGCAATCCGGCTATCATCGACGCAGTCAGCCGCGTGGCCGAGAGTTATTACATCACGCCTGGCTATTTTTCCCAGGGGGTCATCGCCGAGTGGTGCAATGGCGGGCTGCTCGATGCTCAACTGACGAAGCTGCGCGGCCTGTATGCGCCGCGTCTTGCAGCACTGCTGGAGGCGCTCGACCGCCATTTGCCGGGCCGCCTCGTCGGGCGGCCCGAAGGGGGCTTCTTTGCCGCGATCACGCTGGATGCGGGGATGGACGAGGCGGAGCTGCTCGGCCTGGCGCGCGACGCTGGCGTGATTCTTTCATCCGGCAACGCGTTTTTCGTGCATGCCCCGTCTCACCGTTTCATCCGGCTGCCGTTCTGTGCCTTGCCGCCGGACGTCATCGAGGAGGGCGTCCGCCGCCTTGCCAGCATGGTCGCCGCGACGCAGGCGCGGCAGCCGTCATGGGCGTAGCGGCGCGGCCCGGGGTGGCCGGCGCGGCGCCGTTGCCAACGCTGTTCTTCGACATCGACAATACCCTGTTCGATTACAGGGGGGCCGAGACTGCGGCGGCAATCGCGTTCCATGACGCCTACGCGGCGCGGCTGGCGCAAGACAAGGCCGCGTTTGTCCGCCAGTGGGCCGATCATGCGGAACGCTATTTTCAGCGTTACCTGGACGGTGAACTGACGTTGCTGCAACAACGTCGGCTACGCATCATGCTGGCGTTCGGGTTCGACCAGACGGTCAGCGTGTCCGTGCTCGACCATCTGTTCGGGCGCTACCTCGCGTATTACGAACAGAGCTGGCAATTATTTCCGGAGGTGCCGGCCGCACTGCAGCTGCTGCGAGAGTTTCCACTTGGCATCATTTCGAATGGCGATGCGACGCAACAACGCAAGAAATTGCAGGTGCTTGGCATCGCCTCGTTATTCCGCCATGTGGTGGTGTCCAGCGATCTCGGCATCAGCAAACCGGATTCGCGCATCTTTGCCGAAGCCGCGCGCCTGTCGGGCGGCACTGGCGGCCGCTGCATCTACATCGGCGACCAGCCCGACACCGATGTCCGGGCTGCCGCCAGCGCCGGCTGGCAAGCCTTCCTGGTCAATCGCGAGATGGTCGACGGAGCACCGCGGGCCTGCCTTCTCAGTGTAGCCCGGCGCATCTTGCAGGATCATGCCGCTGGCGCAGCCACGGTTTCATGACTGCATCTTTTTACTTCACTTCAACAGACAAACACTTTGAGGATATACCTATGGGAAACGAAAGCGAAGCGATATGCTGGGACCCGGCGCTGCGCCGCGACGACCGCGGCGAGAGCACAACCGAGCATGTGTTGCTCTTGAACTGTCCCAACGGACGCGGCATGGCGCACCAGGTCTCCTGCTTCCTGACGGAACAGGGCTGCCATATCAGCGATGCGGCGCAGCACAGCGATGCGCGGGCGCAGCGGCTGTTCATGCGGATTCGCTTCAGCAGCGGCGATCCGGCCGATGTGTCGGCACGCTTCGGCACCTTCGCCGCGCGCTTTCACATGGAATGGACCATGCACGATGCGCTGCGCCCGATCCGGGTAGTGGTGATGGTGTCGAAGTTCGGCCATTGCCTGAACGACTTGCTGTTTCGTGCCAAGCACGGCTTGCTGGCGGTCGAGATCTGCGCCGTGGTCTCCAACCATACCGACTGCGCTGACCTGGCCGCCAGTTATCAGATTCCGTTTTTCCACTTTCCCGTGCAAGCGCCAGTCTCGGGCGCTACGGCCGGCCATGAAGAGCGGCTGATTGCGTTCCTGAATAACGCGGCGATTGACCTGGTTGTGCTTGCCAGGTATATGCAAGTGCTGTCGCCCGGATTATGTCGTCTGCTCAGCGGGCGGGTGGTGAATATTCATCACTCCTTTTTGCCCAGTTTCAAGGGCGCGAAACCCTATGGGCAGGCGTATGAACGCGGCGTCAAGTTGATCGGCGCCACCGCGCATTTCGTGACCGAGGACCTGGATGAAGGACCGATCATCGAGCAAGAGGTGATCCGGGTCGATCATACCCATGCTCCCGAACAGCTCAGCGCCTTGGGTACCGATACGGAATGCATCGTGCTCGCCCGCGCCATCAAATGGATCGCGGAATTCAGGGTCATCCTGGATGGCCGCAAAACGGTGATCTTCAACTGATGCCTGAAGCGGCCAGGGCTCCGCTGCGCGATGATGGACGGCGCAGCGGAGCCGAGGGAGCGAAGCGCTTTGACGTGTCAATTCTGCGCGACGTGTAAATGCATGGCCATGGCGTCGGGCGCGCCGTGGCGTTGCCGCGCAGGTGACGTTGGGCACTGTGCGCGCAGAAAATCGGACAGACGGATATTTCTTGCTGCCGCCACATTCAGGCGCAGGTAGGAGGCATAGTTGTCCTTGCCCGCATCGCATTCCGCCGCCGAAAAAATATTGCCTGGAGCAAGAAGGATTTTTTCCCTGTAGGCCGCGCGGACCAACGGCGCGATGGCGACGCCAGGGGCCAGTTCGGTCCAGAGAAACAAACCATCCGCCTGCGGGTCAACGTGCAGCCCGAGCCCGTCCAATGCCTTGATTGCAGCGACACGGGCCAGCCCGAGCCGCTGCGCCAGTCGCTCGGTATGTTTGCGATAGCGCCCGCCCTGCAGTAATTCCAGCACGATGGATTCGTCGATCCGGGAACAGTTTGATACGCTGTGAATTTTTGCTTCCAGCAAGCGTTCAGTCATGCCCGGGGCCGCGGCGACGAAGCCGACGCGTACCGCCGTGCCCATGGCCTTGCTGAACGAGCGATAATAAATCACATGGTGCAGCCCCGCCAATTGCGCCAGCCTGGATGGCGTGCCCTGCGCCAAATCGCCGTAAGTGTCGTCTTCGGCGATCGTAAATTGAAAGCGCTCTGCCAGGCTGAGCAGGCGGTGGTTGTTGCTCAGGCTGCTGGTGAAGCCAGTCGGATTGTGCAACGCCGACTGGGTGAAGACGAGCTTGGGCACGGTATGCGCGCAGACCCGTTCCAGCATCGCCACGTCGATCCCGTCGGGACCGCGCGGGATCGGAATGATCTTGACGCCTTCCTGGCGCAAACGGCTCAGCAGCATCGGATAGGTGGGATTTTCGACGACGACACAATCGCCCCGTGTCAGCACGGCGCGGCAAATCAGGTCCAGCGCCTGGGTGGCGCCGGCAGTGGTGACGATATGCGCCGGATCCACAAAGATGTTTTCCTTGCCCAGGTATGCCGCCAAGGCTGCGCGCAGCGACGACAGCCCTTGGGCCGGAACGTTTGAATGCCGGTCGCCGAAGCTGCGCCATATTCTCGGCACCAGACTGTGGCTGTTGACGTCGGCGAGCCAACTGCGCGGTAATGCGCCGCTGCCGGCCGCGACCCAGTCTTCGTCGATCTCGGCGGCACTGCGCGTGAGCCAGATCGCATCGAGCTCCCCGCTTGCGCCGGTATTATCGTCGTCGCGCCTGGCGGCAGGCGCCCTTGGCTGGCTCCGGGCGACGAAAAAGCCGCTGGAGGCCTGGCTGACGACCAGGCCCAATGCGACCAGGCGATCATAAGCGATCACTGCCGTATAAGTGCTGACGCCGACGTTTTGCGCGAAACGCCTGATCGACGGCAAGCGCATCCCGGCACCCAGCACGCCTTGTTGAACAAACGTACTAAATTGTTCAACAATCTGATCAGTCAACGGTAATGCGGAACATCTATCTATGGTAATCATACTTCGTATTCCTTTGAACTGATGGATAGGGCGCGCGCGGCCGGGTGATCCGGATGGCCGCGCCAGCGCCGGGTATGGCAGGGTCCGGCCATTACGTCTCCATCGACAGCAGCGTCAGATAGACCGCCGTGAGCACGGCAAACACGATGCAATAACGGCCGTTGGATATATAGCTGGTTTGCCTTGTGGTTTTTTGCAAGCTGGTGGCCGCGAGCATGGCGCAGGTCGAGACAGGCGATAACAGGTTGGACATCACAAAGGTCGAAGTCCAGGCCAGGTATTGGATCGTCGTGTCGTGGAACATGGGCGGATTCATCAGCGGAAAGAAGAGCCCGAAGAGCACCAGCGGATGGAGGCCGGCGATCGTGATGAGAGGAAAGACACCCAATAACAAGAAGAGCACGGTGGTCCGATCGGTCATCGCGAGCATCAGCGCCGCACCGAGGTGGGAGTGAAGATCCAGGGTTTGCACCGTAAAGATCAGCAAGCCCGAGGCGGCCAGCAGCAAGATCTCCGGCGTGATGCCGTCGACGCTACGCGCCACCTCGCTCTGCCGGCTTGGCAGGCCGGGTTTGCGGGTGAACAGCAGGCTCTCCGCCAAATAGCCGGCTATCATCGCCACTGCGATGGAAAGCGTGACATGGCCGGTCCAGTTCAGCGTCAGCAGCCCGCACAGGGCGACCACCGTGACCAGCGCCAATGGCTGGCGCAACGTGGTGCTGCTGCTGGCGCCGTTGCCGGCGCTGGTGTCGAGCTGTATCTGCGGCAGCATCGCCCCCAGCAACATCAGCACGGTGAGCGGCGCACCCAGCAGTGCAATACGGTTGGCCTGGAGTTGCGGAATGGCCGCCGCGACGGCGGCCGAGGCGACCGTGGTCGGCAGGATATACATCGATGCGCACAGCGCCCGCACGGTGATGCCCGACAACGCCAGGCGGTTGTGCACTTTCCCTGCGAGCGCTGCGCAGATGATGGAAATCGTGCCGAGACTGCCGACCACGCTCAGCCCTGCCGTGGCCAACGCGACCTTGGCGGAATTGCGCGGGCCTTCTTTGTGCCCCAGCAACGGCCGGCTGATCATTGCCGCCAGCCCCGATCGTACCAGGCTGTGGCGGAACAGCGCGATGCCGATCAAGAGCGCCATCACGGGGGCAAACCTGCTCATCGCGGCCAGCATTTGCATCAGGTTGGCTTGCGCGCCGAGCAGCGGCAGGCACACCAGGAAAATGCCCGTTGAATACCACAAGGTCGGTTTTTTTCGGCTCTCGGGACTCAGGTTCAGCACGATGGTGGCGCCCATCGCGACCAGTATCGCGGCCGGCAGCCCTTGTGGCAGTTGGGTCGAAAAGAACGTAGCGAGCGCCAGGAACGACGCTGCGAACGCGACCGATACATATTTCTGTTTTTCGCTCAGTATTAGCATGATGCGTCCTTTCACTCAAACGGTATGCAGAAACTCGACCAGCAAATCGGGTTCGGTAATCATCGGATCGTGATGGGCCGGCAATTCGGCCCACTGCCAATCGGGCTGCTTCCTGATGGCTTGTTTGACCTCTTCCAGTGGCGGGTAAACAGCGGCATTGCAGTTGACGTATATTTTTTCAACGCCGTTGCCAATCGGGTTGCGCAGCACCAGTTTTTCCGTATAGGTGCCGAGTGGCTGGGATGTCAGCCGCTGCTCCACCCACGCCAGGGTTTGCGGGTCGGCGATGTGGTAGGAGCTGGCCGGTGGCGGCGGAATGGCAATGCCGCCGCCTTCTTTGGCGGCTTGCGCCAGACGCCGCTGGGTGATCGCTTGCGGCTGTGCCTCGAAGACCGAGGAGCCGTTCGGTAGCACCATGGCATCGAGGAACACCAGCTTGCTGAGGGCGGCGGGTATCCGGTCCGCCACGCCGCTGACCACCGCGCCGCTAAAGCCACTGGCCACCAGCGTGACATTGCTCAGGTTTTCATAGCGGATGTGGTTGACGATAGCGTCGATCCAGGTCGTCAGCGAAATTTCTTTCGATAACATGTAGTTCAATTCGCCGACTCCCGGGCAGGTCGGCGCCGACACCTGGTGGCCCTTGCTGCGCAGCTCGTTTGCGACCTTGGCCCAGCACCATCCGCCATACCAGGCGCCATGCACCAGGACGAATGTTTTTGTTTTTTCTTTTGGCGCGGGGCTGTTCGCCGCGCGCGCCAGGGGGGCCGCCATTACGGCCAAAGCGGTGGCGATGGCACTGGTATGGAAACGGCGTCGTTGCAGATGTGTCGTCATGATTATGCTACCTCGTAATTGGGGTTGGAATTTGCCGCGTCGGACACGGCCGCGCTGGCGGCGCGCAGTTTTTTGATCTGTTCGAACATCGAGATGACGACTTTGCCGGCATCCGACAGTGAGCGGGAATTGGCAAACGGCCGCGGCAGCACATAGGTGTAAAACACCGCGCCCTCGGCGATATAGCCAAGCCCCCACAGGTTGGGAATGCTGGCGCCGGCGCTGTTGATGACGTTGACGTTCTTGTCGATCGCGATGCCGCTCGGATGGAAGTCACCGTTCTTGTAAGGCACGATTGTGCCTGCGGCTAACATGTTGCGCACCAATGGAGAGGTGCTCGTTTCCGGTTTGAACACATCGACTTTGGCCCTGATCAGCACGTCGGCGTATTCGGCGGCGGCGTCGTCATAGTGGCTCGACGACAGCTTGAACTGTTTGCGCTGGGCGTCATACGATACCTCGGCGCCGGGTGCAAAGAAATTGACCACGCCGGCCTCTATGAGCGCGAGCAATTCGATATTGCGCTCCTTCGGCGGGCCGCTGGCGAGCCGGTTGCTGATCGAGCACCAATAAGACAGGAAGCGGGCGTGCGATGCCGGTGTCAGGCCCGCATAATCGACCGCATAGCGGATATTGTCACGCACGTCGCGCAACATGTCGGCGGCAGCCTTTTCCGGGTTGCCGACATTGCCGCCGAATGCGTTGCTGATGTCGTCGACCAAGAATTCCCGGATGAATTCGCGGTAGGCTTCCGGACTGTTCAACTTGTGCGGCGGCAAGGGCGCGACCAGACGCGCGACGGCTTCTTCCTCGTCCGGGCTGATGTCGAATTGATCGGCTTCGGACCAGATTCCGCTCGCCGTGCAGCGCAGCACATAAGCCATTTCCTTTTTCAGCGCCGGCCATAAGTCGCGGTCGAAATCGAGTTGTTCACTGCCGCGCTGCTGCAGCGCCAGCTGGCGGCACTCGTCGATGAACGACAAGGTGAAAAAGCGCGCCTTGTATTGACCGTACGTGCCTTTCTGGTTGATCGCCCGGCCTCCGGCCGGCAATCCTTGCCGCGAATACATCCAGATACGCGGCTCGCGCCCCGACGGATGGTATTGCAGGCGCTGATCCGATAGCACTTCGAAGCGCCCGTCGACGCCGACCGTCAGTGCGGACACGATATCGGCCGCCGTCAGGCCGGTGCCGCAAATCGCGACCGTCGCATCCGGGCTGATGCCGCTTAATTTGGTGATCGGATAGGGGTTGTTCACATAGGACAGGAGGCTGTTGCCGGCTTGTCCTTGCGCCGTCCAGGCAGCAAATTGTCGATCGACGTCATCCGGGCCACACCCGGCATGACCGGTGGTCAGGAAGACAAAATCCGCCACGAACTTGTATCCGCCATCGAGCTCGACATCGATCTGGCCATTGGCTTGGGGCGCCACATCCACAGCCTCGCGCCGATGGTTACGGATCGTGACGTTATCCGGCAATGTTTCGAGAATGCGGTCGTAGGTCCATGTCAGGTAGACACCCAGCAGGCTGCGTGACAGATACGCATTTTCGGTGATCGGCTCGCCCACGTCTGCGATACATGCCTTGCCGTTGACCATGCGGTAACCCTTCAGCGTGAGCCACTCGAGGAAACTCAGTCCAGGCAGCAGCGGTCCTCCGCCTATCACCGATTTGTCGCAATAGACGGTAACCTGGGCCGCGATGGTGTTGACCAACAAATGATCTGGCTGGGTGGCCTCATGAATCCCCTGGCCGCTGACCGCCGGATCGATGATGTGTATCGTCAACGGTACATCGACTGGATGGTGCGCCAGCATGGCCGCAATTCGCTCCAGCACATTGACGCCGCGCTGACCCATGCCGACGATCGCTATATTTAATCTTCGCATTATTAATTGCCCTATCTGGTTAATTATTTCAATGATGGTTATTCCCGGTTTCCGGAATAAAAGTCCGGGCAGGAATAACTCGGAAAAATTATAGGTGGATTCTTTAATAAAGGCATAACGAAAAAATAAGATATTTAACATCATAAATAAAGAACATGAATAAATACTTTGTGCAATTTCAAATGGTTAGATTATCTGATGTGCATATCATTTAAATTGCAGCAATAACATGTCATTATTTGGAACAGGTAGTAAGTAAATAAGGCCGAGGTGTCCACTGCGGCATGACGGCGGGTAGGCGGGGATAATCTTATTCACTCGATCTGGCGACGGCCGGCGTCAACCTGGTTGTTATGCCATCGGCTAGTGAGGTTTGTCAGTTTGTTTGCGCGGCCTCGGCAGGCTTGGTCGATGTCGATAGAAGCGAGTGGCGGTGAGGTCTAATGCGGTGTTCAGCCGGGTAATGGTGGCCGTCGCGCGCAACGGCGCTAACGGCATGGCGGCTGGTGAAGATCAATAGACCTCGATTGGCCGCCGTCTGCTCGCGTAAAAAAGACGGCGGCCGCGCAGCGCTGTTTATATCAAGGGCTATTTCAATATCGGAGGACGGAAATGGAAACCGGTGTTCTTAAGAGCGCCGAATAAAACGCTGGGGGCAAGGCAATGCAACGCCGCCATGGATATTTTGTCAGGCGCTCT
>NZ_HG322949.1:1312024-1421252 GCF_000723165.1 Janthinobacterium agaricidamnosum NBRC 102515 = DSM 9628
CAAACACCATGTAATCGATGATGGCGTCGGCGTCGGTCCAGGTACGGAACAGATAATTGCCTTTGAAGAAAGAATTATGGCCATACGCCGCGTGTGCGATCACCAGCGACTGCATGGTCAGGCTGTTTTCTTCCATTAAATAGGCGATGCAGGGATTGGAATTGATGACGATTTCATACGCCAATCCCATTTGCCCGCGCTTGTAGCTTTTTTCGGTGGACAGGAAATGTTTGCCGAACGACCAATGGTTATATGATACCGGCATGCCGACCGAGGTATAGGCGTCCATCATTTGTTCGGCGGTGATGATTTCCAACTGGTTCGGATAGGTGTCGAGGCCGAATTGTTCGGCCACCCGGCGGATCTCGGCGTGGATTTGCTCGATCAATTCAAAAGTCCATTCCGATTGCTCGGGCAGGGCGTTCGGGTGCACGGGACGCTGGCTCATCATGTTCATCATTTCACCTGCTTCTTGAACAATTCGCGGAACACGGGATAAATATCGGCCGGGGTGACGATCTTTTGCATCGCGAAGTGGCTATGGTGGTCCAGCACGCCGGCGTATTGTTCCCACAAGTTTTGCTGCGGGCCATCGGTAATTTCGACATAGGTGTAATACTGCACCTTCGGCATGATGGTATTGATCAGCAGTTGGCGGCACAGCACCGAATCGTTGTCCCAGTTGTCGCCATCCGAGGCCTGCGCCACGTAGCTGTTCCACTGGCCGCCGCCGTAACGCTCCTCCAATATGGTATTGAGCAGATTGAGCGCCGACGACACCACCGTGCCGCCCGACTCGCGCGAATTGAAAAATTCGTTTTCATCGACCTCGGCCGCCGCCGTATGATGGCGGATGAACACCACGTCGATCTTGTCGTAAACCCGTTTCAGGAACAGGTACAGCAAGATGAAAAAGCGCTTGGCGGTATCCTTGCGCGTTTCATCCATCGAGCCGGATACGTCCATGATGCAAAACATCACCGCCTGCGTCATCGGTTTCGGCACCTTGATGCGGTTGCTGTAACGCAGGTCGAACGGGTCGATGAAGGGAATCGCCAGCAAGCGGGTGTGCAGGTGATGGATCAGCGCGCGCAATTCGATGACGCGGTGGTCGTGTTCCGGCGCGCCGAGCAGCAAGATATCGTCCAGCTCGGACTCGGCTTCGGCCAGCCGCTTGCGCGAACCGCCGCCGACCGCGATGCGCCGTCCCAGCGCGCCGCGCAGCGAGCGCAGCACGTGGATATTCGACGGCGTGCCCGACATATTGTAGCCGGCGCGCTGGTTCTTGAATTCGGTGGTCGCGGTCAGCTGGGTCTTGACCATGTGCGGCAATTCCAAATCCTCGAAGAAATAATTCATGAATTCTTCGCGCGACAATTCGAAGATGAAATCGTCTTCGGTAATTTCATCGCTATTGCCGGCCTTGCCGCGGCCAGCCCCGCCGCCGCCCTTGGGCCGGTTGATCTGGTCGCCTTTCTGGTATTCCCGGTTGCCGGGATTGATGGTTTCCCACACGCCGCCATGGGCGTGGCCGAACGCTGGTTCGCCCACATCCTTGACCGGTATGGTGACCTTTTCGCCATTCTCGACGTCGGTAATCGAGCGGCCCTTGATGGCGCGCCCGACCGCATCCTTGATCTGGCTCTTGTAACGCCGCAAAAACCGTTCGCGGTTGACCGCGGACTTGTTTTTGCTCTGTAAGCGACGGTCTATGAGGTAAGTCAACGTGCCTCCCGTATTGTTGCTGAACCGGGCGGCGCGCATGGGGTCAAACAGCGCGCCGCACCCGGCCAGCTTACTCCATATTTACGACGATTTCCTGACGCGCAAATACCATTCGCACAGCAGCCGCACTTGCTTCGCGGTATAGCCCTTTTCGACCATGCGCGCCACGAAGTCGGCGTGCTTGTTGGCGTCGTCGGCGCTGGCCTTGGCATTGAAGGATATGACCGGCAGCAATTCCTCGGTGTTTGAAAACATTTTCTTTTCAATCACGGTGCGGAATTTCTCGTAGCTGGTCCAGGCCGGATTCTTGCCGCCGTTGGAGGCCCGCGCGCGCAAACCGAAATTGACGATCTCGTTGCGGAAATCCTTGGGATTCGAAATGCCGGCCGGCTTTTCGATTTTTTCCAGCTCGTTATTCAGCGATTCGCGGTCGAAACTCTCGCCGGTATCCGGATCGCGGTATTCCTGGTCCTGTATCCAGAAGTCGGCGAAGGTCACATAGCGGTCGAAGATATTCTGGCCATACTCGGAATAGCTTTCCAGGTAAGCGGTCTGGATTTCCTTGCCGATGAATTCGACGTAGCGCTGCGCCAGGTGTTCCTTGATATACGAGAAATAGCGCTGTTCCAGTTCAGGCGGGAATTGCTCGCGCTCGACTTGCTGCTCCAGTACATATAACAGGTGCACCGGATTGGCCGCCACTTCGGTATTGTCGAAATTGAATACCTTGGACAGGATCTTGAACGCGAAACGGGTCGACAAGCCATTCATGCCTTCATCGACGCCGGCGTAATCGACATATTCATGCATCGACTTGGCCTTCGGATCGGTATCCTTCAGGTTTTCACCGTCGTAGACCAGCATTTTGCTGAAGATGCTGGAGTTTTCAGGATCTTTCAGCCGCGACAGGATCGCGAACTGGGCCATCATGCGCAAGGTGCCGGGCGCGCACGGCGCTTTCAGCAGCGAGGAATTGGCGATCAGCTTGTCGTAGATCTTGATTTCATCCGACACGCGCAGGCAATACGGCACCTTGACGATATAAATACGGTCGAGGAACGCTTCGTTATTGCGGTTGTTCTTGAAGGTTTTCCATTCCGATTCATTCGAGTGGGCCAGGATGATGCCGTCGAACGGAATCGCGCCGAAGCCCTCGGTGCCCTTGTAATTGCCTTCCTGGGTGGCGGTCAGCAACGGGTGCAGGACCTTGATCGGCGCCTTGAACATTTCGACGAATTCCATCAAGCCCTGGTTGGCCAGGCACAGGCCGCCGGAATAGCTGTAGGCGTCCGGATCGTCCTGGGCATAATCTTCAAGCTTGCGGATATCGACCTTGCCGACCAGCGAAGAAATATCCTGGTTGTTTTCATCGCCGGGCTCGGTCTTCGAAATGGCGATCTGTTTCAGCACCGACGGGTAGCGCTTGACGACCCGGAACTGATTGATGTCGCCATTAAATTCATGCAGGCGCTTGACCGCCCATGGGCTGGGAATATTGCGCAGATAACGGCGCGGGATGCCGTAATCCTCTTCCATGATGACGCCGTCCTCTTCTTCATTGAACAGGCCGAGCGGCGATTCATTGACCGGCGAACCTTTCAGGCAATAGAAGGGGATATGCTCCATCAGCGACTTGAGTTTTTCGGCGATCGACGATTTGCCGCCGCCCACCGGTCCCAGCAGATACAGGATTTGCTTGCGCTCTTCCAGTCCCTGCGCCGCGTGGCGGAAGTAGGACACCACTTGCTCGATCACTTCCTCGGTGCCGTAAAATTCGCGGAAGGCCGGATAGATCTTGATGACCTTGTTGGCGAAGATGCGCGACAGCCGGGTGTCGTTGCGGGTGTCGACCAGGCTGGGTTCGCCGATCGCGGCGAGCATGCGTTCCGGTGCGCTGGCATACGTCAGCCGGTCCTTTTTGCACAGCGCCAGATAGTCGGAAAGCGACATTTCCTCTTCCCGGGTGCGTTCATATCGTGCTGCGTAGTTGTCAAAAATGGTCATTTGGATGTCCTTTAATGATGTAAACCTGCTAGTCACTGTGATCGGTTCTGGCGTACGTCCGCTGACCGGCACTTACCTTGAAAACTCCTTTGATTTTTTATTGTTTCTTGTTGTTGTCAACGTCAACCGGCGGTGTTCCGCAAGCCCGGTTTGCCCGGGCCAAAAGCTGACGTTTATCGCCATGCGCTGGATGATCCAGGCGGGCTTTGTATTTGTGATGAAATTCTTCTTACGTCTATGAAATTTATTATTGCTCTATTAGTTCAGGAAGTCAAAAGATATGTCGTAATATCCTTAATACTTGCTTGTAAATCGCTGATTTAATTGGAAAAAATTAATTCATTTGATTAAGTTTTGATGCGTTTTTCAACATTCAATGTCGTAAAAATGTCGTGCTGTCCGGATTGCACCGTCATGACCCGTCGCGGCGCGATGCCGATGGCCAGTCCGATCTTGCGCTAAGATGCCTGGATTGCATGCCGGACCCGGTCCGGCGTTGAATTATTGGCCGCGCTGCCAGCCTTTTTTAAAGCGGTATTGTCAGCTGCATTGCGCGCCTATTACTGAAAGAAAAAAACATGATGAACGATCAATTGCGAGCCGTCGTACAACAGATGCCGAAGGCGGAGTTGCATATCCATATAGAAGGTTCGCTGGAGCCCGAATTGATTTTCGCATTGGCTGAACGCAATGGCGTCAAGCTGGCCTATGAATCGGTGGAAGATTTGCGCCGGGCTTATGCTTTTGAAGATTTGCAATCTTTTCTCGATATTTATTACGCTGGCGCAAGCGTGCTGTTAAAAGAGCAGGATTTCTACGATATGACCAGCGCCTACCTGGCCCGCGCCGCGGCCGATCAGGTGCGCCATGCGGAAATCTTTTTCGATCCGCAAACCCATACCGAGCGCGGCGTCGACATCCAGACCGTTATCGACGGCATTGACCGCGCTTGCCAGGATAGCCCGGTCAGCGCCAGCCTGATCCTGTGTTTCTTGCGCCACCTGCCGGAAGACGACGCATTCAAGACGCTGGAAGCGGCCTTGCCTTATCGCGACAAATTCATCGGTATCGGGCTCGATTCGTCGGAAGTCGGCCATCCGCCGGAAAAATTCGCGCGCGTATTCGCCCGCTGCCGCGAACTGGGTTTTCATGTGGTCGCCCATGCCGGCGAAGAAGGGCCGCCGGCGTATATCTGGTCGGCGCTCGATGTGTTGCAGGTCGAGCGCATCGACCATGGCGTGCGTTGCCTGGAAGATGCCGAACTGACGCAGCGGCTGGCGCGGGAACAGATCGCGTTGACGGTGTGTCCATTGTCGAATACCAAGCTGAAAGTGTTCGATGAAATGCGGCAGCATAATTTGCTGCAATTGCTGGACGCCGGTTTGCTGGCCACCGTCAATTCCGACGATCCGGCCTATTTCGGCGGCTATATGAATGCCAATTTCATCGCCGTGTTCGACGCCTTGCCGCTCGGCCTGGCGCATGCGCAGCGGCTGGCGCGCAATAGTTTTAGCGCCGCGTTCTTGCCGGAAGAAAGTAAACAACGCTATCTGGCCGAAGTCGACGCCTTCTTTGCCGCAGTTTAACTGCCTCTGACCGGAATTCGCCATGCTGAGCCTTGCCCTGAAAATGACCCGGCGCGACTGGCGCGCCGGTCAATTGCGTTTCTTGCTGGTGGCGCTGATCGTCGCCGTGGCCGCCTTGTCGGCGGTCGGTTTCTTTGTCGACCGGCTGCGCTCCGGCCTGAACCGCGACGCCCATCAATTGCTGGGCGCCGACCTGGTGGTCAGCGCCGACCAGCCGGTCAATCCGGCCTGGCGCGCCGAAGCGCGGCGGCGCGGCCTGGCGATGGCGGAAACGGTGACCTTTCCCAGCATGGCGCAGGCGGGAGAGGGCGAGCAATCGGTGTCGCAACTGGCGTCGATCAAGGCGGTGTCGGGCGGCTACCCGCTGCGCGGCAAGCTGAAAATCAGCACCGATGCCGCACAGGCGAACGATAGTGTCGGTACGCCGACCAGCCAGGTGCCGGCGCCGGGCACCGCATGGGTCGATGCCGGCATCTTGCCGGGCTTGAAAACCAGGGTCGGCGATACCATCAGGCTGGGCGACAAGAGTTTTACGGTTACCCAGTTAATTGCCAGCGAACCGGATCGCGGCGCGTCGTTCCTGAATTTTGCGCCCCGGGTGATGTTGCCGCTGTCCGACCTGGCGGCGACGGCGCTGGTGCAAAACGGTTCGCGCGTGACGTATCGCTTGCTGCTGGCGGCGCCGGGCAACGACAATGCCGGCATCGCCGCGTTCCAGACCTGGCTGCAGGCGCAGATCAAGGATGGCGTAGTCAAAGGCGTGCGGCTGGAGTCGCTGGAATCGGGCCGTCCCGAAATGCAGTCGACGCTGGACCGGGCCGACCGCTTCCTGTCGCTGGTCGGCTTGCTGTCGGCGATGCTGGCGGCGGTGGCCGTGGCGATGGCGGCGCGCCGTTTCATGCTGCGCCACCTCGATGCGTGCGCGATGCTGCGCTGCCTCGGCTTGACGCAAAATCAGGTCACGGCCATGTATTTGATCGAATTCCTGCTGGTCGGCCTGGTTGGCAGCCTGCTCGGCGTGATGGTCGGCTTCGGCGGCCACCTGATCTTGCTGGAAGTGCTGGGCAAGCTGGTGCAAAACGACTTGCCGCCGGTGTCGATCTTGCCTGCGCTGCAAGGCGTGGCCACCGGCATGCTGTTGCTGCTGGGCTTTGCGTTGCCGCCGATCTTGCAGTTGCGCAATGTGCCGCATAACCGCGTGATCCGGCGCGAAGCGGCGGGGCCGAAACCGCTGGCCTTGCTGACGTATGGGCTGGGCATCGCCACCTTTATGATCTTGTTGCTGTGGCAAGCCGGCGATGTGCCACTGGCGCTGCTGACCGCGCTCGGCTTCCTCGGCGGGTTTGCGCTGTTCGCGCTGGCCGGCTGGCTGGGCTTGAAGGCGCTCAAGAAGCTGCGCGGTCTCGTCAATCACCAGGGCTGGCGTTTTGCCGTCACGTCCTTGCAGCGGCGTCCCGGCGCGACCATCATCCAGGTGGTGTCGCTGGCGCTCGGCTTGATGGCGCTGCTGTTGCTGACCGTGGTGCGCGGCGACTTGATGAGCGCGTGGCGCAACGCCACGCCGGCCGATGCGCCGAACCGTTTTATTATCAATATCATGCCGGAGCAAAAGGCCGAGATCGCTGCGCGGCTGGCCGCCGCCGAGGTCGTCAATGCGCCGCTGTACCCGATGATACGGGGCCGGCTGACGGCCGTGAACGGTGAGGCCATCACTGAAACAAGCTATACCGAAGACCGCGCCAGGGGCTTGGCCGACCGCGAATTCAATTTGTCGACGATGCCGGACATGCAGACCGAAAACCGCATCGTGGCCGGCCAGTGGTTCAGCGGCAAGCCGGGCGCGGCGCCGGAAGCATCGGTCGAGGAAGGGCTGGCCAAGACCTTGCGCCTGAAACTGGGCGACCAGTTGCGCTTCGATATCGCCGGGCAAACCGTGGAAGCGTCCATCACCAGTTTGCGCAAGCTGGAGTGGGGGTCGATGAAGGTCAATTTCTTTGTCATCATCAATCCGGCGGCGATGGCCGACACGCCGCAAACCTGGATCACCGCGTTTCACTTGCCGCCGCAACACGCCGAGCTGGGCAATGCACTGACGCGCGACTTCCCGAACTTGACGGTGGTCGATGTCGGCGGCGTGCTGAAACAGATACAGGGCGTGCTCGACCAGGTGGTGACGGCGGTCGAATTCCTGTTCGCCTTTACCTTGCTGTCCGGCGTGCTGGTGCTGTATGCGGCGTTGATGGGCTCGCAGGATGAACGCACCCGCGAAGCCGGCTTGCTGCGCGCCTTGGGCGCGACCCGCCAGCAATTGGCACAGGCGCAGCTGATCGAGTTTTCACTGGTCGGCGCGCTGGCCGGCTTGCTGGCCGCGTCCGGCGCGGCGGGCATGGGCTGGGCGCTGGCGACGTACCAGTTCAAGTTCGCGTGGAGTTTTGCGCCCGGCGTATGGCTGGCCGGCCTGGTCGCCGGCGCGGTGTGCGCCATCGCCGGCGGCTGGCTGGGCTTGCGCAATGTGCTGCGCCAGCCGCCGCTGCAAACCCTGCGCGAGGCATAAACGCCTGAGCTGCCGGTATCAGGCGAGTACGGCTTGCTGCTCCTTCAGGTATTGGGCGTAGGAAAACACCGGCATGTCGTCGCGCGGCGGGAAGTCGAACAGCGCCCAGAAGTAAATTTCATTGCCTTGGCAAATGGTCGGCGCCGCGCAATAGCGGTACCAGTTGTCGCCGATCGCCGCCGAATACATGCCGTCGCTGGCCGGATCGGAAAAGTACGGGATCACGCGGCGTTCTTCCAGCGCCGCCAGCAGCGATGGCGGCGCGTCGCTGTCGCGGGCGATCTCATATTGCGAGCGCATGTCTTTTTCGGTTTCGATGATCATCAGGCTCCCTTTGCCATGCTTGTCGAAAAACAGGATGCCGCTCGGATTCGGGAAGATGTAGTGTTCGACAAAGCCATGCTGCCGGCTCAATTGCTGCACCACGGCGGCCAGCGCCGGATCTTCGAGGAAGGGATAGTGGTGCAGGACCAGCAAGTCGCGCAGGGTTTCCGATTGCTCGGAAAAAAACTGTTTTTGCAGCGCGACGATTTCCTGTTCCAGCATGTCCAGCGCATCGTCGTCGCTTTTTTTGATGTAGCGGTCGATCAAGCCGCGGTTGAACGCGGTCACGGCAATCTTTTCATCGGCCGCGCCGGTGAACAGGATTTTTTTGCATGGCAAGTGGCGCACCGCCTGGCAAAATTCCAGGCCATTCATTTGCGGCATCGAATAATCGACCACCAGCACCGATGGCGTCGCAAAGCGCCGCGGCTGGCCGCTGATGCGGTAAATTCTTTCGATATCGACGGCTACGTTGCAATGATCGGGCGGCAAGTTTTGGGTGTCGAAATTGACTTGCAGCGGACTGATCCCGTCGCGCTGCCCATCCTGTTGCAGCCACGACAGCGCGCTATGGGTGTCGTGAAAGGTCTTCTTGGCCAGCATCGGGTCGAGCTGGAACGACATGCTTCTCAAAAAGGAATCGCTGTCGTCGATCAGCACGGTCAGCGTCGGATGGGTATAGATCGGCAATTGCATGCTGCACCTTAGTGAGTAGGGGGCACGGGGAATTCAAGGACAAAGATCGCATACGCCGTCTCGCGCGAAATGCAGCGGATGCGTGCTTGCCATGCTTCGACGATTTCTTTGCATAAAGCCAAGCCTATGCCGGTGCCATTATGCGCTGGATACGAATAAAAACGCTGGAATATCAGCGGCAGCCGTTGTTCGGCGACGCCGCAGCCGGTATCGATGAACAGCAGGCGCGGCATGCGCCGGATGCCGTCGTCGCGCGGGGCGCCGTCGATGACGATGCGCACGCGGCCCTTGCCGGCGCGCTGGATCGCCTTCAGCGCATTGCGCAGCAAGTTCAGCAACACCACCACGCACAGTTCGCTTTGTCCTGCGAAGGTGAAGTCGCCGCGCAATTCCACCACCACCGATTGTTTTTGCGCCGGGCCGATAAACGGATAGCGCCGCATCATCGCGTCGACCACGCTGCTCATGGCGACCGCCTCGCTCGGCTGCAAGTTGCGGTTGACCACGCTGGCGCTGAGCAGGAACAAGTCGATCATGTGATTCATATGGCGTACTTCGAACTGGATGCGCGTCAATGCTTCTTGCGCACTGGTACGGTCCAGTTCGCGTTCCGGCGCGGCTGGCGGCGATTCGCGCACTTGCTGCAGCATGCGCTGCAAGCCGCGCGCATTGGCGTCGACGCTAGACAGCGGCGTGCGCAATTCGTGCGCCACCGTGGCCAGCCCTGCGCTCAGGCCGGCCAGCCGCTCCTGCGCCAGCGCATTGCGGCCGATCTTGAGCGCCGACAATACCGCGATGGCGAACCAATGCACCGGCACTTGCTGCAGCACGGCGTCATTGAGCATGAAGGCGGCGTCGCCGGAGAAGGCAAACAGCGCGCAGGCGAGTGCGGTGCCGCTGACATAGGCGAGGGCGGCGATGCGTACATCGAAATGGAACAGCACGATCAAGGCCAGCAGTAATGAGTGGCACCAGACCAGCGACGCCTGGTTCATCAAGAACAAATAAGTGAAAAAGAACGGCAATTCGTACGTCAGTCCGACGATCAGATAGATGTTGAACCATTTCGTGCCCAGGCGCCGCGCCCACAGCGCAGGCAGGAATAGCAGCGCGCCGATGCTGCGCAATAGCAGCGATTCGTAGTGTTGCGGAAAACAGTAGTGCCACAGCACGTAATACAGCGGCATGCCGATGCAACCGATCAAGCCGAGGATGGCGATACGGCGCATCAGCGAGGGGGTCCGGTCGATGCCATGCTGGAAACGCAACAGCGGCCGGACCAGGTCGCGTTGCCATTGCCAGCCTTGGCGCTGTTGCATTTGCATCATGAGTTTAATTGTTCCCTATCAATACAACATCATCCGCTTGTTTATTCGATGCAAGTAAAGGATATTTTCATTAATTGATGTAGATCAATCTCCTGGCTTTTGCGGGGCCTCATGTTGCACGGGTAGCACTCTCATAACCCCCGCTCAGGAGAACTCCCCATGACTGTTATTTCCCCATCGCAACACTCAACCACGTTTGCCGCCGAACACGCGTTGCCGGACTTTGTTTGCCGGCGCATGGATGAACACTATGTGACGCGCATCGCCAACTTGCTGGGAGGGGAGCATTTGCATGTATGGCAAACGGCCAGCGGTCCCGCCGTATTCCTTGCCGGGAACGATTATCTGGCGATTGCGCGCGAGCCGGCCTTGCTGGCGGCCCAGGTCGCGGCATTGCGGCACAGCGCGGGCGGCTTGTTGATGTCGTCGGTTTTCTTGCAGGAAGGCAGCAGCCAGCAGCGGCTGGAAAAAAAGTTCGCGGACTTCCTGGTCGCCGAGGACAGCTTGCTGGCGCAATCGGGTTGGGCCGCCAATGTCGGCTTGCTGCAAAGCCTGGCTGAACCGGGCATTCCAGTGTATCTGGACATGCAGGCCCACGCTTCCTTGTGGGAAGGCGTATTGTCGGCGCAGGCGCTGCCGGTGCCTTTCCTGCACAATGACAGTGAGCACCTGCGGCGCCAATTGGCCAGGCACGGGCGCGGCATCGTCGTCGTCGATGCGCTGTACAGCACCAATGGCAGCGTTGCGCCATTGCTGGACGTGCTGGAATTGGCCGAACGCAGCGGCAGCATCCTGATCGTCGACGAATCGCATTCGCTGGGTACCCACGGACCGTCGGGCGCAGGGCTGGTTGCCGCGCTGGGGCTGCAAGCCAGGGTGCATTTCCGTACCGCATCGCTGGCCAAGGCTTTTGCCGGGCGCGCCGGACTGATCACTTGCTCCAGCAAATTCAAGGGTTATTTTTTGTCGGCCGCGCGCCAGGCGATTTTCAGCTCTTGCCTGCTGGAGCACGAACTGGCCTGGTTCGACGCCGCGCTCGACTTTATCCGTGGCGCCGACGACAGGCGCGCCACCTTGCGCAATCACACGCGGCGCATCCGTGACGGCTTATCCGGGCTGGGCTACAACGTCAGCGATGGCAGCGAACAAATCATCGCACTGGAAGCGGGACCGGAACCGAAAACCCTGCAATTACGCAAGGCACTGGAACGGCACGGCATTTATGGCGCCGTGTTTTGCGCGCCGGCCACGCCGAAGAACCGCTCGCTGGTGCGCCTGACGCTGAACGCGGGCCTGGATGAGCGGCAAATCGGCCAATTGCTCGACGCCTGCGCGGCGATCCGCGATGAGATCGGGCTGGAAAGCTGGTCGTCGACGCGCCGTTTACGGCGCCTGTCGCTGGTGTAGCATCCGGCATCCGGGAACGTAAATCATGCGGGACGGCAGCTTGGCGGCTGTCCTTCAGTTATCATACCGGGCATGACTGAACCTATCTCCCTTTATGAAACAATCGGCGGCGCAACCACCCTGCGTGCGATGGTGGACCGCTTTTACGACTTGATGGAACTGGAGCCGGAATTCGCCGGCATCCGGACCATGCATCCGCCGTCGACGCAAGGCTCGCGCGACAAGCTGTTCTGGTTCCTGACCGGCTGGATGGGCGGCCCCGACCTGTATATCGAAAAATTCGGCCATCCGCGCTTGCGCGCCCGCCACTTGCCGTACGCGATAGGCACCAGCGAGCGCGACCAGTGGCTGCGGGCGATGGCCTGGGCGATGGAAGACACCGGCATCGAGGAATCACTGCGTGTGCGGCTGATGGAGTCGTTTTACCAGACCGCCGACTGGATGCGCAACAAGGCTGACTGATACCATGGGCCAAAGCGAATTTTTCATCTTGCTGGCCGGCGTCGCCGTGGCCATCGTGCTGCAAATCGTCAGTTTGCTGCGCGGCCGCAGTTCCGGTGCCGGCGGCACGGATGGCGCCGCCAATCTGGCTTTGCTGCAGCAACATCAGCAGCAAAGCCTGGAGCGCATCGACCGGGTCGAACGCGAGGTGCGGCTGCAATTGCAGGCGTCGGCCCAGTCGACCCGCCAGGAATTGAGCGCCGGCCTGGCGCAATTCCACGCCGCCACGGTGCAGCAGCTCGACAGCATGCGCGCGCAAATCCATCGCCAGGGCCAAAGCGGACGCGAAGAACAGGCGCAAAGCCTGGCGCGGTTTGCCGACAGCACCAACCAGAGCCTGGCCAAGCTGACCGAATCGAACGCCCAGCGGTTATTGGAAGTGCGCGCGACGCTGGAAAGCAAGATCCGCGATTTACAGGCCGACAATGGCATGCGGCTGGAAGAAATGCGCAAGACGGTCGATGAAAAATTGCACGCCACGCTGGAAACGCGCTTGAGCGAATCTTTCAAGCAAGTCTCGGAACGCCTGGAACGGGTCCACCAGGGCTTGGGCGAAATGCAGCAGCTGGCGCTGGGCGTCGGCGATCTCAAGCGAGTGCTCACCAACGTCAAGACGCGCGGCACCTGGGGCGAGGTACAGCTGGAGATGCTGCTTGAGCAAGTGCTTACTGTCGATCAATACGCCAAGAACGTCGAAACCATCGCCGGCAGCGGCGCGCGGGTCGAATTCGCGCTGAAGCTGCCGGGCCTGGTCGATGGCGGGCCGCCGGTATGGATGCCGATCGATGCGAAATTCCCGAAAGAACAATATGAACGGCTGGTCGACGCGGCCGAGCGGGCCGATGCCGAAGGCGTGGCCAGCGCCGGGCGCGAGCTGGAGCGGGCGGTGCGCGGCGAAGCAAAAACCATCGCCGAGAAATACCTGGCGCCGCCGCACACCACCGATTTTGCGATCCTGTTCCTGCCGACCGAAGGCTTGTACGCCGAAGTCATGCGCCGTGCCGGCCTGGCCGATGACTTGCAGCGCGTGCACCGCATCAGCATTGCCGGTCCATCGACGTTGTCGGCCTTGCTGAACAGCTTGCAAATGGGCTTCCGCACCTTGGCGCTGGAAAAACGTTCGTCCGAAGTGTGGCAGGTATTGGGCGCGGTCAAGACCGAGTTCGGCAAATTCGGCGAAGTGCTGTCGCAAACCAAGCTGGCGCTGGAACGCGCCGCCAAGAATATCGAAAGCGCCGAAGTACGCAGCCGCCAGATGGCGCGCAAGCTGAAATCGGTGGAAGCATTGCCCGGCGAAGCAGCGCAATTGCTGCTCGGCGCCGACAGCGACGACAGCCAGCTGTAGCGCATTTAAATCAGGCCCTCGAACATCAGGACGTCGACGCTATCGCCGGCGGCGACATCGCCTTGCCGTTCGCCGAGGATCACCATGCAATTGGCTTCCGACATGGAGCGCAGGATGCCCGAGCCTTGTGATCCGGTAATGCGCACGTGGTGACGGCCATCGGCATCCGACGACAGGATGCCGCGCTGGTATTCGGTGCGTCCCGGTTTTTTGCGGATGGCGCACGACGATACCACGCGCAGCAGCGGCAGCGGGGTGTCGTCGGCGCCCATCATGCGCAGCAGCGCGCTGCGCGCAAAGAAGTAAAAGCTCACCATCACCGCGACCGGATTGCCGGGCAAGCCGAACAGCACCGCGCTGTGGCCATGCGAGTTGATCTTGCCGAAAGCCATAGGCCGGCCCGGACGCATGCCGATTTTCCAGAACGCCACCTCGCCCAGCGCCGCCAGGATGTCGCGCGTGTAATCGGCGGCACCGGTGGAGACGCCGCCGGACGTGATGACGGCATCGGCATTTTCGCAGGCGCAGCGCAGCGCTTCTTCCAGCGCCGCCGGTTCATCGCGGACGATGCCCATGTCGACCATGTCGCAACCGAGCCGGTTCAGCATGCCGAACAGGGTGTAGCGATTGCTGTCGTAGACCGAACCGGCGTCGAGCGCTTCGCCGATCGAACGCAATTCGTCGCCGGTCGAGAAAAACGCCACCCGCAAGCGCCGTTTGACGGCCACTTCGGCGATGCCCAGCGATGCCAGCAAGCCGAGGTCGGCCGGCCGCATGACCTTGCCTTGTTTCAAGGCGGCCTGGCCTTGCATCAAGTCTTCGCCCTTGAAGCGGCGGTTGTCGCCCGGCTTGATGGTTCCCGGGCGCAAGGTAATCGCGCTGCCAGTGGCCTCGGCCACGCATTCCTGCGGCACCACGCTATCGCAGCCGTCCGGCATCACGGCGCCGGTCATGATGCGGATGCATTGGCCGGTCTGGACCGGCGATGGGTACGGATGGCCGGCGTAGGCGGTGCCGGTGATCGACAAGATGCTGGTTTGGCCGGCCAGCAAGTCGCTGCCGCGCAGCGCATAACCATCCATCGCCGAATTATCATGCGACGGCACGCTGATCGGCGAAATCACGTCGGCCGCCAATACCCTGCCCAGAGCGCTGCGCAATGCCACTTTTTCGACCGCCCGCAGCGGCGTCACCAGGGTGCGGATGATGTGCTGCGCATAGTCCACCGGCAAGGCGTCGGCACGGTAGCCCGGCAACTGGGCCGCGGCTTGCTCCAGCGTGATGCCGGCCGCATCAATACGCTGCAATTCCTCCAGCGTATTGATGTTGCGGAACGCGCTGGCGTCGTCGAATAACACCTGGGCCACTGTCAAGCCGCCAAACCAGCCATCCATCTTGCGCCCGCCATTGCGCAGATAATCCTGCAATACTGGCGCAACCTCGCTCTTCATCAGGCAAAAAACTGGATGGGCTTGGCGCTGCACTTGCCCGGCCCGGTTCGCTTCCAGTGTCACCGCGATGGCCAGGTCAGCCTGTTGCGCAAGCAGCGCGGCAGACAGCCGCTCGGCCAGGTCGGCTGGCAGGAAGGGCGAATCGCAGGGCACGCACAGCAGGTATTCGGTATCGCAATGAGACAGGCCGGTGTGCAGTCCGGCCAACGGACCGGCATACCCGGATAACTCGTCGGACCAGACCGGCACGCCAAACGACTGGTAGCGTTCCAGGTTCTGGTTGGCGCTGATGGCGATGCCGGCCACCTGCGGTGTCAGTTGTTGCAGGACATGCGACACCATCGGCGTGCCGCGCAACGGCATCAGCCCTTTGTCGACCGTACCCATGCGCGTGCCGCGGCCGCCGGCCAGTACCAGCCCGGTGATGGAATTTTTATGGCTCATGAAAGGAATAGTGGCGGTGAATGCCCGTATCATAAGGCAATCGGCAGGCAAATCAAGCCGGATCGCCACCTGGTGCGTTGATCGGCCTTGCGGGCGCGTGTGGCTTAACCGCCGATGTAGGACATTTCGACCTTTTTGGGTTTCTTTTCAGACTGCTCAAGGCCATCGGTATTTTGTGTGCGCAGTTCGGAGTAGCGGTCGCCGCGCGCGCGCCACAGCTGGGCGATGCTGGTCGAGATTTCCGCGTCGCTGCGGCCGTCGCGCAACAGGCTGCGCAAGTCGTGGCCGCCGCTGGCGAACAGGCAGGTGTACAGCTTGCCTTCGGTCGACAGGCGGGCGCGGCTGCAGTCGCTGCAAAAAGCCTGGGTGACGCTGGAAATCAAGCCGATTTCACCGCCGCCGTCGCGGTAGGACCAGCGTGCGGCTGTTTCTCCAGTGTAATTCGGATCCAGCGCCCGCAATGGCATTTCTTGATCGATCCTGCGTACCACTTCCGATGAGGGAATGACTTCCGACAAATTCCAGCCATTCGATGCGCCCACGTCCATGTATTCGATGAAGCGCAAGATGTACGGCGTATGGCGGAAATGGCGCGCCATCGGCACGATTTCCTGGTCGTTCAAGCCAGCCTTGACGACCATATTGATCTTGATCGGCCCCAGGCCGACCTGGTGCGCGATATCGATGCCGTGCAACACTTCGCTGACCGCAAAGTCGACGTCATTCATGCGCCGGAACACGGTTTCATCGAGCGAATCGAGCGACACCGTCACCCTTTGCAGGCCGGCATCCTTCAGCGATTGCGCCTTTCTGGCCAGCAGCGAGCCGTTGGTGGTCAGCGTCAGGTCGAGTGGCTTGCCGGACGGCGTTTTCAATGCGCTGAGCATGCCGATCAGTTTTTCGATGTTTTTACGCAGCAAGGGTTCGCCACCGGTCAGGCGGATTTTCTCGACGCCGTGGGCGATGAACAATTTGGCGATGCGGGTGATTTCCTCAAACGACAGCAGCGCCGATTGCGACAGGAACAAATGGTTCTTGTCGAACACTTCCTTCGGCATGCAATAGACGCAGCGGAAATTGCAGCGGTCGGTGATCGAAATGCGCAAGTCGTGCAAGGGACGGGCAAGTTTATCCGCGACACGTCCGTTCGGCGTTTCGAGGATGGAGGGTAGCGCCGGCGCCTGCTTACGCGCGTCGGCGAGAAAGATTATCTTTTCAGCCATGAATGATTCGCTGCCAAATTACAAGGGTTGCGTCTAAGACCAATACGATAGCACGCGGCCGCGAAAGCCACAGGCGGCGGTGTATTCCGGGCTGGCCGGAGTGCTCATTCCGGAGGGGAGGATGAAAAAAGGGGAAGCACTCGGCTTCCCCCTTGATATTCCAGTGACATGCCACGCGAGCGGGCCAAAGCCCGGGTGGCTTACTGGCGTTGAGTGTTAACCTGGATTAACGGCTCATCGTTTTGCGGCGGCAAAGGCTTGCGTTCGCGCGGTTTGCGCACTGGCGCCACCGATTTCGCTGCCGCTTCGCGTGCCGCGCGCAGTTTTTCCGGATCGGTTGCCGCCAGCGTCAGGCCGGCCGAACCCAGTACCGCGTTCAAGTCGACCGGCAGCGCTGGCGCTGCAGCGGCTGGCGCAGGGATAACTTCGGGCACTGCAGCCGCTATCGGGGCCGCGGCCGGCGCCGCCGCCACAGCAGCTTCAACCACCGGCTCGGCTACGGCAGCAGGAGCAACGATTGGCGCCGCGGCGACTACTGGAGCAGGAGCGACTTCAAGCGTGACTGGCGCTGCTTCGGCAACCACTGGCGCCGAGGCTGGAGCTGGCGCCGCGAGCGGAGCCGTCACGACGTCGGCTGCCGCTTCAACTGGCGTTGCCGGGGCAACTTCAAGCGCGGCTGGCTCAACCGGAGCAACTGCGGCCGGCTGTTCTTCTTTCGCGGCAAAGCTGTATTCCGCGACAGGCGCCGATTCCGGCGTGGCTGGCACGGCAACAACAGGCTCTGCAACGACAGCAGCAACGGTTTCAGCAAGCGGCGCGACTTCGGCCAACACTGGCGCGGCCACTTCGGCCACCGCAGGACTGACTTCAGTCACGGCAGCGGCGGCAGGCGCGGCAACTTCGGCGATTGCGGCGCTAATAACAGCGTCAACAACTACCGCAGCGGCGACTTGCGCCACTGGCGCAGCAGCAACTTCAGCGACGGCAACGGCGCTGGCTTCCGCCGCCACAACCGCTGCCGCTTCGCTAGCCGGGGCCACCGTGAAGCTGATTGCCGGTGCATGTTCCTGGCCTTCGCCTTCTGCTGCGGAACCTTCGATCAACTCGCCGGTTTCACGGTCGCGGCGATTGCGGTTGCGGCCGCCACGGCGGCGGCGGCGGCGCGGTTCTTCGCCTTCCACTTCCGCTTCTTCACCTTCAGGGCCGGCATTCGGCGCGGCTTTCAGCAAGCTGGTGGCCGGCGCTTCAGCATCGGCGGCTGGGTGGCTGACTGGTGCGGCAACAGCTGCCGTTACCAGGCTGGCCACTGCCAATTCTTCCACTTTGCTTTCCAGCGCAGGGGCTTTGTCGGCACGCGGTTCGCGTGGCGGACGTGGCGGACGCTCGCCGCGTTCCGCGCGTTCTGGACGTTCACCACGCTCGCGTGGCGCCTGGCCTTCGACCGGCTCGCGCACTTCACGCGCTTCGCGTGGCGGACGCGGCGGACGTGGCGGACGGGCTGCCTTGTCGCTGGTCTCGTTTTCCTTGCCTGCTTCTTCAGCCGCGGCCGGCCGGCCCTGGCCAGGTTCGCGTTCTTCGCGGCCCGGTTTGCCGTTGCGGTTGTTGCGGCCGCGTGGGCCACGGCTGTTGCGGTCGCCGCCACGGTCGTTGCCGGCCGGTTTGACTGGCGCCGCCGGCACGACAGGCGCTGCCACCGGTTCAGGTTTGCCGGTGAAGAAGCTGATGATTTTGGCGAGCAAGCCTTGCGGTGCTGGCGCGGCGGCTGGCGCCGGCTTGGCCGCTTCAGCCGGTTTGCGTTCCACCAGAGGCGCAGGCTGGTCAGGGGTGATGGTCTTGACCATGGCTTCCTGGCGCGGCTTGGTTTCTTCTTTTTGACGCTTGCTGTACGCCATGTCGGTTTCGGCGTGCTCGGCCAGGTTGTAGCTGGCCTGGCTTTCTTCGAGGCGCGGATCGTCGTGCTTGATGCGTTCCAGCTTGTAATGCGGGGTTTCCAGATGCTTGTTCGGGATCAGGATCACGGCGATGCGGTGGCGGTTCTCGATCTTCAGCACTTCGCCGCGCTTTTCGTTGAGCAGGAAGGCGCCGACATCGACCGGCACCTGCACATGGATGGTGGCCGAATTTTCCTTCATCGCCTCTTCCTGGATGATGCGCAGCACTTGCAGGGCGGACGATTCGGTATCGCGGATATGGCCGGTGCCGGAGCAGCGCGGGCACGTCACGTGGCTGCCTTCGGACAGCGACGGACGCAGGCGCTGGCGCGACAATTCCATCAGGCCGAAGCGCGAAATCTTGCCCATCTGGACGCGGGCGCGGTCATGGTGCAGCGCGTCTTTCAGGCGCTGTTCGACTTCGCGCTGGTTCTTCGCCACTTCCATGTCGATGAAGTCGATCACGATCAAGCCGCCCAGGTCGCGCAAGCGCAATTGGCGGGCAACTTCTTCGGCGGCTTCGCAGTTGGTGTTGAAGGCGGTGGTTTCGATGTCCGAACCGCGGGTGGCGCGGGCCGAGTTGACGTCGACCGACACCAGCGCTTCGGTGTGGTCGATGACGATCGCGCCGCCGGAAGGCAATGGCACGGTGCGCGAATACGCGGTTTCGATCTGGTGTTCGATCTGGAAGCGCGAAAACAGCGGCACGTCGTCGCTGTAGCGTTTTACGCGGTGCACCATGTCGGGCATCACGTGGCTCATGAACTGGTGCGCCTGTTCGTAGATATCGTCGGTATCGATCAGGATTTCGCCGATGTCAGGCTGGAAGTAATCGCGGATCGCGCGTATCACCAGCGACGATTCCTGATAGATCAGGAAGGCGCCCGATGCCGATTTGCCGGCGCCTTCGATGGCGCGCCACAGTTGCATCAGGTAATTCAAGTCCCACTGCAATTCATCGACGTTGCGGCCGATGCCGGCGGTGCGGGCAATCACGGACATGCCAGCAGGCAAGTCCAGTTTATCCATGGTTTCGCGCAATTCCTGGCGTTCTTCGCCTTCGACGCGGCGCGATACGCCGCCGCCGCGCGGATTGTTCGGCATCAGGACCAGGTAGCGGCCGGCCAGCGAAACAAACGAGGTCAGCGCCGCACCCTTGTTGCCGCGTTCTTCCTTCTCGACCTGGACCATGATTTCCTGGCCTTCGCGCAGCGCTTCCTTGACGGACGCATTGCGCACATCGACGCCTTCGCGGAAGTAAGTACGGGCGACTTCCTTGAACGGCAGGAAACCGTGGCGGTCTTCGCCGTAGCTGACGAAGCAGGCTTCCAGCGACGGTTCGATGCGGGTGATCACGCCTTTGTAGATGTTGGACTTGCGCTGTTCGCGCCCGGCGGTCTCGATATCGATGTCGATCAGTTTCTGACCGTCGACAATGGCTACGCGCAGCTCTTCTTGCTGTGTAGCATTAAACAACATGCGTTTCATTTTTATTAACTCCGCGGCCTAGGGCCATCTCTATGCCGTTCCCGTGGAAACGGCGAAGTACAGGGACATACGCGAGAACTGGAATGGTTGGGGTGGGTATGCCGGGGCGTGCGGAGCAACAACGCGGGGCGCTGCGGCCGCAACAGGGCGCAAATGATGCCGATCGTCATGCCGAGTGCAGACAGCGCCTGCAACTCATCTGATGCAGCCCGACGTTGTCGGGGGCAGAGAATGCAGGCGGCGCGCAAAAATTCAGAGCCAAATCGTAGCCAGGCTCACATACCGGGGTAGCGATGCCGAGACCTTTGACTGTGCCGCGCCTGGTGGAATTATTATTTCCAGGTCTGGAAGAGTCACTGCCTCGGCCTTTCATCGGCAACCCTCAATATATAGGCTTACTACATGGGGTTTGGCGAAAACGGCAAGCGTTATCAACTTCATCAACCCGCAAGCATGCTTTTATAAAACCTGCTGACGGGTACTTATCCTTACAATCCAAAACATTCTAATTCAACATCCTCACGCCTTATCCGATTACAACAACGGTGCAACCTTGATAAGCGCAGGGGTGCTGCGTACACATTTTTCCACCGAATTTGCAATTTGGCGAGGCCGGTGGACACGCCCCTGTGTAAAATGTGCTTTTATTGTTACACCAGCAGCAGCCAGGGCCGCAGCAAAAACAATTATATATTCAAAATGAAGGACTTAGAGAGATTTTCTGGGAAGACAGAGTAAATGAAGATGCAAAATGATGTTGTTCCCCCTTCAACACCCCCGGATAGCCGGCTGGTTCAACCGCAAGCCCAATTCCTTACCATCGCTGAAGAGGAAGCTGGCCAGCGTATCGACAACTACTTGTTGCGTATCTGTAAAGGAGTGCCGAAAAGCCACATTTACCGCATTTTGCGGTCTGGCGAGGTGCGCGTTAACAAGGGCCGCATCGACCAGTTGTACCGGCTGGCCGAAGGCGATGTGGTGCGGATTCCGCCGGTGCGGGTGGCCGAAAAGACCGGCCCTTCGGCGCCGGCCGCCGAGTTCAAGGTGATTTTCGAAGACGCCCACTTGCTGGTCATCGACAAGCCGGCCGGTGTCGCCGTGCATGGCGGGTCCGGCGTATCGTTCGGCGTGATCGAGCAATTGCGCGCGTCGCGGCCGGACGCCAAGTTCCTGGAGCTGGTGCACCGGCTCGACCGCGATACGTCCGGCCTCTTGTTATTGGCCAAGAAGCGCTCCGCGCTGACCAGCCTGCACGAGCAAATGCGCGACGGCGTGACCGACAAGCGCTATCTGGTACTGGTGGCGGGCGACTGGAAAAACGCGCGCCAGCATATCAAGCTGCCGCTGCATAAATATACGACGGCCGATGGCGAACGGCGGGTGGCGGTGCAAGCCGATGGCTTGCCGTCGCACACGGTATTCAGCTTGTTGCGTAAATATAATAATTTTGCCTTGCTGGAAGCCGAGCTGAAAACCGGACGCACCCATCAAATTCGCGTGCATCTGTCTTCGTCCGGCTTCGCGATCGCAGGTGACGATAAATACGGCGATTTTGCGTTAAATCGCGCCTTGTTGAAAGCCGACGAGACGCGTGGCGCGCTCAAACGCATGTTCTTGCATGCCCATCAAATTACGTTCAGCCACCCTGAAACAGGCAAAAATGTGACCTTGAACGCGCCATTGGCCGCCGAATGCGAGCGTTTCTTGGTAAGCTTGGGCAAACCGCTGGCTGTTGCGCCACGCTAAAAACATCACTCAAGGAGCCGGTGCCTGGACGCCGGGATACATGGCAAGAAAGCAATTTGATCTGATCGTTTTCGATTGGGATGGAACGTTGATGGATAGCACCTCAACGATCGTGAAATGTATCCAGGCGTCGGCCAGGGACCTGGGTCTGGCGATTCCAGCCGATCATGCGGCGGCCCATGTGATCGGACTGGGTTTGCAAGAAGCGATGCAACGCGTGCTGCCGGGCGCCGACCAGAAAACCGTGCTGCGCATGGCGGAGCGCTATCGCCATCATTATTTGTCGCGCGACCACGAGTTGACCTTGTTCCCCGGCGTGACGGACATGCTGCAGGAATTGTCGCACAATGGTTATTTCCTGGCGGTGGCGACCGGCAAGAGCCGGGTCGGCTTGAACCGTTCGCTGAATGCGCTCAAACTATTGTCGATGTTCGATGCCACCCGCTGTGCCGATGAAACCTTTTCCAAGCCGCATCCCGCGATGTTGCAGGAATTGACACGCGAGCTGGGGCAAGACATGAAGCGTACCGTGATGATAGGCGATACCAGCCACGATTTGATGATGGCCAATAATGCCGGCGCGTCCGGCATCGCGGTACAGTACGGCGCCCATCCGGTTGAGCAGCTGGACGTTTGCCAGCCGATCTTTTCGGCGGCTTCGGTGGCTGAACTGCACCAATGGCTCAACGATCACGCATGATGCCGGACGAAGTGATGGACAACGAAGAAATCCTGATTTGCGCCGCCGATGCGCTATTGGACGGCGGCAAGGGTGTGCGCTTCCCGGTGTCGGCCGGCGGCGAAAATACCACCGGCTTCGTGGTGCGCTACGATGGCAAGGTGTACGGCTATTTGAACCGATGCGCCCATATTCCGATCGAA
The DNA here is from genome assembly GCF_000723165.1 of Janthinobacterium agaricidamnosum NBRC 102515 = DSM 9628. NCBI lineage: Bacteria > Pseudomonadati > Pseudomonadota > Betaproteobacteria > Burkholderiales > Oxalobacteraceae > Janthinobacterium > Janthinobacterium agaricidamnosum. The sequence goes on from NZ_HG322949.1 coordinate 1,334,660, forward strand.
CTGGATTGGGCCGAGGGCGAGTTTTTCGAGTCGAGCGGCCTGTACCTGATGTGTTCCACCCATGGCGCGGTCTATGTGCCGGACAGCGGTTTGTGTGCCGGCGGTCCTTGCAAGGGCGGCCGCTTGTTGCCGATCGTCCTGGTCGAGCGCGAACAGTCCGTATATTGGCAACCGGATGAATATGTCAGGCCGGCGCACGCCTGATTTGGCTGTCAGTGACTACATCGTGCGGCAAATTGATCTTAACTGAAGCGAAATATGAGCGATAACACGAATAACGACGCTACCGGCGGCTTGAGCACCGAGCAGATTTCCGCCGCCGCAGGGACTGCTGCGGGCGGCAACTGGGAGCGTGAAGTACTGGAAAAGCTGGTATTTGCGACTTTGCAAGAACAGCGCGCGCATCGCCGCTGGGGCATCTTCTTCAAGGTGATCAGCTTGCTGATCGTGTTGTTTGCGCTGTGGGTATATTACGACTATAACAATTCGGACGATAGCGAAACGCTGGGCCGGCACACGGCGCTGATCGATATCGACGGGGCTATCGAATCGGAAGGCAGTGGTTCGGCGGCGGTGGTGATTCCGGCGCTGGACAAGGCGTTTTCCGATAGCGGTTCGGTGGCGGTGGTGTTGCACATCAATAGCCCGGGCGGCAGTCCGGTGCAAGCCGGCATGATCGTCGATGAAATGCTGCGTTTGCGTAAAGGCTATCCCGACAAGCCGCTGTATGTGGTGGTCGATGAAATGTGCGCTTCCGGCGGCTATTACATCGCCGCCGCGGCCGACAAGATTTATGTTAACAAGGCCAGCGTGGTCGGTTCGATCGGCGTGTTGATGGATGGTTTCGGTTTTACCGGCATCATGGAAAAGGTCGGCGTCGAGCGCCGCTTGCTGACGGCCGGCGAAAACAAGGGCTTCATGGACCCGTTCAGCCCGTTGACCGAAAAACACAAGGCGTATGCGCAAGGCATGCTCAACGAAATCCACCAGCAATTTATCGACGTGGTGCGGGCAGGGCGCGGCAAGCGCTTGAAAGAAACCCCGGACACCTTTTCGGGCCTGTTCTGGACCGGCGCCAAGGCGGTCGAAATGGGCCTGGCCGACGATTTCGGCACGGTCGACAGCGTGGCGCGCGATGTCGTCAAGGCGGAAGATATCGTCGATTACACCCAGCATGAAGGTTTGCCGGAGCGGGTGCTGAAGAAATTCGGTGCGGCGATGGGAGCGGGCGCGATGAAGGCGGCGCTGCAAAACGTCAGCAAGCCGAGCTTGCGTTAAGGTCTGTGCTGGCCGCGAGGTGCTGAAAAAGTTCGATTTTTCTTGAAAAACCGGCCTCGTGGTCTATATTGGTCTTGTAGTTCTTTTCAAGGGGGCCGATATAAATCATTATTTAGTTGTCAGCATAAACTTGATGTATCAGCATGGAACTACTCCCCGCATCGCTGATGCGGATTAGAGTGAATTTCGATTCCTCACACGGGCCTCGAACGAGGCTTGAAAACGGCGGCCTCGTGCCGTCGTTTTCATGTGGCGCACCGTTTGCATCCGTAAACGCACCCTTGGGACGCACCCCTGCTAAGAACCTATCCCAGTAGATGAATACGCCCTCTTCTGGCGCTCCTCAGGAACGGGGACTGCGTTGATCGTCGTCGCGTGGCCCGCCACGCTTGCTCCTCACGCGTGCTCCGCGCTCCCGATGCGCTGCCAGCAGACGACGCTCACTACTGGGATAGGCTCTTAGTCAAGCGGTACAGGTATGGCCTTTAACGAGCGCTTTGCCGGCGGCATGACCCGTCTTGCCGTGTTTCTTGACGCCAGGCGGCTGTTGGGCCGCGCTGCCGCGTTCCGGCTGGCCCGCTTGCTGGGCTTGTTTCAGTGGCGCTTGGGAAAAACCACCGTTCGACAGCCATTCGATGAAGCTGTTCTGGACATGTTCATGCCAGCAAGCCTGCGCCGAAGAGGGCGGGCTATCCATCTTGCAAGCTCCGGCACTCCAGCGGGCGACCGCTAAATTAACGCTGTGCATGGCTGCCTGCTCTTTTGCCATCTGCACGCGTATTTCTTGTCTGGTCTTGTCCAACTGGTTTTTTTTGAATTGTTTCATGGGGTATCCTTGTGAAACTCCAACATGACATGCCTGCTGACTACCTTAACTATTCCTAAGCCCGTTAGGCCGATTCCTAACGAAGTTTCAGTGTATCAACACGAAAATTTTGAACGCTTGATTTATCTCAAATTAAATAGCTGCATATGCTTAAAATATTTTGATGTTTTGATGTAGATATAGGCTGCGAATCGCGCGACGGCCAGCGCTGGCCGCCCGGCCTGCCTTCACGCTGCCGGTTGCTTCTGTTAAAGTCTCGCCATGAGTAAATTATCCTTAGACCGCATCCTGCAATCGCAGGGTTTTGGCACCCGCAAGTATTGCCGATCCCTCATCGACGACGGCGAAGTGAGCATCGCCGGCGTGACCCAGACCAATTACCGTACCACTGTCGACACCGATGGCCTGGTGCTGCATATCTTCGACGAAGAGTGGGTGTACCGCGAACATGTGTATATCGCGCTGTACAAACCGGCCAATTTTGAATGCTCGCGCAAGCCCAGCCACCACCCGGGCGTGCTGACTTTGCTGCCTGAGCAATTCACGTGGCGCGAAGTGCAGCCGGTCGGCCGGCTCGACCATGACACCACCGGCATGTTGCTCATTTCCGACGACGGCCCGTTCATCCACGCCCAGTCGTCGCCGAAGCGCCATGTGCCGAAGATTTACCAGGCCACCACGCAAGAACCGGTGAGCGAGGAATTGATCGCGCAATTGCTGGCTGGCGTGCAATTGCATGACGAACCGGCGCCGCTGGCGGCGCTGGTGTGCGAAAAGCGCGGCGAGCATCAACTGGAAATCGTGCTGGAACAAGGCAAATACCACCAGGTCAAGCGCATGCTGGCCGCCGCCGGCAACCATTGCAGCGCCTTGCACCGCTCGGCGATCGGGACTCTGACGCTGGAATCGCTGGGCCTGGCCGAAGGCGAGTGGTGTTACCTGGATGCGGCGCAGCTGGCCTTGCTGGCGCCGGCCTGAGCGGCCGTCATGCACTATTCGTGATTTACTATCAAGAGGAAACCCGGTGGCGCGCGAGGTGCGGCCGGGTTTCCCGTTCTTTCCCGATTTGGCTCTTTCCTGATCCTGCTTCCCGATGAAACTCGCAACACTGAAAGACGGCACCCGCGACGGCCAGTTGGCCGTGGTCGCGCGCGACTTGAAAACCGCCCATCTGGCCGACGGCATCGCGCCGACGCTGCAAGCGGCGTTGAACGATTGGGCGTTTATCGCGCCGCAACTCGATTTGCTGTACCAGGCCTTGAATAGCGGGCGCGGCCACCGCAGCTTCGACTTCGACCCGGCCAATTGCATGGCGCCGTTGCCGCGCACGTATTTGCGCGCCGCCGGCGCCGCGTATCCCAGCCTGGCCGAGCGGCTGCATAAAGCCGACCGGAGCGCGGCGCCGGACAACTGGCGCGACGAGCCGCGCATCTATCAGGGCGCCGGCGATGATTTGCAGGGGCCGCGCGACGATATCCTGCTCGCTTACGAGCAATGGGGCATCGACTTCGACGCCGGCCTGGCCGTCATCACCGACGACGTCGCCATGGGGGCGACGCCGGACCAGGCGCACCAGCAAATCAGGCTGGTGATGCTGGTCAATGACGTGGCGCTGCGCAACCTGGCGCCGGACGAACTGGCCAAGGGCTACGGTTTTATCCAGTCGCGCCCGGCAGCCAGCTATGCGCCGGTGGCCATCACGCCGGACGAGCTGGGTGACGCCTGGAAGGGCGGCAAAGTGCATTTGCCGCTGCGCTCCACCTTGAACGGCAAGCTGGCCGGCCAGCCGCAGGCCGGCGCCGACATGGCCTTCAATTTTCCGCAATTGCTGGCCCACCTGTGCCAGACCCGCAATCTGCGCGCCGGCAGCATCGTCGGCGCCGGGCCGGTGTCGAACAAGGAAATCAAGCGCGGCCATGCGTGCATCCTTGAAAAACGCGCCCTGGAACTGGCCGCCGACGGTATTGCCGGCACCCCCTACATGTTGTTTGGCGACACCATTCGCATCGAGATGCTGGATGAAAACGGCAAATCGCTGTTTGGCGCGATCGAACAAACGGTGAAGCAGAGCGAAGCGCGTAAATCCCGTTGAGATTTCTTGTAGGCAAAATGGAACACATGCGGAATTCCGCGCCTGTTCCGGCGATGGCGATGGCCGGCCATCGTTAATAATGCCCCATCAGTACTGCGCCCATGCCGGCGCGGTGATCAGTCAACCGGAGTAATCGATGGCGCAAGACAGCGACGCAGAAAAGACCGAACCCGCGTCAGCCAAGCGTATTGAGCAGGCGCGCGAGGAAGGCGACGTTCCGCGGTCGCGCGAGGTCGCCACTTTTACCGTGTTGATGGCGGCCGGTTGCGTGCTGTGGTTTGCCGGCGGCAGCGTGGTGCGCCGGCTGACGGCCGTGATGGTGTCCGGCTTGACGCTGGACCATGAACAGGTGTTTAACAGCAGTGTGATGATAGCCCGCATCGCACGCGATATCACGTCGGTGTTGCTGACCTGCTTGCCGTACGCGGTGGTCATCATGGTGGTGGCGCTGGCGTCGCCGCTGCTGGTCGGCGGCTGGCTGTTCAGCTCGAAAGCATTCACGCCGAAGTTCGGCAAGCTCAATCCGATCCGCGGCCTGGGCAATATGGTGTCCAGCAATGCCTTGGTGGAGTTGCTGAAAGCGGTCGCCAAGGCCACCGTGGTCGGCCTGGTGGCGTGGCTGGTGATGCGCCATCAAAAAGACGCGGTGATGGCCTTGTCGGTCGAATCCTTGCGCTCCGGCAGCGGCCATTTGCTGAGCTTGCTGGCCACGACGTTCCTGGTGATCGTCGGCGCGCTGGGCTTGATCGCGGCGATCGACGGCCCGTACCAGATGTGGCATTACGCCAACAAGATGAAGATGACCTTGCAGGAAGTGAAGCAGGAAGCCAAGGAATCGGACGGCAATCCGCAAATCAAGGCCAAGATCCGCCAGTTGCAACATGAAATGTCGCGCCGCCGCATGATGGCCGCGGTGCCGACCGCCGACGTGGTGGTGACCAACCCGACCCACTATGCGGTGGCGCTGAAATATGGCGAGAACAGCCGCGGCGCGCCGCAAGTGGTGGCCAAGGGCTCCGACGAAGTCGCGGCGCGCATCCGCGAACTGGCCAAGGAGCACAAGGTGGCGATCCTGGAAGCGCCGGCACTGGCCCGCGCGCTGCACAAGCATACCGAAATCGGCGATGAAATCCCGGAAGCGCTGTACGCGGCGGTGGCCGAGGTGCTGGCCTATGTGTTCCAGCTGCGCTCGTTCAGCAAGGGCGACGGCGAGCGTCCGGAACGGCCGACCAGGCTCGAAGTGCCGCCGGAACTCGACCCGCATCACCCGGCGTCGCAGATTAATTTGCAAGCTAAACCAGATACGAATAACGGAGCAACACCATGAACAGCCTGAGAATGCCGGCCTGGCTGAGCGGCATGAGCGGCACCGCCAGCAAGGGCGTGGCCGCGCCTATCCTGATCGTCATGCTGCTGTCGATGATGGTGTTGCCGTTGCCGGCGTTTGTGCTGGATATTTTCTTCAGCTTCAATATCGCGCTGTCGATCATCGTGCTGCTGACCAGCCTGTACACCGTCAAGCCGCTCGACTTCATGGCGTTCCCGACGATCTTGCTGGTGTCGACCATGTTGCGCCTGTCGCTGAACGTGGCGTCGACCCGGGTGGTGCTGACCGAGGGCCATACCGGCGCCGACGCGGCCGGTAAAGTGATTGAAGCGTTCGGCCACTTCTTGATCGGCGGTAACTACACGGTCGGTATCGTGGTGTTCATTATTTTGACCATCATTAACTTTACCGTCGTCACCAAGGGCGCCGGCCGTATCGCCGAAGTGGGCGCCCGTTTTGCGCTCGATGCGATGCCGGGCAAGCAGATGGCGATCGACGCCGACTTGAACGCCGGCCTGATCGTCGAAGACGAAGCGCGCCGGCGCCGTACCGAAGTGGCGCAGGAAGCCGAATTCTACGGCGCGATGGACGGCGCCAGCAAATACGTGCGCGGCGACGCGGTGGCCGGCATCATGGTGACCGTCATCAATATCGTCGGCGGCCTCGTCGTCGGCCTGGTGCAGCACGACATGGGGTTTGCCGATGCGCTGAAAAACTACACCTTGCTGGCCATCGGCGATGGCCTGGTGGCGCAAATTCCCTCGCTGATCATTTCGACCGCCGCCGGTATCGTCGTGTCGCGCGTCGCCAGCGAACAAGACATCGGCACCCAGCTGGTGCGCCAGTTGTTTGCCAAGCCGCAAGTGCTGTACATTACCGGCGCCATCATCGGCGGCATGGGCTTGATACCAGGCATGCCGAACCTGGTGTTCCTGTTGCTGGCCGGCTTGCTGATCGGCTCGGCTTACCTGATCACCCAGCGTGCCGCCCAGAAAGCCGAGGTCGCGGCCAGCGAGCCGGAAGTGCCGCAAGCGCTGGCCGCGCCGGAGCAGGAAGAAGCCAGTTGGCAAGATATCTTGCCGGTCGATACCTTGGGCCTGGAAGTCGGCTACCGTTTGATCCCGCTGGTCGACAAGACCCAGGGCGGCGAATTGTTGAAACGTATCAAGGGCATCCGCAAGAAATTCGCCCAGGAAGTCGGCTTCCTGGCGCCGCCGGTGCATATCCGCGACAACCTGGAATTAAAACCGTCGGCCTACCGCATCACGCTCAAGGGCGTCGAAGTGGGTACCGGCGAAGCGTTCAACGGTCAGTTCCTGGCCATCAATCCGGGCATGGCCAGCGGTACCTTGCCGGGCATGGCGACCAGCGATCCGGCGTTCGGCCTGCCGGCGACCTGGATCGAATCGAGCTTGCGCGACCAGGCCCAGTCGATGGGCTACACGGTGGTCGACGCCGGCACCGTGGTGGCGACCCATTTGAACCACTTGATCACTTCGCACGCCTCGGAATTGCTGGGGCGCGCAGAAGTGCAGTCGCTGCTGGATCACCTGGGCAAGGATGCGCCGAAACTGGTGGAAGACCTGGTGCCGAAAATGGTGTCGCTGTCGACGCTGCAAAAAGTATTGCAAAACCTGTTGATCGAAGGCGTGCACATCCGCGATATGCGCACCATCATCGAAACCCTGGCCGAATATACCCCCCACACCCAGGACCCGAACGAATTGACGGGGCTGGTGCGGATTGCACTGGGCCGCGCGATCGTCCAGCAATTGTTCCCGGGTTCGTCCGAATTGTCGGTGATGACGCTGGACAACCGCCTGGAACGTTTGCTGATGCAAGCGCTGGGGTCGACCGGACCGGATGGCGCCGGCATCGAGCCGGGCCTGGCCGACACCATCGCCCAGCAAGCTGGCCAGGCGGCGCAGCAACAGGAAGCGCTGGGCTTGACGCCGGTGCTGCTGGTGCCCGGCCCGCTGCGCGCGCTGCTGTCGCGCTTCCTGCGCCGCGCGTTGCCGCAATTGAAGGTGCTGTCGCATGCCGAAATTCCTGAAACCAAGACCATCCGCGTGACCAGCCTGGTCGGGGCGCAATGATTGTTGCCTGACGCTTGATTGCTGCACCAAGGGCGCCGGCTGTACCGCGGCGCCTTTTGTTATTTTGCGTTGCTCCAGACCGGTTAATCCGTAATAAAACGCCATTCTCCGTGGCAAAACTGAAATACGGGGACTTTCCCGGCCTGTTCCTTCGATCGTTTCCCCTATGCATCGTCAATAATTGAACTGTTGGAGTGATCAGTATCTCATTTGTCAGATGCGACGCTCAAGTAACAGGAGTTGACGATGGCCACACCTATCCATGCCGTAATTACGCAAGCGCGCGCCACCCCAGTAGCGGGAGGCCGGCCATGAATGTGAAAAAATTTACCGCGCCGACTTCGCGCGAAGCGCTGCGCAAGGTGCGCGAGGCATTGGGGCCGGATGCGGTGATCCTGTCCAACCGCCAGGCCGATGGCGTGGTCGAAATCCTGGCGCTGGCCAATGAAGACGCGGCGTCGCTGGCGTCGCCGGCGGCTGCTTCCGAGCTGGCCCAGCCGCGTGCGCAATTACACGCCCAGTACGCCGCGCCGCGCTCCCCCGCGGCGCCGGCCCGTACCGATAGCATCGACATGGCGCGCATGCAGCAAATGATGGCCAGCGCGATCGCCCAGGCCAAGGAAAGCGCGGCCGTTGAAATGAGCGGCATGATGAGCGAAATCCGCGCCATGCGCGGCATGATGGAAACCCAGCTGGCCGAAATTTCGTGGGGGTCGACGCAGCAGCGCGAACCGCAAAAAGCCGTGGTGCTGCGCGAAATGCTGGCGGCCGGTTTTTCGGCCAGCCTGGCGCGCTACCTGATCGATAAATTGCCGGCCGGCTTGGACGCCGCGCACAGCATGCGCTGGGTCAAAACCGTACTCAGCCGTAACCTGGCGACCATGGCCGATGAAGACGCCATGCTGCAGCAGGGCGGTGTGTTTGCGCTGGTCGGTCCGACCGGCGTCGGCAAGACCACCAGCACCGCCAAGCTGGCGGCGCGCTGCGTGATGCGCCACGGTCCGGAAAAGCTGGCCCTGATCACCACCGACGCCTACCGTATCGGCGCGCATGAACAATTGCGCATCTACGGCAAGATCCTCGGCGTGATGGTGCATGCGGTCAAGGACGAGGCCGACTTGCGCATCGCGCTGAAGGAATTAAAGAACAAGCATACCGTGCTGATCGATACGGTCGGCGTCAGCCAGCGCGACCAGATGGTCACCGAACAGGTGGCGATGCTGTCCGGCGCCGGCGCTGACGTCAAGCGCCTGCTGTGCCTGAACGCCACCTCGACCCAGGAAACCCTGAACGAAGTGGTGCGCGCCTACCAGGGCAGCGGGCTGGCCGGCTGCATCATGACCAAGCTCGATGAGGCGGCGTCGATCGGCAATGTACTGGACGTGATCATCCGCCAGAAACTGAATTTGTTTTATGTGTCGAACGGCCAGCGCGTGCCGGAAGACCTGCACCTGGCCGACCGTGGCTACCTGATCGACCGCGCCTTCAAGCTCAAGCGCGACAGCGCCGCCAGCCAATTCTCGGACGCCGAACTGCCGCTGCTGATGGCCGCCGCACAAGCGTCGCGCAACGACTTCGGCCAGCGCGAGGTGCACCTTGGCTAATTTCGATTTCGACCAGGCAGAAGGCTTGCGCCGCATGCTGGCGGGGCCGCAGCCGCGCATCGTCACTTTTTTATCGGCCACGCCGCAAGACGACAAGGGCGCCATGCTGGTCAACCTGAGCGCGTCGCTGGCCCGTTCCGGCAACGACGTGCTGCTGGTCGACGCCGCCACCGGCCAGGATGGCATCGCGACCCGGCTCGGCCTGTGCGACGCGGCCAGCCTGCGCGACGTGGCGCGCCAGGAATGCGCGCTGAACCAGGTGATCCACCAGGTGCCGCAGGGTTTCGGATTGGTGTCGATGGGGGCGCAACAGGGTTTGCCGCTGCGCGCCGGCAGCGATGAAGTGCGGCGCCTGGCCAAGGCGTTCGACGTGCTGGCCAAGCAGACCGGCATCGTCATCGTCGACGGTCAATTCGATGGCGACAGCTTTCCGGTGCCGGTCATGGCCAGCTCCGAAATCGTGGTGCAGGTGTCGAACAGCGCCACCTCGATCAAGGCGGCCTACTGCCTGATCAAGCGATTGAACCAGGAATTGGGACGGCGTCCTTTTGGAATTCTTGTCACCGGGGCTTCCGAAACCGAGGCAAAGGTGGTATACGATAACATGGCGCAAGCGGCAAGCCGTTACCTGGCGGTAAAATTGACGTCGATGGGCTCGGTGCCGGCCGATGAATACCTGCACCGGGCGGCGCGGCTGGGCCGCGCGGTGGTCGATGCGTTTCCGCTGGCAGGGGCATCGGTGGCGTTTCGGGAATTGGCGGGGCGTTTTGCCCGCTCGGCGGCGCCGTCGCTCGGCGCATCTCTGTACAGCACAGGGGGCGGCAACCATTTTAGTGCATAACAAATCATAAGTAGCCTATGTATACGGTTAAAGGGAAAGCGGACAAGGATCATTTGCTGACGGAGCACATCCCGTTGGTCAAGCGTCTCGCGCACCATATGAAGGCGAAATTGCCACCCTCGGTGGAGGTCGACGACCTGGTGCAGGCCGGCATGATCGGTTTGCTCGACGCGATCAACCGCTACGAGGAAACCCACGGCGCGCAGTTTGAAACCTATGCGGTGCTGCGCATCCGCGGCGCGATGCTGGACGAATTGCGCACCAGCGACTGGCTGCCGCGCAGCATGCGCCAGAACATGCGCAAGATCGAAGAAGCGATGAGCACCTTGCAGCAGCGTCTCGGCCATCCGCCGACCGAGTCGGAAGTGGCCAGGCTGCTCAAGATGCCGCTGGCCGATTACCAGGAAATGCTGGGCGAGGGCGGCGGCCACCAACTGGTCTACTACGAGGATTTCCACGACCCGGACGGCAATGACAGTTTCCTGGACCGCCATTGCGTCGACGAGGACAGCGATCCGCTGCGCTCGCTGCTCGACACAGACTTCCGGCAATCCGTGATCGACGCGATCGACGCGCTGCCGCCGCGAGAAAAGATACTCATGGGCTTGTACTACGAAGAAGAATTGAACTTGAAGGAAATCGGGGCGGTGATGGGCGTGTCCGAATCGCGCGTGTCGCAACTCCATACCCAGGCCGTGGCGCGCCTGCGCGCATCGTTAAGGGAGCAGGCGTGGACTGGGCGAGTGTAGTCGGGCTGCTGCTGGCGCTGGCCGGGCTGCTGGTCGGCCAGGCGCTCGAGGGCGGCAAGATGGCGTCGCTGCTGCAGCCGGCCGCGTTCGCCATCGTGGTGATCGGCACCTTCGGCGCGGTACTGCTGCAAACCCGCTTGCCGACCTTCCTGCGCGGCTTCCAGATGCTGCGCTGGGTATTCGCGCCGCCGGCCGACGGCCGCGCCAACCTGGCGCGCCAGATCGGCCTGTGGAGCCTGACCGCGCGGCGCGACGGCCCGCTGGCGCTGGAGCTCCACATGGAGGCGACCAAGGACCGTTTTAACGCCAAGGGCTTGCGCATGATCGTCGACGGCATCGCGCCGGACAAGCTGCGCCAGCTGCTCGACGTCGAAATCACCGCCTATGAACTGGCCGAGCGCCAGGCCGTCAAGATCTGGGAGTCGGCGGCCGGTTATTCGCCGACCATCGGCATTCTCGGCGCCGTGCTGGGCCTGATCCATGTGATGGAGAACCTGACCGACCCGTCCAAGCTGGGCGGCGGCATCGCGGTGGCCTTCGTGTCGACGATTTACGGCGTCGGCCTGGCCAACCTGCTGTTCCTGCCGATCGCCAACAAGCTCAAGGCGATCGTCTCGCGCTCGGTCCACGAGTATGAAATCACCGCCGCCGTGATGTACGACATCGCCAGCGGCGACCACACGCGCATCATCGAAGAGCGCGTTTCCAGCCTGCTGCACGAGCACTGACCATGATGCGGCGCGCGCGCAGGAAGTACGACGAAGACCCGGACAACCATGACCGCTGGCTGATTTCGTATGCCGACTTCATCACGCTGCTGTTCGCCTTCTTTGTCGTCATGTATGCGATTTCATCCGTCAACGAAGGCAAATACCAGGTCTTTTCAAACGCCATCGGCGACGCCTTCGGCCTGGAAAAGGGGGCGCCGCCGGTGATGATGCAGGCGCCGCAGGCGATCCCGCTGCCGAATCCGGCGCTCAAGCGGCGCGCCGAGGCGCTGCGCCGCGAACGCGAACACATGACCCGGCTGGCGCAGGATTTGCTGTCGACGCTGGCTCCGCTGGTGAAGGAGGGCAAGGTGCGGGTGACCCAGAACAGCCGTGGCGTCAGCGTCGAAATCAATGCCAGCGTGCTGTTCGATCCGGGCGATGCGCGCCTGACGGCCGAATCCGACCAGGCCTTGCGCGCCGTGGCGGTGCTGCTGAAGGACGACCCGCACGCGGTGCAGGTGGAAGGGCATACCGACAACCAGCCGATCAGCAATGCGCTGTTCCCGTCGAACTGGGAATTGTCGGCGGTGCGCGCCAGCGCCGTGGTGCGGCTGTTCATCGACAGCGGCGTCGACGCGTCGCGTCTGACGGCGGTCGGCCATGGCGCCAATGTGCCGGTGGCGCCGAACGATAGCCCCGAAGGCCGCGCGCGCAACCGGCGCGTCGCCGTGACCATCCTGTCCGCGTTGCCGGATACCGTGACCGAAGTGCCGACTGCGGCGCCGGCGCCATTGCCGAAGTAAGCGCAACAACGCCAACAGCGCCCCATCACGGGCGCTGACGATGTCAATCGAGATGACGCAGCTGGATCAGCCGATCACGACGCGGCGGCTGGTATTGTTGGTGGTGGTCTGGCCGCTGGGGCCGTAGAAATTGCCGCTCTGCGCGGCCGGGTGCATGGTGTTCAGCGCGCCCTGGGTGTGGACCAGGTGTTTGTTGACCAGCATGCCGTTCAGGCGGTTGGTTTCCTTGGCGCTGCGGGTCAGTTCCAGCAGCGCCGACCAGGCGGCTTGCGCGTCGCTGTCGCCGTGGGCGACCAGCCAGGCATCCATGCTGTCTTCCTGGGCCGGATAACCGGCGCCCGCCAGGGCCGCGTGGCGGCGGCTGGCCAGCACCGATAATTGCCCGACCAGGCTGCTCTTGCGGGCGGTTACTTCCGTCAATTCCTCGATCGCCGCAGCCAGCAAAAATTGCTGTTCCTGCTGCATCAGTTCGAGCAGGGAACTCATCAACTGCTGTTCTTCGTGCAAACTGGTGATCGGGGTGATGGATTGCATGATTGTCCTATCTATCTATTTCGTGAGTGCAGCAAGTCTTTGACTGTATCCAGCAGACCGTCCGCAACTTTTTCGGAATTGACCTGGAATTGACCGTCAGCGATGGCGAGCTTGATGCGCTCCACCTTTTTCGTGTCGAACACGGCGCTGCCGTTCACTCCACTGGCCGCTAATGCCTGTCCTTGCTGGGACAGGCGGACGCTATCGGACGAACTCGGATTAACGCTGGCCTTGTCGGCGCCGCGCGCGCCCGAAGTCGAGGGTTGCGCCACCGGCAAGCCGGGATTGCTCTTAATGGTATCGGTAATTTTCACAGCATCATCCTCGTTTGGTCGGAGTCAGAAACTCCGGGACATGTGTCTTTATCGGCGGGTTTCGGGCAAACTTTAGCCAAATCTCACGCAACACGATATCCTTTTACCATTTTCTAGAATGCCACTTCGACCAGGCCGCCGGCCCGCGCGACGCCGCTGATTTGCTGGCCGGCCTGGGTCCGCACCTGCACCACCTGGCCTTCGCCGGCGTTGCCGATGGCGCGCGCTTCGGCCGATACGCTGAAGCCGTTGCCGCTCGATACCATGCGGATTAATTGTCCCTGCAACACCACCGGCTTGCTGCGCAACGCGTCCAGCCGCATCGGCGTGCCGGGCGGCAGCGAGATGGTGCTGCTGCGGCCGACCACCTGCGAGATATCGGTGGCTATGCCAGCCGGCAATGCCGCCAGGTCGCCCTGCAGGCTGACCAGCTGGCTCGCCTCGATGACCTGGCCCTGGGCCAGCGGCGCGGCGCTGGCGATGTAGTCGCCGACCACCGCCACCGTCGCTTGCAGATAGATAGTCCAGTTCGTTGGCGCGGTGCAACGCACGCCCACCGTGGTCTTGCCCCAGGCCCGGCCGCCCGGCGCCATGAACGCTTGCGGCGCCGGACAGGCGGCCAGGTTCAGGCGCGGGTCGACGGCGCCGACCGTCACCGTCACCTTGCCCGGCAAACCGGCGGTTTGCACCTGCAGGAATTCGCTGACGGTATTGCGCACGGATTCCGGCGTCTGGCGTTGCGGCGTCTGTGCCGATGCCGCTTGGGCAAGCATTCCAAAGAGCAAGATTGTCAGCAGTTTACAGGTGCCGGGTCGCGAATTTGTCATCGAATATCTCATGTTGATGGGCCTTTCGAATGGTGCCATGATAAAGGCGCCGGGCTGGCTTGAAGCGTGGATAAGCGGCATAAAGTACGCTCTTCTCGCTTGATGGTTTGTCATCAGGCAACCGTATCATCGATGCTGTCACCACCATATCGCCCACGCCCGCCGGATGTGGCCGATCTCTTCCGGAGCCTGCAATGATAGGTAAACTTGACGATTACATGCGTTTTAACGAAACGGCGCTGAGCCTGCGTTCGACGCGCCAGCAAGTATTGGCATCCAATATCGCCAATGCCGACACGCCCAACTACAAGGCGCGCGACATCGATTTCGCCAGCGCGCTGAAAGGCGCGCTGGCCAGGAGCGGCGCCGACAACAGCGCCATGGCGGCCGCCGCGCCGGCATTGCGCACCACCTCGCCGCTGCACCTGTCCGCCAGTTTGCCGGGCGGCGCCACGGCGCAAGCGCTGGCCGACGGCACGCCGCTGCTGTACCGCACGCCGGCGCAAGGTTCGGTCGACGCCAATACGGTCGACATGGATGTCGAGCGCAACCAGTTTGCCGACAATGCGCTGCGTTATGAAACCGCGGTCACCTTGCTCAACGGCCAGATCAAGGGCATGTTGACGGCCATCCAGGGAGCGCAATAATCATGTCGCTATTTAATATCTTCAATGTGTCCGGCTCGGCCATGAGCGCCCAGGCGCAGCGCCTGAACGCCACTGCCAGCAACCTGGCCAACGCCGACAGCGCCACCAGCGCCAGCGGTCAGGCTTACCGCGCCAAGCAAGTGGTGTTCGAGGCGGTGCCGATGGCCAATGGCGGCACCGGCGTCAAGGTGCGCGAAGTGATCGAGGATCCGTCGCCGCCCAAAATGATGTACGACCCGAAAAGTCCGCTGGCCGACGACAAGGGGTATGTGGCCATGCCGAATGTCAATACGGTCGATGAAATGGTCAACATGCTGTCCGCTTCGCGCGCTTACCAGACCAATGTTGAAACGATGAATGCAGCCAAGTCGCTGTTGTTGAAAACCCTTACTCTAGGCCAATAAGGCTGGAAAGTTATCATGGCAACCGTCAATACTAATAACGTCATCAGCAATGACTTGATGTCCACGATGAATCCGAAGGCGCCCACCGTCGATCCGGATAGCGTGGAAGGGCAAACCAATAAATTCCTGACCTTGCTGGTGACCCAGCTGAAAAACCAGGATCCGATGAACCCGCTCGACAATGCGCAATTGACCAGCCAGCTGGCGCAATTGTCGACCGTGACCGGGATCAACAAGCTCAACACCACGGTGAATGCGCTGACGGCCAGCTACCAGAAAGCCGAATCGATGCAGGCGGCCAATTTGATCGGCCATGGCGTATTGACTGCAGGTAATGCGATTGCCTTGAGCAAAAATCCCGACACCAAAAAGAGCGCCGCCCTGTTCGGCGTCGACCTGGGGACGGCGGCCGACAACGTCAAGGTGGTGATACGCGACAGCAGCGGCAAGGAAGTGCACAGCATCGACCTGGGCGCGCAGCCGGCCGGCACCTTGCCATTGGGCTGGGACGGCACCATCGACCAGAAGGACGCCGACGGCAAGCCCATCCTCCTGGAGCCAGGCAACTATACCTTCGATGTCGTGGCCACCCGTGGCGGCGCCAAGCTGAAAGACGCCACCGCGCTGACCTTCGGTTCGGTGGCCAGCGTGTCGACCAATGCCGACGGCGTCAAATTGAACGTGCCTGGCGTGGGCAAGATCACGATGGCCGACGTCAAGCAAATTTTGTAACCAGGCTGTCATCGTTCGCTCATCCTTCATTCGTCACCGCACCTTTCATCGCGTTACCAGGAGAATAAAATGTCATTCCAACAAGGACTCAGCGGCCTGAACGGCGCAGCCAAATCGCTCGACGTCATCGGCAACAATATCGCCAACTCCAGCACCGTCGGTTTTAAACAGTCGCAGGCCCAGTTCGCCGATATTTATGCCAATTCGCTCAATGGCCTCGGCGGCAACCAGCCCGGCATCGGCGTATCGGTGTCGCAAATCGCCCAGCAATTTACGCAAGGTAACTTCGAAAATTCGGCCAACCCGCTCGACGTGGCGATCAACGGCGGCGGTTTTTTCCGCACCTCGGTCAATGGCACGATCCAGTATTCGCGCAATGGCCAGTTCCAGGTCGACAAGCAGGGCTTCATCGTCAACGCCCAACTGGCCCAGCTGACCGGCTACAAGGCCGATTCCACCGGCAAGATCTCGACCGGTGCGCCGCAGCCGATCCAGATCGATTCGTCCGACATGAAGCCGCAGGCGACCACCAAGGTCGATACCTTTCATAACCTGAATTCGAATACGGCGATGCCGACGGTCACGCCATTCAATCCCAACGATCCGAATTCCTTCAGCAAGGAATTTCCGGCCGAAGTATTCGATTCGCTCGGCAATTCGCACGTCATGTCGACTTATTACGTCAAGACCGGCACCAACACCTGGGATATCTACACCGGCGTCGACAAGGTTGAAGTCAACAGCATGAAAGCGGCCGCCGCGGCGCAAACCGACCCGGCGGCGATCGCCGCGCGCGCCGCCTACCAGGCCGCCGTCACGGCGGTGCCGGCCAACGCCGGCGCCGTGATCGCCGCCGCGGTCGCGTACGCCCACGCGGCCGGCGCCGCCGTCACTACCGCCGCCACCGCCGCCGGCGCCAATGCCGCGCAATTGGCGGCGATCGCGGCAACCTATACCGGCGCGGTGGCCGATGGCCAGAACGGCGGCCTGACGCCGGACCAGATCGACAAGGCGATCGCCGGCGCGACCAATGTGCCGGCCACCAAATCCGGTTCGCTGATCTTTACCACGCTGGGCACGCTGGACAAGACGGCGATGCTGGCGCTGACGCCGCCGCAAACCTTGCCGCTGACCGTCAACCTGCCGATTTTCCCGGCCACCGGCGCCAATCCGAGCCTGGCGGTGAAAGTCGACTTCAGCAATACCACCCAGCTCGGCACGCCGACCAGCGAGAAGGCAAAACCGACCGTCGACGGTTTTACCGGCGGCCAGCTGACCCGCTTCTCGGTCGGTCCGGACGGCATCATCACTGGCCAGTACAGCAACGGCAAGACGCGCGCGCTGGCGCAAGTGGTGCTGGCTAATTTTGCCAATCCGAATGGACTGCAACCTCTGGGCAATAATGCCTGGGCCGAGACGTCGAGCTCCGGCGGTCCGCTGGTCGGCGAACCGGGTACCAGCAGCCTCGGTAATCTGCGCTCGCAATCGGTGGAAGTGTCGAACGTCGACCTGACCGCCGAACTGGTCAACATGATCACCGCGCAGCGCGCGTATCAAGCCAATGCGCAAACCATCAAGACCCAGGACTCGGTATTGCAAACCCTGGTCAACCTGCGCTGATTACTAAAGCGCATCGTCAAGCGGCGGCAAACGGCATGGTCCGTTTGCCGCCGCCGCAAGGAGAACCCCATGGACCGTCTGATTTATACCGCGCTGAGCGGCGCCAAGCATGTGCTGGAACAGCAAGCCACCACCGCCAACAACCTGGCCAACGCCTCGAGCACCGGTTTCCGCGCCCAGCTCGATTCGTTTCGCGCCGTACCGGTGGTGTACGACGGCTTGCCGACCCGCGCTTTTGTGTCCGATACCACGGTCGGCAGCAATTTCGCCCAGGGGCCGATCCAGCAAACCGGCCGCCCGCTCGACGTGGCGCTGCAAAACCAGGGCTGGATCGTGGTGCAGGCGCCGGACGGCACCGAAGCCTATACCCGCAATGGCAGCTTGAAGATCAATGAAAACGGCGTGCTGCAAACCCAGAACGGCTTGACGGTGCAGGGCGATACCGGGCCGCTGTCGGTGCCGCCCGACGTGACCGTGGCGATCGCCACCGACGGTACCATCGGCACCTTGTCGACCGACCCGCAACCGGGCCCGGCCATCGTGCTGGGACGCATCAAGCTGGTCAATCCGCCGGAACAGTCGCTGGTGCGCGGCGACGACGGTCTGTTCCGCCTGAAGGATGGCAGCGCGGCGCCGGCCGACCCGAACGTCAAGCTCGCTTCCGGCGCGCTGGAAGGCAGCAACGTCAATCCGGTCGATGCGATGGTCAGCATGATCAGCCTCGGCCGCCAGTTCGAGACGCAAATGAGTTTATTGAAGAATGCCGAGAATAACGCGGCGAAAGCGACCCAGATCCTCGCTTTGAATTAATGGCATGGAGCGCATAATCACTGCATAGAATTTCGTCGCGCGCCGCTGGCCGCTGTTATTGGAGAAAGAAATGATACGTTCACTATGGATAGCCAAGACTGGCCTGGAAGCGCAGCAGACGCAGATGGATGTGATTTCCAATAACCTGGCCAACGTCAGTACCACCGGCTTCAAGAAGTCGCGCGCCGTGTTCGAGGATTTGCTGTACCAAAACGTGCGCCAGCCTGGCGCGCAGTCGTCGCAGCAAACCCAGTTGCCATCCGGCTTGCAGATCGGTACCGGCGCGCGCGTGGTGGCCACCGAACGCATCCATACCCAGGGCAATCCCCAGGCGACCGGCAATTCGCGCGACCTGATGATCAACGGATCGGGCTTTTTCCAGGTGTTGCTGCCGGACGGCTCCACCGCCTACACCCGCGACGGCTCGTTCCAGACCGACAGCACTGGCCAGATGGTCACCTCGGAAGGATTCGTGATCCAGCCGGCGATCACCATTCCGACCAATGCGCTGAAGCTGACCGTCGCGCGCGACGGCACCGTGTCGGCCACGTTGCCGCCGAATAATACCGAGACCCAGCTCGGCACGCTGCAAGTGACCACCTTCGTCAATCCGGCCGGGCTGGAATCGAAGGGCGAGAACCTGTACATGGAAACCGGCGCTTCCGGCACGCCCCAGACCAATACCGCGGGCACCAATGGCGCCGGGTACGTGCTGCAGGGGTATATCGAGGCGTCGAACGTCAACGTGGCCGAGGAAATGGTCAACATGATCCAGACCCAGCGCGCCTATGAAATCAACAGCAAGGCGATCAGCACCTCGGATCAGATGCTGCAAAAGCTGACCCAGCTGTAATACGGTTCGCCGCGCTGCTTCATCGGTTTATTTTTTTGAGTAGTAATGCCGTCCGCACCAGGGCGGCCCGGAGGTTCCATGAAATATCCTGTCCCTGTCATGACGATCGTTGGCGTCGCGCTGGTCTTGTCCGGCTGTGCCGTGACGCCGACCTCGATCGTGCAATTGCCGACCACCTCGCGCGCGCCGGTCACCGATCCGGTGCTGCCGGCCAATGGCGCGATTTTCCAGGCCAGCGCCTACCGGCCGGCGTTTGAAGACCGCCGCGCGCGCCTGGTCGGCGATACGCTGACCATCGCCATCACCGAACGCACCAACGCGGTCAAGGCCGGCGCCAGTTCCGGCAACAAGAGCGGCAGCGTTGGCTTCACCACGCCCGGCCTGGCGCAGGGCCGCTTCGGCGGCACGGTCAGCGCCAATGGCAGCAGCAAGTTCGCCGACGGCGACAACCAGTCGGCCAGCAACACCTTTAATGGCACGATCGGCGTCACGGTGGTCGAAGTGCTGCCTAACGGCAACTTGATCGTCGCGGGCGAAAAACAGATCGCGATGAACAAGGGCATCGAATTCATTCGTTTTTCCGGCATGGTCAATCCTGATACCATCGGCAGCGGCAACGTGGTGCCGTCGACCCAGGTGGCCGATGCGCGCGTCGAATACCGCACCAACAGCCAGATCGACCGCGCCGAAATGGCGTCGATGGCGTCGCGTTTCTTCCTCAGCCTGCTGCCGTTCTGATCATGGCCATTTTCACTTCCCCCCTGTTGCGCGGCGCCAAGGCCCTTGGCCTGGCCCTGCTGATGCTGGCCTCGGCCGCCCCTTCGGCCCAGGCCGAGCGCCTGAAAGACCTGGCCAGCATCGGCGGCGTGCGGCAAAACCAATTGATGGGTTACGGCCTGGTGGTCGGCCTCGACGGCAGCGGCGACCAGACCACGCAAACCCCGTTCACCGTGCAAAGCGTGGTGTCGATGCTGCAGCAAATGGGCGTCAACCTGCCGCAAGGCATCAGTTTACAACTGAAAAACGTCGCCGCCGTGATGGTGACCACGTCGCTGCCGGCGTTCGCCCAGCCGGGCCAGTTGCTGGACGTGACCGTATCGTCGATGGGCAACGCCAAGAGCTTGCGCGGCGGTACCCTGGTGATGACCCCGCTGAAAGGCGCCGATGGTCAGATTTACGGCATGGCGCAGGGCAACGTGCTGGTCGGCGGCGTCGGCGCGCAGGCGGCCGGCAGTTCGGTGCAAGTGAATCACCTGAGCGTCGGCCGGATTTCCGGCGGCGCCACGGTGGAGCGCGCGGTATTGTCCGCGCTGGGCGCCGACAATACCATCCGTCTCGAATTGAACGCCACCGACTTTTCGACCGCCAGCCGGGTGGTCGACGCGGTCAACAGCCGTTTCGGCCCCGGCACCGCGGCGGCGCTGGATGGCCGCGTGATCCAGGTGCGCTCGCCCGGCGGCAGCGACCAGCGGGTGGCCTTCCTCGGCGCGCTGGAAAGCATCGACGTCAATCCGGCGCAGCTGGCGGCCAAGGTGATCTTGAACGCCCGCACCGGCTCGGTGGTGATGAACCAGGCGGTGACGCTGGAAACTTGCGCGATTTCGCATGGCAACTTGTCGGTCAGCATTAATGTCGAGCCACAAGTGAGCCAGCCGAATCCGCTGTCGCGCGGCCAGACCGTGGTGACCCAGACGGCCCAGATCGATATCAAGAAAGAGCCCGGCAAAGTCATGCTGGTCAAGGGCGGCGCGTCGCTGGCCGACGTGGTCAAGGCGCTTAATGCGATCGGCGCGTCGCCGCAAGACTTGCTGGCGATCCTGCAAGCGATGAAGGCCGCCGGTTCGCTGCGCGCCGAACTCGAAATCATTTAAGGGAAGGGGCGCGCCATGATCAGTCAACCGCAGAGCGGCAATCTCACCGACCTGAGCAACAAGGCCGCCTACGATATCAAGGGCCTGAACGGACTGCGCCAGTCGGCCAAGGCGAACGACCCGGAAGCGATCAAGGGCGCGGCGACCCAGTTCGAAGCCATGTTCCTCAACATGATGATGAAAAGCATGCGCGACGCCACGCCGCAAGACGGCATCATGGATAACCAGCAAACCAAGATGTACACCTCGATGCTGGACCAGCAAACCAGCCAGAGCATGGCCAAGCGCGGCACCGGCCTGGCCGATATGCTGGTGCGGCAATTGTCGGCCAATCAGCAGACGCTGGCGCTGGACGGCGCCAGCGAATTGCCGTCGCCCCGTTCGTCGAGCATGGCGGCGGCGCTGGAAGCGTTCCGCCAGCAACAAAGCCAGGGCCGGGGACAAGGCGAGGGCCAGGGCGTGGTCGGCGGCAGCGCCGTGCCGGCCGGCGACAAGGGCGCCTCGACCCAGGCGCCCCATGTGCGCGCGTTCCAGGAAAAACTGGGCGCCCACGCCGACGAGGCCAGCCGCGCCACCGGCATCCCGGCCAAGTTCATGCTGGGCCAGGCGGCGCTGGAAACCGGCTGGGGCAAGCGTGAAATCAAGGGCCGCGACGGCAGCAGCAGCCACAATTTGTTCGGCATCAAGGCGAGCGCGGACTGGAAAGGCAAGACCACCGACGCCGTCACCACCGAATATGTGAATGGCAAGCCGCAAACCCGGGTCGAGAAATTCCGCGCCTACGATAGCTACGCCGACAGTTTCAAGGATTACGCACAATTGATTACCGGCAACAAACGCTATGAAAAAGTATTGGCCAGCGCCGGCGACGCCAGCAGTTTTGCGCAAGGCTTGCAGCGCGCCGGTTATGCTACCGACCCGAATTACGCCACCAAGCTGACCCGCATCATCAAGCATTCGCTGGTGGGATAAGCGGCGAATACATGGGCGATTTACTAATTTTGCAAAGCGCCGCCAGCCGTCAATTTCAAGTTTTCGCCGCATCTGCCGTAAATCAACAAGACAGGACATAAAGAGCACATCATGACATCTAGTCTCCTCAATATCGGCAAGAGCGGCTTGCTTGCGGCGCAAGTGGGCCTGGCGACGACCGGCCATAACATCACCAACGCCAATGTGGACGGTTATAACCGCCAGGTGGTGCTGCAGCAAAATTCCCCGGCCAATAACCTGGGATATGGCTTCGTCGGCAACGGTACCGAGGTGTCCCAGGTCAAGCGCATGTACGACAGTTTCATGGCGAGCCAGGTCAATAGCGCCCAGGCGACCACCAGTTCGCTCGATGCGTATTACAAGCAAATCAGCCAGATCGATAATTTCATGGCCGATCCGGACGCCGGCCTGTCGCCGGCGCTGCAGGATTTCTTCAAGGGCGTGCAGGATTTCAGCGCCAATCCGGGCTCGGTGGCGTCGCGCCAGGCGCTGCTGTCGAGCGCCAATTCGCTGGCGTCGCGTTTCCAGGGCATGAGCGCCCGTTTGCAGGATATTTACGATGGCGTCAATTCGCAAATCACGTCGAATGTGGCGGTCATCAATTCCTACGCCAAGCAAATCGCCGAACTGAACAATACTATCGCCGGGTTGGCTGTCAATCAAAGCAATATGCCGAATGACTTGCTGGACCAGCGCGATCAACTGGTGACCGAGCTGAACAAGTACGTCAAGGCCACGGTTACCCCGGGCGAAAACAATACCGTGACCGTGTCGATCGGTTCCGGCCAGCCGATGGTGGTCGGCAACCGCGCTTTCGAACTGGGCACCACCGCCTCGCTGACCGATCCGAACCGGATCGAGGTCGGCTACAAGGTTGGCGACACCACCACTGTCTTGCCGAGCAATGCGCTGACCGGCGGTTCGCTGGGCGGCTTGCTGGACTTCCGCAGCGGCACGCTGGACCGGGTCCAGAATTCGCTGGGCAAGGTGGCGATCGCCCTGGCCAGCACGTTTAACGCCCAGCACAAGCTGGGACAAGACTTGAATGGCGACATGGGCGGCGATTTTTTCAAGATCGCCCCGTCGGTGATCGGCGCCAGCCGCCTGAACAGCCCCAGCAACAGCAATGTGCTGTCGGCGGTGGTCAGCGATCCGAGCAAGCTGACCGGCAGCGATTACGCGTTGAAGTTCGACGGCACCAACTATACCGTCACGCGCCAGTCCGACGGCCAGAAGACCGTCATCAACCCGTATCCGCAAACCAAGCCGCAAACCATCGACGGCGTCGATTTTTCGATTTCCGGCACCGCCGCCGAGGGCGATAATTTTACTATCCGGCCGACCGCCAACGGCGCTTCCGGCCTGAGCGTGCTGATCACCGACCGCAACAAGCTGGCCGCCGCCGCGCCGATCAGCACCGGCAGCCCAACGACCAATACCGGCAATGGCAAGATCAGCGCCGGCAGCGTCGACAAGGCTTACTTGACCCCGGGCAATGCCTTGACCGGTCAAGTCACGCTGACCTATGACAAGGCCAGCAATTCGCTGTCGGGTTTTCCGGCCGGGCAGGCGGTGGTGGTCACCAACAGCGCCGGCGTGTCGACCACCTATCCGGCCGGCACCGCCAGCATTCCGTATCACGAGGGCGACAACCTCAATTTTGGCGGCGTCAACGTGGCCATTAGCGGCACCCCGGGCAACCAGGATAAATTTACCATCGGCCCGAATAGCAACGGTTCGGGCGATAACCGCAACGCCGCCTTGCTGGGCGCCTTGCAAACTAAAAATACCATGGATGGCGGCCATACCACCTTCCAGGGTTCGTATGCGGAAACGGTGAGTTTCGTCGGCAATAAAACCCGCGAAGTGCAAATCAATGGTCTGGCCAGCGCGGCCTTGCTGGACCAGAACACTAAATCGCAGCAATCGGTGTCGGGCGTCAACCTCGATGAAGAAGCGGCCAATTTGCTGCGCTACCAGCAGGCTTACCAGGCTTGCGGCAAAGTCATGCAAATCGCCAGCACCCTGTTCGATGTGGTCATCGGACTGGGGCGTTAATCAGCCGGGCATTTAGCGGCTTAGCATCCAGCTTAGGACAGATCATGCGCATCAGCACCAAATCAATTTATGATACCGGCAGCAACCAGCTGAACAATTTGCAGTCGGCCCTGAATCGCACCCAGATGCAAATGTCGACCAACCGCCGCAACCTGACGCCGGCCGACGATCCGATCGCCAGTGCGCGCGCGCTGGAAGTGTCGCAATCGCAATCGATCAATAACCAGCTGGTGACCAACCGTTCGAACGCCAAGAATTTTCTGTCGCAAGAAGATATCGCGCTGGGCAACACCACCAATTTGTTGTCCGACGTCAAGGATTTGATCGTCAAGGCCGGTAACGGTTCGATGAAAGACGTCGACCGCGGCAGCCTGGCGACCGAACTGGAAGGGCGTTTGAACGATTTGCTGGGCATCGCCAATACCGCCGACGGCGCCGGCGGCTACCTGTTTTCCGGCTACAAGTCGACCACCCAGCCTTACACATTGAGTCCGACCGGCGCCGTCTACCAGGGCGACCAGGGCCAACGCACGCTGCAAGTCGGTTCGACCCGCACGCTGGCCACCAGCGATACCGGCAGCAATATATTCGACAACAATATGACCGGCAACGGCAAGTTCACCACGTCGGCCGCCGCCGCCAACTATACCAACGGCGGCTCGGGCATTATTTCCGGCGGTACGGTGACCAATGCGTCGGCCTTGACCGGCCACAAATATTCGATCGATTTCACGGTGACGCCGACCGGCATCGGCACCGAAACCAAGACCACCTACATCGTCACCGACACCACGCTGGGCGTGACGGTGCCGAATCCGGCCACGCCGACCGATTACGTGGCCGGCCAGGCGATCAGTTTTGATGGACAGCAAGTCGATGTCAAGGGCAAGCCGGCCAACGGCGACAAGTTCAATACCGAACCCAGCGCCAAGGAATCGATCTTTACCACGATCAAGAACCTGATCGGCGTGCTGCGCTCGCCGAGCGAGGGCGAGGCGGGCCAGGCCAAGCTGACCAACGGCTTGAACGCGGCCCACGACATTATCGACACCGCGTACGACAATGTGCTGTCGGTGCGTTCGGAAGTCGGGTCGCGCCTGAAGGAACTCGATTACCTGGACAGTTCCGGCGACGACCTGAACATCCAGTATGAAAGCACGCTGAACGATTTGCAGGGCTTGGACGTGGTCAAAACCATTTCCCTGTTCACCCAGCAGCAAACCACCTTGCAGGCGGCGCAAAAATCATTCACGGCCGTCTCGGGATTGTCGCTGTTCAATTACATCAACTGACGAGCGGGCAGGCGTTTCACGAACGGGCCGGTGCTGGTGCGCCGGCCCGTTTTGTTTGAGCATGCCCAAAAAATAGTGTTAATTTGCAACATTTCCTTTGGTTCCCTTTAGTTTCTTTTTATTATTTGTTTTAGAATAAGAAAATACTGAGGCTTGAACTGGGGGAAATCATGTTGTCAACTATCGGCGTCTCGTCCTTGGGCCGGGCCGGCTTGAGTGTCGATACGCAACAGCGTATCGAAGTGTTGATGCTGCAATTGAAGGACTTGAGCAAGAAGTCCATGCAAACGCGCAAGCAAATGATGGAGACCGCCGACCCGGCCACGCGCGAGGTGTTGATGAAGGCCCTGAGCGAATTGCAGGATGTCGAACGGATGGTGCAAGCGCAGATCGCGCAATTGCAGCAAAGCGACCAGCGCCGCCAGGAGATGCGCGAACAGGCGCAGCAGCAAGAAGCGGCCCAAAGAACAAACAAATAAGCGCTGTGCTGGCGGACGCCGGCGGATTCACTGGCCAGCCAGCAAATCGTGCGCATTCAACAGCGCATAAATGATCTCGGGATGGTTGTCGAGGCAGCGCCGGATCGCCGCCGGCACGGCTTGCCGGGTCTTGCGGCACAAGCCCGCTTGCGCGCCGAGTGCGATCGTCAAGCCGCGCGCGCTGCGCACTTCGTGTGGGCCGGGTTCGATGTGCAGCTCGATGCCGAGTAGTTGCTTCATCCGCATGCCCAGCGCCAGCAAGTCTTGATAACTGCCGATCGCCTCGATGCGGTCGATCAGTTTTTTCTCTTCTTCCCGTGTCAGCCGCAAGATGCGCAGGTCGCCGTCCGGCGTTTGCAGCAAGACGTCGCGCTGGCACACGCACAGCGGCGGCGGGCATTCGGTGCGGATCGGGAAGGGCAAGGTCGCTGGCATCGGCTCGCTATCATAGCGCTGTATCGTCGCCACAGTATCCCGCGCCCGGAGCTGCCTGTCAAACGTGCATCGCCAGCCAAGTCACGGCGGTATCGGCGGCGCCGGCGGCAGCACCTTCGGCACTGGCGGCGGCGCGGTTTTTTGCTGCGCGCTGAAACTGCGCGGCAACAGGCGGGCGTTTTCTATGCCTTGCAAAAATAGCGTCTGGAACGGTCCGGCCAGGTAGGGCAGCGTCATGCCGACCATGGCCAGGCCGATCCCCAGCGTGATCGGGAAGCCGATGCCGAACAAATTCAGTTGCGGCGCGGTGCGCGTCAGGATACCGAGCGCGACGTTGGTGATCAGCAGCGCGGCGACGATCGGCATCGCAATTTGCAGGCCGGTGCCGAAGATGACGCCGCCCAGGTCGGCCAGGTGCTTGAAGCCGCCGGCGCTGATCGGCGTGGCCGAGATCGGCAAGCTGACAAAACTTTCCGCCAGCGCCGCCAGCAATACCAGGTGCGCGTTCACCGCCAGGAACACCATGGTGCCCATCAGCGCCAGGAATTGGCTGATCGCCGACGAACGGCCCTTGGTCATCGGGTCGAAAAAGCTGGCAAAACCGAGGCCCATCGTCAGGCTGGCGATTTCACCGGCCATTTCAACCGCGGCGAACACTACCCGGATCGAAAAACCCATCGCCAGTCCGACCAGCATTTCCTGGGTAATGATCAGCAAGCCGGCCAGCGACAGCGGATTGGCGGCCGGCAGCGCCGGCACGGTCGGCGCGATGATCATCGCCAGCAAGACGCCGAAGCCGATCTTGGTGGTGGTGGGCACTGCCGAATTGCCCAGCAGCGGCGCGGCGGCGATCAGGCCGAGGATGCGGCTGAGCGGCCACAGCAGCGCAGCGATCCAGGTATTCAGTTCGACGCTCGACAGCGTCAGCATGGTACGGCCCGCATCCGTTGACGGTCAGCCGACCAGGCCGGGAATGCCGGTAAATACCTGGCGCATATAGTCGAGCATTACCGACAGCATCCACGGCCCGGCCACCACCAGCGCGACAAAAATGCCGACCAGCTTCGGTATGAAGGACAGTGTCGCCTCATTGATCTGGGTCGCTGCCTGGAAGATGCTGACGATCAAGCCGATGATCAGCGCCACCAGCAGCATCGGCGCGGCCACCATCAGGGTGACTTCCATCGCCGTGCGGCCCAGTGTCATGACGCTTTCAGGAGTCATCGTTGCACCTTAATAAAAACTTTGCGACAGGGAGCCGAGCAGCAATTGCCAGCCGTCGACCAGCACGAACAGCATCAGCTTGAACGGCAGCGAAATCACCGCCGGCGACATCATCATCATCCCCATCGACATCAGCACCGACGCCACCACCATGTCGATGATCAGGAACGGGATGAAAATGGCGAAACCGATCTGGAACGCGGTCTTCAATTCGCTGGTGATGAAGGCCGGCACCAGGATCCGCAGCGGCACGTCTTCCGGCCCCTGCAGCGCCGGCGAGCGCGACATCTT
This sequence comes from Janthinobacterium agaricidamnosum NBRC 102515 = DSM 9628, assembly GCF_000723165.1. Lineage (NCBI taxonomy): Bacteria > Pseudomonadati > Pseudomonadota > Betaproteobacteria > Burkholderiales > Oxalobacteraceae > Janthinobacterium > Janthinobacterium agaricidamnosum. The sequence continues at coordinate 1,362,370 of NZ_HG322949.1, forward strand.
GGCGAACAGCGCCAGGTCGGCCTGGCGGGTTTGCTTGAGCATGAATGCCTTCAGCGGCTCGACGCCCTTGTCCATCGCCTGCGTCATGTTGATCTTGTTTTCCTGCAAGGGCAGGTAAGCGTCGGTATAAATCTTGTCGAACACCGGCCCCATGACGAACAACGTCAAAAACAGCGCCAGCCCGACCATCACCTGGTTCGGCGGCGCCGACTGGGTGCCGAGCGCCTGGCGCAGCAGCGACAGGACGATGATGATGCGGGTAAAACAGGTCATCATCAGCAAGGCCGCCGGCAAGAATGACAACGAGGTCATCAGGATCAGCGTTTGCACCGGCAGCGAATAATTCTGGCCGCCGCCCGGCGCAGGCGTGCTGGTGAAGGCCGGAATGCCCGGCTCGGCCAGGGCCCACACCGGCAAGGCCAGCGCGGCCGCGGCCAGCAGCCACTTCAACGGCGTGCGCAAGTTGGTCGGGATGGTTGACGATAGGGCAGAATACATGCGCCGCTTACTTCCCATTGCGTTTTTCGATGGTCTGTTTCAGCCACTCGGAAAAATTGCTCGCAGCCAAGCCATTTTGCGGCGCAGGCGGCAAGGCCAGTTCCGCTTCCTGGCGCGGCAGCGTGGCCAGCGCATTGACCCGTCCCGGCGACGCGCCGACGACGATCCACTGGTCCGCCACTTCGATCAGCATGATGCGTTCGCGTCCGCCCAGGCTCAGCGAACTGAGCAGGCGCAGCCGGCTATTGCCGCCGGCCGGTTTCGGGCCGTAGCGTTTCATGAACCAGGCCAGGCCGATCAGCAAGGCCAGCACGAATACCAGCGCCAGGATGGTTTGCAGCAGGCTGCCGGCCGACGGCGAATTGCTGGACAGCTGCACCGGCGCCGGCGCCGCGGCGGCTGGCGTAGCCGCCGGCGTGTCCGTTGGCGGGGCCGCAACAGGCGCCGCAGCGGCGGCATCAGTGGCCGCCGATGCCGCGGAGACGGCCGCGGCGGAAACCGTTTCGGGCGCGGCCGCATAGGCCAGGCCGCCCAGCGCCAGCGACAGGGCCAGCAGAGACTTTAATAAAACAGGCTTCATTTATTCAATTTTCTAATGCGTTCGGATGGCGTGATGATATCGGTCAGGCGGATGCCGAACTTGTCGTTGACCACCACCACTTCGCCCTGGGCGATCAGGCAGCCGTTGACCAGCACGTCCATCGGTTCGCCGGCCAGGCCGTCGAGCTCGACCACCGAACCTTGCGCCAGCTGCAGCAAGTTCTTGATGGCGATCTTGGTGCGGCCCAGTTCGACCGTCAATTGCACCGGGATATCGAGAATAAAATCGATATCGTTATGGGTCTCGGTTTTCGACGCCTGCTTCGAAAAATCCTTGAACACGGCCGCACTGGCCGCGCTGGCGGTACTGTTGGCCTGGTTTTGCAGCGCTTCGGCTTCCGCCTTGGCTTGCTCGGCGATGGCGGCGCCCCAATCGTCTTCCGCGCTTTGATCGTCTTGGTTATCGGACATGACACTCTCCTGTGATACGGACTCCGGCCGCGATGCGGCCGCTATTATTTGATGTTATCGGCATTGGCAAGCAGTTTCTCCACCTTTAATGCATATTGTCCATTCAATACCCCGTAAGTGCAATCCATCACCGGCACCCCATCGACGGTGGCGGCAATCAATTCGGGTATATTCAGCGGAATGATGTCGCCGACCTTCATGTTCAGGATTTCATCGAACGACACGCGTGCGGTGCCCAGCGACGCCACCAGCTCGACTTCGGCGATCTGGATTTGCTGCGTCATCAGGCGTATCCAGCGCTTGTCCACTTCCAGCGCCTCGCCTTGCAGGCTGGACGTCAGCGCGTCGCGGATCGGCTCGATCATCGAATACGGCATGCAAAAGTGGATCTGGCCCGATACCGAACCGAGTTCCACCGTGAAGGTCGACGCCACCACCACCTCGTTCGGCGTGGCGATGTTGGCGAACTGGGTATTCATTTCCGAGCGGATATACTCGAATTCGACCGGAAATACCGGTTCCCATGACTTGGTGTACGCCTCGAACACGATATCGAGGATGCGCAAGATGATGCGCTGCTCGGTCTGGGTAAAGTCGCGGCCTTCGACGCGGGTATGGAAACGGCCGTCGCCACCGAACAGATTATCGACCAGCAAGAACACCAGGCCCGGATCGAACACCATCAGCGCGGTGCCGCGCAACGGTTTCATGTGCACCAGGTTCAAATTGGTCGGCACCACCAGGTTGCGGATGAATTCGCTGTATTTCGAGACCCGCACCGAGCCGACCGAGACTTCGGCGCTGCGGCGCAGGAAGTTGAACAAGCCGACCCGCAACAGGCGCGCGAAGCGCTCGTTGATGATTTCCAGCGTCGGCATGCGGCCGCGCACGATCCGTTCCTGGGTGGCCAGGTTGTAGGTGCGCACGCCCGTGACTTCTTCCGGCGCCTGCGCGTCGTCCTGATCTCCGTTGACGCCCTTGAGCAGGGCATCGACTTCTTCCTGGGAAAGGAAATTATCGGCCATGACTGCTTATTGAATAATGAATGCGGTAAATAACACTTCAGACACGTCTTGCGGCGCGCCTTTCTCTTCAAACGGTTGTTTCACTTGCGCGATGATTTCCTGCGCCAATTGATGCTTGCCTTCGACGGTATTCAAGTCGGAGGCTTTTTTGCCGGATAACAGCAGCAGCAAACGGCTGCGCACTTTCGGCATGTTTTCCTTGATCAATTCCACCTGTTCCGCGCCGTTGACTTGCAAAGTGAATGCCACTTGCAAATATTGCTCGCCATTTTCAGGCTGCAAATTGACCGTGAACGGCTCGATCGGCACGAATACCGGCGGACCGGATTTGGCCGCCACTTTCTTGTGCGGCTCGCCTTCCGGTTTGCCATGCAAGAAAAACCAGGCGGCGCCGCCGCCACCGCCGCCGGCCACCAGCACCGCGGCAAGCACGATCATCAAAAGCTTTTTCTTCGACCCGCCGGCTGGCGGCGGAGCCAGGTCTGCTTTGGCATCTGCTTTCATTTTGGGATTTGCTTTCAATGGAACCTTGCTGCATGGAAGTGGATCACGACGCCATTATGTCATTATCGGCAAATCCCGTGATAAAGGATGTGCCGAAAAGACACTCTAACCGCCATCATCTCGACATTTCCACCCGAAAATAACCATTTAGCCGGGCGCCTACCTGGGCTCATCGTACCCGGCAGTGCATCAGGCGAAGGTATCGACCATGCCCTGCGACGCGCTGCGGCTGACCGAACCGGCCGTGCGCGCCGTGCCATCGGCGCCGTCGCCATCGCCGCCAGTGCCGTTACCCCGGCCATTGCCGCCGTTATTGCCGGCAAAGCGGGCCTGGGTATTGGCCTGGTTTTGCTGTTCCTGGGTGCCGGCCGACACGGTGGCGCTGCCGAACTGGATGCCGGCGTCGCTCATGATTTCGCGCAATCGCGGCAATGCCGCTTCCAGCGCCTGGCGCACTTCCGGCTGCGACGACGTAAAGGCGGCGTCGGTTTGCTCGTTAGTCACTTTCAGCACGACTTGCAGCGGGCCCAGATCGGGCGGATTCAGCGTCAGCGTGGCGCTGTGATCGCCGCCGCCAACCATCCAGACGATTTTCTGGCCCAGTTGCTGGTCCCAGGCCGGCGTGCCGACCCGGCCATTCAATTTATCGGCTGGAATCGCGGCGGCCGCTTCGGCGATGTGCAGCGCGGCCTGTTGCACCGGCGCCGCGATTTTGCTGGCGTCGGGCAAGGCGTCCTTGATCAGCGCTGTCGCGTCGGCCTGGCCTTCCTTGGTTTTGAGGGCGCTCAACTGGGCCTGGTCGAGCTGCAATTTACCGGCCTCGGCCTTGCCTTGGGTGGCGTCGGCGGCTGCCTGGGCCGTGCCGGCCTTGGCTTGCGCCGCTTCCAGCCCTGCCGCGAAGTCGCCGCTGTCGGCTGCGCCGTCCGTCTTGCCAGCGTCGCCGCTGACCACCAGGCCTGGCCTGGCCTTGCCGGCCGCCGCCGTATCGACGATGGCCGCTCCGGATTTGGCAAGTTTCAAGCCGGCCGCCGCACTGTCTTGCTTAGTTTGTATTATTTCTTGCGCCGTGGCGGCATCGGCCGCATCGGCCGGCTTGGCCAAAGGAGCGATCGCCTGTTTCATGCTGGCCACCAGGGCCAGCAAGTCGCTTGCCGGATCGGCGACCGCCACTTGCTTGTCGCTGTCATCCTGTTTGTCGCTATCGCCGCTCTTGGCGGCGGTGGTTTGATCGCCGGCGGCAGGCTTGGTTTCGGCGGGCTGCGCCGCTTGCGGCTGGCCAGCCTGCGGCGGCGCTTCGGCCGCTTTGCTGTCGCTGGCCTGGACCGGCTTGCCGTTGGCCGGCGGCGCTGGCGGCGCCGGTGCTTTAGGCGCCTGCGCGGTATTGCTGGCCTGGGTCTGCTTATTCAGCGCCTGGCGCTGCTCCATCTGACGCGCCAGCGTGCGCTGGAAATCAGCGTCGGCGCTGCCCATGGCGCTGCTGTTCTTCGGCTGCGGAGTCGGGGCCGGGCTGCTCGGCTGAACTTGAGAAATCGGGGTTTGCATGGATGCGCCGCTAATAAAGAGTGTTGAACCGATCGGTTTGCTGGCCTGGTGCGCTGTCAGCGTTTGTAATACGCTTGCCGCGCCGCATGTTCGTCCATCGCTTTCTGGTCACGCTTGTTTTCCAGCTTTAACGCATGTTCCTGCGCCCGGGTATCGAGCGTGGTGTACGACATGCGCTTGCGTTCGGCGGCTTGCCAGGCGGTTTTTTCCTGGTCGCTGCGCACGCGCGCAAAATTCACGACTTCCTGTTGCCCGAGAATAGCGCTGTCGAGCTTGCCCATGAAGGCCTGGAAATTACGATAGGCCATAGGCGTCATGCCATCCGCCATCGTCGCCTGGAAACGCTGCGCGTAATCCTCGCGGTAGTTGGCCAGCATGTCGAGCTTTTGCTGGCTGTCATCGACCGCTTTTAATGCCGCGCCAAGGCGCTTCGCAGCGTCGTCCGTTTCGCGCTGTGCCAGATCGATCAGTGTTTCTAGTTGGGAACGTGAAGCCATGATGAATTATAGGCCGCTTAGATTGCCGGTGATCACTCGAATAGAGCGGTAAGTTGCTCCAAGCTCTCGGTCATGCCCACTCTTTCCGTGATTTGCTGTTGCAAAAACGCCTCAATCTTTTCATGCAGCGCAATCGCCTGGTCCAATACCGGATCGGTGCCGGGGCTGTAGGCGCCGACGCTGATCAAGTCGCGGCTGCGCTCATAGCGCGAATACAATTGTTTCAGGCGGCGGGCTTTTTGCTGGTGTTCATGGCTGGTGATCGAGTGGGCCGCCCGCGAAATCGATTGTTCGATATCGATCGCCGGGTAATGGCCGGCTTCGGCCAGGCGCCGGTTCAGCACGATATGGCCATCCAGGATCGCCCGGGCCGAATCGGCGATCGGATCTTGCTGGTCGTCGCCCTCGGTCAGCACGGTATAAAACGCGGTGATCGAACCGCCGCCTTCCTCGCCATTGCCGGCCCGCTCGACCAGCACCGGCAATTTGGCGAACACCGATGGCGGATAGCCCTTGGTGGCCGGCGGTTCGCCGATCGCCAGCGCGATTTCGCGCTGCGCCATCGCGTAGCGGGTCAGCGAATCCATGATCAGCAACACGTTTTGGCCCTGGTCGCGGAAATATTCGGCGATCGCGGTGGCGTAGGCCGCGCCTTGCAGGCGCATCAGCGGCGGCGTGTCGGCCGGCGCCGCCACCACCACCGAGCGGGCCAGGCCGTCGGCGCCGAGGATTTGCTCGATGAATTCCTTCACTTCGCGGCCCCGTTCGCCGATCAGGCCGACCACGATCACGTCGGCTTCGGTGTAGCGCGCCATCATGCCCAGCAGCACGCTCTTGCCGACGCCGGAACCGGCGAACAAGCCCATGCGCTGGCCGCGTCCGACGGTCAGCATGCTGTTGATCGAGCGCACCCCGACATCGAGCGTATCGACAATCGGCGCGCGCCCCAGCGGATTGGCGGGGCGCACATTGATCGGCGCGCTGTCGGCGGTGTGCAGCGGACCGAGCTGGTCCAGCGGGCGGCCGGCGCCATCGAGCACGCGGCCCAGCAATTGCGGGCCGACCGGCAAGTGGCGGGCCCGGTCGCTGGGGCGGCGGCGTGGATGGGCCACGCTGCCGGGACGCGGAATCGCCGGTTCGACCGGAAACACCCGGGTGCCGGGGATAATCCCTTCGACATCGCTTTGCGGCATCAGGAACAAGCGGTCGCCGTCAAACCCGACCACTTCGGCCTCGACCCGGCCGCCATTCGGCAGCGGCACGGTGCACGCGGCGCCGACCGCCAGCCGCAGGCCGACCGCTTCCATCACCAGGCCGGCGACCCGGGTCACCCGGCCGGAAATTTGCATCGGTTCGACGAAACCGGCCACCGCATCGCAATCGTGCAGGAAAGCGGCCCAGCGCGCCACGTGCGGATTGCCGCTCACGGCGCCAGCCAATCGAGATCCTTGCCCAGCGCGTGGGTCAGGCGCTGCCAGCGGGCCGACGTCTGGGCGTCGATCTGGTTGCTGGCGGTATCGATCTTGCAGCCGCCGCGTTCGACGGCTGGATCTTCGATGACGCGCCAGCCGGCCTTGTCGAGTTCTTCGGCGATGCCGTCGCGTACCACTTGCGCATCGTCGGGATGAAGCATCAGCAAGGCCGGCTGTTGCAGCACCGGCAAATATTCGATCGCTTCGCGCACCACCGGCAACACCAGTTCCGGGCGCACCGGCAACGCGGTTTTCAGCATGATCTTGGCCATGTGCAAGGACAAGTCCAGCACTTCATTGGCGATCAACTGGTCGGCCCCGGCCAGCGCGGCGCCGAATTCCCGGGCCAGTGTTTGCAGGTGCAGCAATTCGGCTTGCGCCGCGGCTTTCCCTTCGGCATACGATTGCGCATGGCCGGCGGCATGGCCATCGGCGTGTCCGGCGGCCCGGCCGGCATCGTAACCTTCGGCGCGGGCCTGCTCGCGGATCGCATCGAGTTCTTGCTGGGTCGGATGTTCCAGCGGCGGCGCCGCGTCGGCGTATTGCTCTTGCTGTATGACTTCCTGCAAGGCCGCGCGTTCCTGTTCCTGCGCCTTGCGTGCCTCGACGACGCTGGGACGGTCGTCGCCAAAGGACGTCATCTCCCAGCGCTGGTAAGCGGTTTGCTGCTCTTTTGGTAAATTAGACAAACGAATCCTCGCCTTTGCCGCCTAATACGATCTGCCCCTCGTCCGCCAGGCGGCGCACGATTTGCAGGATTTGCTTTTGCTGCGCCTCGACTTCGGACAGGCGCACCGGTCCTTTCGATTCCAGGTCTTCGCGCATCATTTCGCCGGCGCGCTGCGACATATTCTTGAAGATCTTGTCGCGCAACTCTTGCGACGCGCCCTTCAAGGCGATGATCAGCATTTCCGACTGGACTTCGCGCAACAGCAGCTGGATGCCGCGGTCGTCGATATCGATGACGTTGTCGAACACGAACATTTCGTCCATGATCTTTTGCGCCATATCGTTATCGTAATTCTTGATATTGTCCATCACCGAGCCTTCTTGCTCGCCGCTCATGAAGTTCAGGATCTCGGCCGCGGCGCGCACCCCGCCCAGCGACGATTTCTTGATATTTTCATTGCCGGACAACAGTTTCGTCAACACGTCGTTCAGTTCGCGCAGCGCGGCCGGCTGCACCCCGTCCAGCGTGGCGATGCGCAACACCACGTCGTTGCGCAGCCGGTCGGTGAAGTGGCCGAGGATTTCGCAGGCCTGGTCGCGTTCCAGGTGGACCAGGATGGTGGCGATGATTTGCGGATGTTCGTTGCGGATCAGCTCGGATACCGATTGCGAATCCATCCATTTCAGCGATTCGATGCCGGAGGCGTCCTTGCCGCCCAATATGCGCGACAGCAACACCGACGCCTTGTCGTCGCCCAGCGCCTTGGTCAGCACCTGGCGGATGTATTCGTCGGAATCGAGGCCGACGGTGGAATTGAGTTGGGTTTGCGAGCGGAAGTCGTCCAGCACCTCGACCACCTGGTCGTGCGCGATGCCCTTCATGGTCGCCATCGCGGCGCCCAGTTTCAGCACTTCGCGCGGGCCGAGGAATTTCATCACTTCGGCCGCTTCGCTTTCGCCCATCGCCAGCATCAGGATGGCGGCTTTTTGCAGCCCTGTCGTTTCAGTCATTATTGCCTACCCATGCTTTGATCACGTTGGCCACCACCCGTGGATCTTCCTGCGCCAGCTTCTTGGCCATCGCCAGGTTGTCGCGGTAGCCGCGGGCGGTGTCTTCTTCCATTCTTTCCAGCTCTTTTTCGGTCAGCAAGACTTCGTTTTCTTCGCCATCCTTGCTCAGCACCGGTTCTTCCGGCGGCGGCGCGGCGGCGAAATCGTCGATCTTGCGGAATACCGGGCGCATCATCGGACGCACGATCTTGATGAATAAATACAGCAAAATCAAGGCGGTGATCAGGAATTTCGCCAATTCCTTGGCCAGCGGCAAGTTTGCCGCATCGCGCCACCAGTCCACGGCCGCCTCCGGCGCACGGTCGATGCCGTCGAACGGCGAATTGGCGACGCTGAAACTGTCGCCCCGTTCCTTGTTGTAGCCCATGGCTTCCTTGACCAGGTTATTGATCTGCGCCATTTCCGCATCCGGGATCGGCTTGACCGTGACCTTGCCATTCTGGTCGACGCTGCGGCGGTAATTGACCACCACCGCGACCGACAGCCGGCGCAAGCCGCCCATCGATTTCTGTTCGTAGCGGACGGTTTTATCGACCTCGTAATTGGTGGTCGCATCCTTGTGCGTCGGCAAGGCCGGCGCCGGGGCAGGGGCGCCGGTCGGCGCGGCGGCCGTCAGCGGCGCGGTAGCCACGCCCGGCGGCTGGTTCGACAGCGCGCCCGGCACGCCGGACGGGTTGGCATTGCCGCCGCCGCTGGTTTCACTGGTTTGCTGGCTGCGGATCGCCGACGCTTCCGGCGGCGAATTCGGCTTGTAGGTTTCTGCCGCTTGCTCGGTTTGCGAAAAATCGACATCGGCGGTCGCTTCGGCGCGTACATTGCCTTGCCCCACGATCGGCAGCAGGATCGATTCGATCTGCTTGTTCACGCTTTGCTGCAACTGCTGCACATACTTCAGCTGGTTCGGATCGAGATTCTTGCCGTTCAGCTTATCCTTGTCGCGGTTCTGGTCGGACAGCAAATTGCCGGCCTGGTCGACAATCGTCACATTGGCTGGCAGCAATTCCGGCACGCTGGAGGCGACCAGGTGCACGATGGCGCTCACTTGCAATTGATCGAGCGCGCGGCCGGGACGCAGGTTCAGCAGCACCGACGCGGTCGGTTTTTGCTGGTCGCGCACGAATACCGACGGCTTCGGCAGCGCCAGGTGGACCCGCGCCGTATCGACCGCCGATACGGATTCGATCGATTTGGCCAGTTCGCCTTCCAGCGCGCGCTGGAAATTGACTTGCTCCAGGAATTGCGACACGCCCAGTTTCTGGTTTTCCATCAGCTCGAAACCGACATTGCCGCCCTTCGGCAAGCCTTGCGCCGCCAGTTTCAGGCGCGCATCGTGGACTTGCTCGGCCGGCACCAGGATCGCGCCGCCGCCTTCGGAAAACTTGTGCTTGATGCCGAGCTGGTCGAGCGAGGCGGTGATGGCGCCGCCGTCGCGGTCGGTGAAATTGGAAAACAGCACGCGGTATTCCGGCGGCTGGTTCCACATATACAGCGCCACGCCGACGGCGATCAGTGCCGCGACGCCCAATCCGCGCAAGAAATTCTTGCCCATCGGACTTTGCGCAAAATTCTGCATCGATTGCATAGGCGTCGGTGCGGGCAAGGCCGGCGCCGGCGGGGTGTTCAATTGAAGGTCTTCGGCTACAGCCATGGTCGGTTTCCGAACGCGTCGTTTTAAGTGGTCAGGGAGCCAAGCCACGCTGGAGGCTTGGATGAATAAACACAATTATCCGGTAACGTCACGGCCTTTCATCGTTAAAACAGAGCGGCATTTTGCCCACTGCTCGGCCTAGCAGCTTGCCGCCCGGCTGATATTGTGGAAGCCTGGCAACGTGGGTATGCACCATTGTACCCGGCGTTGCCTGGACGGCCAGGGTTTTGTTCTCTGGCAGCAACAAATACAGGAAGCGGGAGGCGAGTGTGAAAACAGGCGGCATGGGCGGTATCGACAGTAGCCGGATCGAGGCAATGATTGCCCAATTGAAGGCAGCGGCGACGCGCCCTCAGGCGGCAGTGCCGTCTATCCAGACGGAAAGTCCGGCAAGCAAGGTCAATTTTTCAGATGCATTAAAGGGCGCGCTGGAGTCGGTCAGCGCATCGCAGAAGTCGTCAGCCGAACTGGGCAAGCGTTTCACGATGGGCGACGACAGCGTCAGCCTGTCGGACGTGATGATCGCCGGCCAGAAATCGAGCATCGAATTCCAGGCCAGCGTACAGGTGCGCAATAAACTGGTACAGGCTTACCACGAAATCATGAATATGCAAGTGTAGCGCCTCGCGCAAGGCGCCCAGGACTGCATTGCCTTGCCGACCATTCGTACTGTCTGCGGCAATGCGCCTTGTCCTGGGCGCCTTGCGCGACGCTCTTGTAAACCGTGGTGGTTCAGCCTAAACCGGTCAGGCGGGCGTTGCGTTCGCGTTCGAGGCGGGTGATGTAGCGCTGCACTTGCGCCAGCATGGCGCGCGGGATGTCGACGAATTGGCAGCCGAGACGCCGGTTCAGCTTGTTGTTCAGCAGGGTCATGTCCAGCGAGTTGCGGATCTGCAGGGTGGTCGTCACCAGGCCGATGTCCGGCAAGTCGATGCGGCAGCCGGGGTAGTCCTTGCCGATGGTGTCGCCCAGTATCAATTTATTGTCCAGTATCGCAATCCCGCCGCAACTGATGTCGGCCAGCGGGAACGGCGTGGCGGTGCCGCCCAGTTCCGGCGGCAGCGGGATGATGATGCGCACCGGGTTGCTGACCGGCGTGTTCATGCGGTAATACTCGCGCCGCTGCAAACGGATCAGGCTGGCCGGCAGCGCGATTTTCAGCGCCGCCGCATTGTCGTAGGTGCACTCCGATACCAATTGGCTGGAAAACAGGATGCGAATCTTGTCGAGCGTGGTTTCGAACGAGATGTCGCTGGCCGCCGCGATGCGCCGGTTTTGTTCCGGACTGACCGAGCGGTCGAGGATTACGGTATTGTTGTCCGCATCGACTTCCAGGATCGACGTCACGCACACATCGGCTTCGCCATGCACCAGCATGCGGATCAGCTGGTTTTTTTCGCCGATGCCGCGCAGCAGGGCGATAATTTCACGTCGTGATTCGACTTCAAAGTCATGCCAGTTTTCGAGGCCGGAATCCATAAAATGTGCTTGCATTGATGCCTGTCTCAGTACGATTGGAAGATGCGTTTATTATTCGGGGGCGGCAGGAAGCGAGGCGCGCGTGTCCGGCGCTTCCGGCAATACGTCGCCGCTCTTTTGCGCAGATTCAATATGATATAACCACGCCAACAGTTCCGCAATCGCCCGGTACAGCGCCGGTGGAATTTCGCGGTCCAGGTCGACATCCATCAACAAAGACACCAATTCCTTCGATTCATGGACGAACACGCCATGTTCGCGGGCCCGTTCGATGATGTTGTCGGCGATTAAGCCGCTGCCTTTGGCGACCACCTTGGGGGCGCCTTCGCCATTCTGGTAAGCCAGCGCGACGGCATTTTGCAGCAAGCGCTTATTGCCCTGGTTCGACATCGCCGGCCTCCGTCGCGGCGGCCTGGCCGCTGATGGTCAGCGACGACAGCGGCGCACCGGCCGCGTCGAGCGACTTTTCCAGCGCCGCGGCGTGCTGGCGCAGCGTGGCCGCGCTGTCCGGCGTAGCGGTCTGCATCTGGATGTGGACCCGGCCGCCGACCAGCGTCACCGAGGCCGACACTTCGCCCAGCATCGGGAAGCGGAAGCGCACGCCGCTGCGCCAGGCCGCTTGCTCGCCGTCATCGGACGCCTCTTGCTGGCCGCCATGCTGGCCATCCTGGTCGATTTCCCATTCCATGCGCTGGCCCGGCCACGCCTCGCCGTGCCACACCACGCGGCCCTGTTCATGGGTCAGCAATTGCAGGTTGATCAGTTGGGCCGAGGCGAGGTCGGTGCCTTGCATCGCCTTGGCCATTTCGCCCTGCAATGCTTTTTGCATTTGCGGCTCGGCCATCAGGCTTTGCAGGCTGCGTTTGCCTTCGGCCCATTCGGCGACGTGGGATTCGTAAAACAGGCCGCTGCGCTCGACCGTGTCGTGCAGGGTTTGCGCCAGTTGTGTGGTATTGACCGGCGGCACTACCAGCGGCGCCTTGCCGATGATCGCCAGCGGCGCGCCGGGCACGCTTTGGGCCTGGGTCAGCACGCTGGTGATGGCGCGGCCGGCCTTGCTCAATTCCGGCGCCGGCGCGTCGTTGTCGAAGCCGGCCAGTTGGCCGGATGGCGTCAGCGGGGCTTTGCCGAGCAGCGTGGCGGCCAGACTGGTGGCCCGTGCGCCGGTTTGCGCCGTGCCGGCCTGGGCCGTCTGGCCCGACTTGGCATCGGCGGGGGCCGCCTCGTTGTCATTTTGCGCCTCGGCATAGGTCAGCGTGACGCTGCTGCCGGGATCGCGGGTGCCGACTTGAAAGGTGGGGCGCGGATTGACGGCCACCAGCGTCAGCGGCACTTCCGAACCGACTTGCGCGCCGGATGGCAACAGCATGCGCGCCGGCGTGCCCGCCACCCGCACGATAAAACTGCCGTCGCCGAGGCGGGCCATCACCTGGCCCTGCATCAGCTTGCCGGTCAGCCCTTGCAGCGCGCGCTGGAAGTCGACCTGGCGCGTGTCGCCGACCGTGTCGGCCGCACGCGCGCCCTTGAGCGGGGTCAGCGGCTGCATGCCGATCGCGTCCATGGCGCGCGCCTGTTATGCGTCAGGCGGCGCCGTAAGCGTTGACGAGCCGCCTTTCGGTGCCGGTGCTGTTGATCAATTTCGACAAATGGGCCATCCACGGCAGGGTCAGGTCGCGGATTTTGCGGTCATCGTCGAGCAATTTCTTGATGATCTGTACTTTCTTCAGGCGCAACGCCGCTTCCAGCTGCGCCGGCGCTTCGTTTTCGCGCAAGGCGCGGGCGTGTCCGGCGACGCGTTTTTCCAGCGTCTCCAGCAATTCCCAGTCGGACTGGACGGCGGCCTGCACCATTTGTTCGGTGATTTCGACCATCGCTTCGTATTGCGACAGCACTTCTTGACTGGTCATCATGGATAGGCGCTCGTTAAGCTGGTTGGACGGGAGCCGGACTGGGCCGCTGGCGTGGCGCCGATGGCATTCCAGGTGTCGCGCAAGTCGATCAACAGGCGCTGTACTTCTTCGATGATTTCCGGCTGGTTTTTCAAGTTGGCCATCAACAGGCGGTCGCTCATGTATTCATACAGCGAGTCGAGACCTTCGGCGATGTCGCCGCCGACTTTTTTGTCGAGCGAGGCGCGCAAGCCGCTGTCGATGATCAACAGGGCTTTGGAAATCGCCTTGCCTTTTTCTGCGATATTGCCGGCGCGCATGTGCATCAATGCCATATTCAGCGCCGTCAGGGCGCCGTCATACAGCATGACGATCAATTTGTGCGGGCTGGCCGCGACGACGCCGGTTTCCATGCCCACTTTTTCATAGGCGCTGACGCCGTTTTGCCTGGTACCGAACATACTCTGTTCTCCTGTCTGATTAACGGTTTGCAGCGATCGCGGCAAGTTGCTGGGCGAGGAAGGTGCTGGTGGTGTTCATGCTGGCGATCATGGTATCGAGGCCGGTGTATTGCTTGCGGTAGCGCGCTTCGATATCGACCAGCCTTTTGCTGAAGGCATCTTTCTGATCGGCAATTGTTTTGATACTGTTGTTCAAACCGGTGACCCGGCCGGACAAGCTGCCCTTGGCGCCGATGAAGCTGGATGCCAGGTTGTTCATCTGGTAGGCGTAACCTTGCGAAAAGCTGATCGTGCCGCGCGAACCGGTGGTGGTGCCGGTCACTTCCAGTTGCATGCCGTCGATCGGCGCGCCCGGCGAGCCGGTCAGGATCTGTCCGTCGCCGGTGGCGGAATAGCCGCCGATGGTGCCGGCCACGTCGACCCCGTCGACCTTGGTCGGCGCGGTGCCGCCGAAAATGGTGGCAACGGTGGTGCCGCTGTCGTTGGCGATCGAGATATTCGATTTGGAACCATAGCGGTTCGACACGATTTCCAGGCCACCATCCTTGAAGGTGGCGCTGACGGCGGTGCCGGCGTCGGAAAACTTGCTGGTGCCGTTGATCGCCGATTGCACCAGCGTGGCCAGCTGTTCCGGTGTATAGCTGCCGGCTGGAATGATCACGCTGGCGCTGTTGGCCGGCGAGCTGACCTTGCCATCGTTCAATGTGACGACCCACTTGGTGTCGGCGTCGATCACGGTGGTGGCCGGCAGCGGCGGCGTCTTGCTGCCCTTCAGGCTGCCCTGGGTGGCCAGCGTGGTGATCGAGACCGGGTAATCGCCCGCCTTGGTATTCAAGGTGGAACTATTGAACTTGATCAAGCTGTCGCTACTATTGCCGACCACCGCGAACAGGCCGGCGATATCGTTGAAGTTATTGGTGATGGCTTTTTGCAGCTTGGCCGAATCGAGCGACAGCGTACCGTCCTTCTGAAAGGCGATACCGACCTGGCTCAGGTTGTTCAAATTTCCTTTCAAGCCGGGAATCGCCTGCGACAGTTGCGAACGCAACTGGGCCTGGATGCCTTGTGCGGTCGTGTCGCCGAGCAAGATGCCGCCGGTCTTGGTGTCGGCGTCGTAGCCGGTCAGTGTCTTCAACTGGCCGTTCAGATCGTTGAACGCCTTGACAAAGGCGGTGATCGAGGTGGTCACCGCGGTGGTGTCCTTGGCCACGACCAGGCTGGCGCTGCCGGTGCTGCCGACGGTCAGCGAGACTCCTTCGATCGCGCCGGCCACCGTGGTGGTGGTGCTGCTGACCGCGATGCCGTTGACGTCGGCCAGGGTGTTTTGCGCGGCGGTCTTCTGGCTCAGGTTCTGGACACCGGACGGATCGTAGCTGAGCAGGCTGACCAGCGCCGCGTCGGGCGGCTGGCCGTTCTTGCCGCTGAGCGAAATTTTCATGCTCGAACTGGCGCCGGTGGAGGTCGAGGTCAGCACCAGGTGCGATGGATTCTCGCTACCGTCGGAAACAATGCTGGCGGTGACGCCGAAATTGCCCTTGTTGATGGCGTCGGCGATGCCTTGCAGCGAATTGTTGGTGCCGTCGATGGTGACGCTGCCGCTCAACTGCTTGCCGTCCTGCGTAAACGTGGCGCCCTGGTAAGCGCCGCCATTGCCTTTGGTTAAGCCGACGGCGCCCGGATCGGTGCCGCCCACCGAGATTTGGCGGCCGTCGTTGGACACCAGCGAAATCGAGCTCATCGCGGTGGTGGTGGAGCCGGTGTTGGCGGCGCCGACGGCATGGTCGATACCGCCGCTGACGGCGCCGGTGACGCTTTCGCTGACGGCCACGTTGGAGCCGTCCTTGTTAGTAAATTGCAAGGTTCCATTGGCGGCCGAGCCGGTGAAACTCAGGTTGGCCTCGGCCAGCGCGTTTTGCACGCTGTCGCTGGCCAGCGCCGCGTCGATGCCGGCCGCACTCAGGCTGCCGGCGTCCGCCGAGCCGACGCCGGCGGCCTGGCCGGCGATGCGCACGCCGCCGACCATCAGGCTGTAGGTGCCGCCGCCGCTGGTGTCGATCTTGCCGAAGTTGGATGCGCCGCCCGAGCCGAACAGCGTGGCGCTGGTGGTCGTCGGCGCGGCCTTGGCCGACACGCCGGTGGTGGCGCTTTTCGAGTTGATCGCATCGGCCAGCAATTTGGCGCTCTTGATGCTGCTGTCGGTCGGGATCACGGTATTGTTGATCGACAGCGCGCCCGGCGTGACGCCGCCGGTGCGCATGCCGGCGCCCAGCGCGGTGCCGTTCAGGCCGAAGCTGCCGCCGGTGGTGTTACCGAGCTGAAATGATACGGTGGTGGTGGCGCCCAGGCCGATCGCCGAGGTCGAGTTCTTGTGGCCGGTGGACGCCAGCGATTGCGATTGCGCCACCTGGCTGATGTTGACCCGGTAGGTGCCGGCCTTGGCCTTGCCGGTGGCGGAGCCGACCATCACCGAGGTATCGGACGAGGTACTGGTCAGCGACTGGAAACTGGACAGCGAACTGAGGCTGGTCAATGACGACTGGAAGGTGCTGATGGCGCCCGACAGCTTGCCATAGGCCGATATCTTGTTGCTGATATTGGCGCTCTTTTTATCCATTGAAGTCAAAGGAGCCGACTCGACCGCCATCAATTTGGAAATCAAGTCGTTCACAGGAAGATTGGAACCGATACCCGGCGAAGAAATGCCCACGATGAACTCCTAACTAAAACGATAATATAAGTTATTAACGGCAAATTCAATCAAGACTTGAGAAGGGGATTTACCCGTCTTTTTTCAGGCAGCGCGAATGGGGCCGCGCTTTCAGCGGGAGGGCAGGGAGGGAAATACGTCAAACAGCCCGCGCCGGCGGGCGGCGCGGGGTGCGGGTGCTGCCTGGGCCGATCTTCAGGCGGTCTGTTTGATCAGGAAACCGCTTTGCGCACCTTGCGCCGATTCCAGCGATTTAGCGATCTGCAACGCTTCCACGGTTGGAATCTGGCGCAGTACTTCCTTGGTCGACTGGTCGATGACCTTGACCACCGTGCGTTTGCTGTCTTCGTCGATCGAAAAAACCAGGCCTTGCGCGGTCGCCTGGGGCGACTTGTTCAGGTCCGAGACTGCCTGCTTGAGTTCGACCGGCGTCGGTTCGGCAGCGGCGCGTGGATCCCTGCCGACCGGCGCCGCGGTGCGTTGCGTGGCCTCCGCTGCGATGGCGCTCCTGTCAAACGTTCTGGCCGCTGGGGCCGAGACTATCGAATCGATTGTCATGATGCTTCCTTATGAAAAATCCCCGGCTGACGGAATCAGCCGGGGAAACCGGTCAGTATCAATGCTAATCCATTACTTTACATGGAATTAGCCACGCAGCAGCGACAACACGCCGTTTGGCAGCGAGTTGGCTTGCGCCAGCATCGCGGTACCGGCTTGTTGCAAGATCTGGCCGCGGGTCATGTTGGCGGTTTCTGCCGCAAAGTCGGTATCCTGGATACGGCTGCGCGATGCCGACAGGTTTTCCGAGGTGGTTTGCAAGTTGGAAATAGTCGATGCAAAACGGTTCTGGATCGCACCCAGCGACGCGCGGCTGCTGTTGATCTGGTTCAGCGCCGAGTCGATGGTCAACAAAGCGGCGTTGGAACCGGCCACGGTGCTGACGTCCAGTTTGGCGACCGATTTCAAATCGCTGCCGACCGATGGGGCGTTCAGCAAGGTGGTGCCGGCGCTGGTTTTCAACGAAAAACCGCTATCGCTCGAGAAATCCAGTTTGCCGCCGACCACTGCCGTGCTGGTTGCCACGCCGGCCGCGCTGGCGGCTGCGAAGGTCACGCCGGCGCCTGGCGTGGCGGCGGTGTTGCCGACTGCCGGTACGGTATCGGCGCCGCGCATCGAGGCGCCGACCAGGCCGCCGGTGGCGCCCAGGTTGGCGATCTTGATATCGTTACCGGCGCTTTCATTGAGGCTCAGTTCCTTGGTGCCGTCGGCGTTTTTCTTGACGCTGGCGGTGACGTTGGTGTTGCCGGTCTGGGCATTGATCGCTTGCGCCAGCGCGGCCAGGTCGCCGCCGACCACACGCGCCGAAATGGTGACGGCTTGCGAGGTCGAATCGTTTTCCAGCGAGTTTGAGCCGCGCAGCGTGAATTGCACGGCGCCATCGGCGATGCCGCTGATGCTGGCCGTGGTGCTTGCTTGCGCCGTCACGCCGGTGCTGCCGCTCAAGCCATTCAGGTTGCTGGCGACTTTCTTGGCACTATCGCCGGCCGCGACGGTCAGCGCGGTGGTCTTGCCGCCGGCCGAACCGATGGTCAAGGTTTGTGCGGCAACGTTGTTCAGCGGGCTGGTGCCCACGCCGTCGACCGAGGCTTGCAACACGGCTTGCGAAATCGATGCGGCTGCATCCGACGTCTTGGCGGTATTGTTGCCGATGTCGGTGGCGCGCGCGCTGGCGACGCCGACATTGATGACCTGGTTGGAATTGGCGCCGACCTGGAACTGGGCGCTGGTCAGGCTGCCGTCGAGTACGTTCTGGCCGTTGAACTGGGTCGTATTGGCAACCCGGTCCAATTCCTGCGACAGCGACGACACCTCGTTCTGGATCGACTTGCGGTCCGAATCGGAGTTGGTGCCGTTGGCCGATTGCACCGCCAGTTCGCGGATACGTTGCAGCAGGTCGCCGGCGGTGCTCAAGCCGCCCTCGGCGGTTTGTGCCAGCGAGATGCCGTCATTGGCGTTGCGTGCGGCCTGGGTGTTGCCGCGGATTTGGGACGTGAAGCGCTCGGAAATCGCCAACCCCGCCGCATCGTCCTTGGCGCTATTGATGCGCAAGCCGGAAGACAGGCGTTGCAGCGACGTTGCCAGCGATGCTTGGGAAGTGTTCAGGTTACGCTGTGCGTTGAGCGAAGCGACGTTGGTATTGATGACTTGTGCCATGGTATTGCTCCAGACTGGATAGTTCTAAGTTTGCCTTGTGCGTTTACGTTGGCCTGCCACGCTGTTCCGTGACAATCAAGCCGCTGTTGCAATGTGTAACGGCGGCCATCATTAAAAGTTGATGGGAGAAAACACTAATTATTTTCATATCGCAGCCCTCCAGTCTGTTCCGCCGCGCCCGCTTAAACGGCTGCCGTGGCGTAAACTTGAGGGTAAATTATTTTATTTTTTGCCGGCAGCGCTTGATTGAAATAACTATATTATGAATTTAAATGAAATAAAATTCCCGGCCCGCGGTATCCGGGCCGGGAATGCCAGCTTGATATCAACTTGATACTGGCTAACTGATACTGGCTAACGGACGCTTAGCCGCGCAGCAGCGACAGCACGCCGTTCGGCAGCGAATTGGCTTGCGCCAGCATCGCGGTACCGGCTTGTTGCAAGATCTGGCCACGGGTCATGTTGGCGGTTTCCGCCGCGAAGTCGGTATCCTGGATGCGGCTGCGCGATGCCGACAGGTTTTCCGAGGTGGTTTGCAAGTTGGAAATGGTCGACGCAAAACGGTTCTGGATCGCACCCAGCGACGCGCGGCTGCTGTTGATCTGGTTCAGCGCCGAGTCGATGGTCAACAAAGCGGCGTTGGAACCGGCCACGGTGCTGACGTCCAGTTTGGCGACCGATTTCAAATCGCTGCCGACCGATGGTCCGTTCAGCAAGGTGGTGCCGGTATCGGTTTTCATCGAAAAGCCGCTATCGCTCGAAAAATCCACTTTGCCGCCGACCACTGCCGTGCTGGTCGCCACGCCGGCCGCGGTGGCGGCCGCGAAGTCGACCGTTGCGCCTGCTACCGCGGGAGTGTTGCCGACCGCCGGCTTCAAGTCCGCGCCGCGCATCTTGGCGGCGACCAGGCCGCCGGTGGCGCCCAGGTTGGCGATCTTGATATCGTTGCCGGCGCTTTCATTGAGGCTCAACTCCTTGGTGCCGTCGGCGTTTTTCTTGACGCTGGCGGTGACGTTGGTATTGCCGGTCTGGGCATTGATCGCTTGCGCCAGCGCGGCCAGGTCGCCGCCGACCACGCGCGCCGAAATGGTGACGGCTTGCGAGGTCGCGTCATTTTCCAGCGAATTCGAGCCGCGCAGCGTGAATTGCACGGCGCCGTCGCTGATGCCGCTGATGGTGGCCGTGGTGCTTGCTTGCGCCGTCACGCCGGTGCTGCCGCTCAAGCCATTGATATTGCCAGCAATCTTTTTCGCGCTATCGCCGACACCGATGGTGACGTCGGTATTTTTACCGCCTGCCGAACCGATGGTCAGCTTTTGGGCAACGATGTTGTTCAGCGGGCTGGTGCCCACGCCATCGACCGAGGCTTGCAGCACGGCTTGCGAAATCGATGCGGCCGCATCCGACGTCTTGGCGGTATTGTTGCCGATGTCGGTGGCGCGCGCGCTGGCGACGCCGACATTGATGACCTGGTTGGAATTGGCGCCGACCTGGAATTGCGAATTGGTCAGGCTGCCGTCGAGCACGTTCTGGCCGTTGAACTGGGTGGTGGTGGCGACCCGGTCCAATTCCTGCGACAGCGACGACACCTCGTTCTGGATCGACTTGCGGTCCGAATCGGAGTTGGTGCCGTTGGCCGATTGCACCGCCAGTTCGCGGATACGTTGCAGCAGGTCGCCGGCGGTACTCAAGCCGCCCTCGGCGGTTTGCGCCAGCGAGATGCCGTCATTGGCGTTGCGCGCGGCCTGGGTGTTGCCGCGGATTTGCGACGTAAAACGCTCGGAAATCGCCAAACCCGCCGCATCGTCCTTGGCGCTGTTGATGCGCAAGCCTGACGACAGGCGCTGCAAGGAGGTCGCCAGCGATGCTTGCGAAGTGTTCAGGTTGCGCTGCGCATTGAGCGAGGCAACGTTGGTATTAATGACTTGTGCCATGGATATTGCTCCGAAGTGGTTGTTGCATGCTGTGCGCGCGGAGTTGCTTGTTCGCGCCTGCCTTGGACGGGGCTATTCACAGTCCATCAAAAAACAGCCATTCCCGGTCCCGCGGTCAAGCCGGACCGGGTAGTGCCGCATTTGCGTTGATCATTGAGCGTCGACGATTGAACGTTGACTACTCAGGCTAGCCGTGCTTAGCCGCGCAGCAGCGACAGCACGCCGTTCGGCAGCGAATTGGCTTGCGCCAGCATCGCGGTACCGGCTTGTTGCAAGATCTGGCCACGGGTCATGTTGGCGGTTTCCGCCGCGAAGTCGGTATCCTGGATGCGGCTGCGCGATGCCGACAGGTTTTCCGAGGTGGTTTGCAAGTTGGAAATGGTCGACGCAAAACGGTTCTGGATCGCACCCAGCGACGCGCGGCTGCTGTTGATCTGGTTCAGCGCCGAATCGATGGTCAGCAGCGCCGCGTTGGAGCCGGCCACGGTGCTGACGTCCAGTTTGGCGACCGATTTCAGGTCGCTGCCGATACTGTCGGCGCCGAGGATGGACTGGTCGCCGGCGAGGCTGGTCTTGATCGAAAAGCCGTTATCGCTGGAGAAATCCAGCTTGCCGCCGATGACTGCCGTGCTTGGCGCGCCGGTGGCGGGGTCCGCTGTCGCAAAGTTGACCGCGACGCCAGCCTGGGCCGGCGTGTTGCCGACCGCCGCCTTGACGTCGGCGCCGCGGATGCTTGCGCCGCTCAGGCCGGTGGCCGCCGTGGTGCCCAGGTTGGCGATCTTGATATCGTTGCCGGAGCTTTCATTGAGGCTCAGTTCCTTGGTGCCGTCGGCGTTTTTCTTGACGCTGGCGGTGACGTTGGTATTGCCGGTCTGGGCATTGATCGCCTGCGCCAGCGCGGCCAGGTCGCCGCCGACCACTTTGGCCGAAATGGTGACGGCTTGCGAAGTCGAATCGTTTTCCAGCGAGTTCGAACCGCGCAGCGTAAATTGCACCGCGCCATCCTTGATACCGGTGATGGTGGCGTTGGTGCTCGCTTGCGCCGTCACGCCGGTGCTGCCGCCGACGCCATTGATATTGGCGGCGATTTTCTTGGCGCTGTCGCCGGCCGTGACGTTCAGTGCGGTGGTCTTGCCGCCGGCCGAACCGATGGTCAGTACTTGCGTGGTCACCCGGTTCAGCGGCGTGGTCGGTGGCGAGGCGCCAGGCGCATCGGCGACGGTGGACAGCACCGATTGCGAAATCGAGGTGGCCGCATCGGACGTCTTGGCGGTATTGTTGCCGATGTCGGTGGCGCGCGCGCTGGCGACGCCGACATTGATGACCTGGTTGGAATTGGCGCCGACCTGGAATTGCGAATGGGTCAGGCTGCCGTCGAGCACGTTCTGGCCGTTGAACTGGGTGGTGTTGGCGACCCGGTCCAATTCCTGCGACAGCGACGATACCTCGTTCTGGATCGACTTGCGGTCCGAATCGGAGTTGGTGCCGTTGGCCGATTGCACCGCCAGTTCGCGGATACGTTGCAGCAGGTCGCCGGCGGTGCTCAAGCCGCCCTCGGCGGTTTGCGCCAGCGAGATGCCGTCATTGGCGTTGCGCGCGGCCTGGGTGTTGCCGCGGATTTGCGACGTAAAACGCTCGGAAATCGCCAAACCCGCCGCGTCGTCCTTGGCGCTGTTGATGCGCAAGCCTGACGACAGGCGCTGCAAGGAGGTCGCCAGCGACGCTTGCGAAGTGTTCAGGTTGCGCTGCGCATTGAGCGAGGCAACGTTAGTATTAATGACTTGAGCCATGGATCTTTCTCCAAACTGGGTGTTTCATTGTTTGCTATGTGCGTGTACGTTGGCCTGTCACGCTGGGTTGTGACAATCAAGCCGCCGTTACTTTTTATAACGGTTGCCAAAAGGAAAAATTGATACAAAATAAAATTTTACTTTTGGCTTTTTACCCTACAGTTCGGCGCACGGCGCACGTCTATCGACATCAACATGCCAAACTTGATAGTCAAGATTTTTTTATTTTCCGGGAACTTTTTTCCCTACTGCCGCAAAGCTTGGCGCTAGCTGGCGCGCGCCCATAAAAAAATCCCCGCTTGAGCAAACTCAAGCGGGGATTGCGGCGGCGCCGTCGCGCCGTTCATTCATCGTGCGACTGGCGGTGCGGTGCTTAGCCGCGCAGCAGCGACAGTACGCCGTTCGGCAGCGAGTTGGCTTGCGCCAGCATCGCGGTACCGGCTTGTTGCAAGATCTGGCCGCGGGTCAGGCTGGCGGTTTCCGCGGCGAAGTCGGTATCCTGGATACGGCTGCGCGATGCCGACAGGTTTTCCGACGTGGTTTGCAAGTTCGAGATGGTCGAGGCGAAACGGTTTTGCACGGCGCCCAGCGAAGC
This sequence comes from Janthinobacterium agaricidamnosum NBRC 102515 = DSM 9628, assembly GCF_000723165.1. Taxonomy (NCBI): domain Bacteria; kingdom Pseudomonadati; phylum Pseudomonadota; class Betaproteobacteria; order Burkholderiales; family Oxalobacteraceae; genus Janthinobacterium; species Janthinobacterium agaricidamnosum. Next base: position 1,385,376 of record NZ_HG322949.1, read on the forward strand.
GCGGTTGCTGTTGATCTGGTTCAGCGCCGAGTCGATGGTCAGCAATGCGGCGTTGGAGCCGGCCACGGTGCTGACGTCCAGCTTGGCGACCGATTTCAAGTCGCTGCCGACCGATGGGCCGTTCAGCAAGGTGGTGCCGGCGCTGGTTTTCAACGAGAAGCCGCTATCGCTGGAAAAATCCAGTTTGCCGCCGACCACCGCAGTGCTGGCCGGTACGCCGGCCGCGCTGGCCGCCACGAAGGTCACGCCGACGCCAGGCGTGGCGGGCGTGTTGCCGACTGCCGGCACGGTGTCGGCGCCGCGCATCGAGGCGCCGACCAGGCCGCCGGTGGCGCCCATATTGGCGATTTTGATATCGTTGCCGGAATTCTCGTTCAACGTCAGTTCGCGGGTGCCGTCGGCGTTTTTCTTGACGCTGGCGGTGACGTTGGTATTACCGGTCTGGGCATTGATCGCTTGCGCCAGCGCGGCCAGGTCGCCGCCGACCACGCGCGCCGAAATGGTGACCGATTGCGAGGTCGAGTCATTTTCCAGCGAGTTCGAACCGCGCAGCGTGAATTGCACGGCGCCGTCGCTGATGCCGCTGATGCTGGCTGTGGTGCTCGCTTGCGCCGTCACGCCGGTGCTGCCGCTCAAGCCGTTCAGGCTGCTGGCGATTTTCTTGGCGCTGTCGCCGGCCGCGACGGTCAGCGCGGTGGTCTTGCCGCCGGCCGAGCCGATGGTCAGGGTCTGTGCGGCGACATTGTTGGCCGGGCTGGTGTTGGTGGTGTCGATCGAACCTTGCAGCACGGCTTGCGAAATCGACGCGGCCGCATCCGAGGTCTTGGCGGTATTGTTGCCGATATCGGTGGCGCGGGCGCTGCCGACGCCGACATTGATGACCTGGTTGGAATTGGCGCCGACCTGGAACTGGGCGCTGGTCAAGCTGCCGTCGAGCACGTTCTGGCCGTTGAATTGGGTGGTGGTGGCGACCCGGTCCAATTCCTGCGACAGCGATGCCACTTCGTTCTGGATCGATTTGCGGTCCGAATCGGAGTTGGTGCCGTTGGCCGATTGCACCGCCAGTTCACGTATACGCTGCAGCAAGTCGCCGGCGGTACTCAAGCCGCCCTCAGCGGTTTGCGCCAGGGAAATGCCGTCATTGGCGTTGCGTGCGGCCTGGGTGTTGCCGCGGATTTGGGAAGTGAAACGTTCGGAGATTGCCAGGCCGGCGGCGTCATCCTTGGCGCTATTGATGCGCAAACCGGAAGACAGGCGTTGCAGCGAAGTTGCCAGCGATGCTTGGGAAGTGTTCAGGTTGCGCTGTGCGTTGAGCGAAGCGACGTTGGTATTGATGACTTGGGCCATGGTAATTCTCCAGACAGGAATGCGGTGTTAGCTCTGTGCTGTTTACTTTGGCCTGCCACGCTGTTCCGTGACAATCAAGCCGCTGTTGTAATCGGTAACGGAGCGGCCTGGAAAAAATGAAGTGTAAAAAAGAGATATTTTTTTTGTATCTCACCCTCAAGTTGCCGATGAGCGCCCGCTTAATCGGTTGCGGAAGATCAAACTTTAGGGCAAAAATAAATTTATTTTTGACTGTTTTTAGCTGCTGAATGAAGATGTCGAGATGTTAATCGCTCTTTTTGGGCGTAAAAAAACCCGCCTTGAAGCGCGGCGGGCGAGATCAGGGGGCAGGGGCGAGCTGGCGTATCAGTCGGCCACCACCACCCGGTTCTTGCCGGTTTGCTTGGCCTGGTACATGGCGCGGTCGGCCCGTTTGACGAGAGCGGCCTGGTCTTCATGCGCATGGCGCAGCGCGACGCCGGCCGAGAAGGTGATCAGGACTTTTTCATTGTCGTGCAAGAAAAAGTGCTTGGTCAATTCGCGTTGCAGCCGCGTCATCGTCGCCGATGCCGCGTCGACCGTGGTTTCCGGCAGCAGGATCAGGAATTCCTCGCCGCCGAAGCGGGCGATCACATCCATCGAGCGCAAGGTTTCCTTGACGATCTTGACCAGGTGCTTCAGCGCCGCGTCGCCGGCCAGGTGGCCGTATTTATCGTTCAGGCGCTTGAAGTCGTCGAGGTCCAGCATGGCGATGCACAGCGGCGTGCCGCGCCGGTCGGAGCGCGCGGTTTCGCGCTCGAACACATCGTCGAGGCCGCGCCGGTTCAGGCTGCCGGTCAGCTGGTCTTCTCGCACCAGCTCGCTCATATGCTGCAGCTTCGCTTCCAGCGTGTGGATGCGCTGCTCGGCGTCTTGCACTTCCTGGCGCGCCAGCATCATCTTGTCGCGCGCGCGCAACGCCTCGGTTTGCACCAGCCGGGTTTCGCGCAACACATCGTCGAGCACCTGGTTCAACTCGCTGATATTTTCAGCCTGGCTGATCTTTTCCGAATAACCGCCGATCTTTTCATGAAAGTCGCCGGTGCTGGTCGCCACTTGGCCGAGCCGGTCGATGAAGGTCATCATCATGTTCTTGACCGTCAGCTTGACGTCGGACAGGCTGTGCTTCAACTGGCTTTGCTTATAGATGACTTCCTTCAGGCTGCGGGTGGCGTCTTCCAGCGCGCGCTGGTCGAGCGGACCGGCGATCAGGTTTTGCACCGCGTCGATCTGGCCGCGCAGCCAGCTATCGTCGTCGAGCAATTCACTGACGTTTTCCAGTAACAGTTTAAACAGGCGCAGCAGCAATTCCTGCTGTTCGGCCGTATCGCCGCTCTTCAATTCGATCTGGTAGCACAGCTGTTTCAAACGCAGCGCCGCGTCGTTCAGCGCTTCCTCGGTGTGGGCCAGCTTGATCGCGGCGCCCAGCGACTCGGATTCGGCCATCAGCGCCGGAGTGCCGGTCAGCAAGGTGGCGACGGCAAAACTGAGGGTACGACTGAGCAAGTCGCGCAGCGTGCGGGTTTGTTCGCCATCGGGCAGCGGCGCGATATCGATGCCGCCTTTCTTGCCCTGGCGTTCGGATAATTGCACCAGGTTGCGCACATAGGCGTCCCAGTCGCGCGCCTTCAATGCACTCTGGAAACGCCGGCCGTATTCGCCCAGTTCGCCCTTCGATTCGCTCATCTTGGCGGCAAACCTGGTCAGCACGTTTTCGGCGCCGCTGTCGACCGGTGCGCTGGCGGCGATCAGCGCGCCGGGCTGGCTGTCCGGCTCGGCGGGCAGGCCGGCGATTTCATTGTAGATGTCGCGGTAGGCGTTCGGCGTCGGCGCGATGCGCCGCGTCGCCAGCTGGCGAAACGCTTCGCGCGCGATATCGGCCGGGTTTTGCTGGGCGCTGGCGCCGGCCGCAACAGGCGCTGGCGAAGGGGGCGATTTACTGGACATGTACGCGGCTGCCTTTTATAAGTATTTGCTAATTATCCCCATGATATGCGAATCGGGCCAGACTTTATTCTTGAATTAGCAGCACTAAGATGTCTTACTTTGATGCATGGCCGATGCTTTCCAAGAAAACCAGTATGTTGTCTAAAGAGTTATTATCTAACTGTTATCGGGTGTTTTTACTCGATCAACTGGTTTCTGATCGCATAATGGGTCAGTTCGGCACTGTTCTTCAGTTTCATTTTTGCCAGCAGGCGAGCCCGGTATTCGCTGACGGTCTTGACCGACAGCGACAATTCCTGGGCAATCGCACCGACCGTCTTGCCCGACGCGATCATCATCAGCGTTTGGTATTCACGGTCGGACAGCGTATCGTGCGGCGGTGTCTCATGGTCCTCGCCGACCGTATTCGCCAATTCCTGAGCCAGCGCCGGGCTGATATATTTTAACCCGCTGGCGACCTGGCGGATCGCCGTGACCAATTCACGCGGCGCGCTTTGCTTGGTCAGGTAACCGGCCGCGCCGGCCTTCAGCGAACGGATCGCATACTGGTCTTCGCGGTGCATCGACAGCATCAGCACCGCCAGCTCGGGTTTCTCCTTCTTGATTTGCTTCAAGACATCGATGCCGCTGCGGTCCGGCATCGAAATGTCGAGCAACATCACCTGGCATTCCGACTTGCGGAACAGCTTAACCGCGTCGACGCCGTTTTCCGCTTCACCGGCAACCACGATATCGCGCGTATCGGCCAGGATTTGCTTCAAGCCTTCGCGCACGATGGCGTGATCGTCGGCGATAAAAACCCTGATGGTGTTTTTTTGTTTCATGTCATGCGTATCTTTAGCTAAAACCCGAGTGGCTGGTATTGTTATTGGTCAATCAACGGCCGTAGCGGCGAGGCCAGCTTGATCTTGAGCGCCACCACCGTGCCGCCGCCGGCCGCATGGCTCAGGCTCAGCGTGCCGCCCAGTGCGTTGGCGCGCTCGGCCATGCCGCGGATGCCGAACGATTGCGGCTTGGCTTTGTCCGCCTGGCGCATGCCGACGCCATTGTCGGTGATTTTCAGGCTGATGTGGTGACGCAAACGGGCCAGCCGCACCGTCACCCTGCTGGCGCGCGCATGTTTGGCGATATTGGTCAGCGCTTCCTGGAAGATGCGGAACAGCGTGGTGGCCTGGTCCAGGCCGAGGTCGATGTCGCGCTGGTTCGATACAAAGCTGCAAGTCACGCCGGCCTGTTTCTCGAATTCCCTGATTTGCCACTGCAGCGCGGCGACGATGCCCAGGTCCAGCATCGGCGGGCGCAAGTCGAGCGAAATGCGGTGCACCGAATCGATGGTGCGGTCGACCAGCCCATCCAGATAGGCGGCTTTCTGTTGCAATAGTTCGCTGCCTTCCGGCAAGCGCCGCACCAGCATCGCCAGCGCCATCTTGATCGCCGTCAGGTTGCCGCCCAGGTCGTCATGGATTTCGCGCGCGATGCGGGTGCGTTCCTGTTCCTTGATCTTTTCTATATGTGCCGTCAACTCGGCCAGCCGGGCCCGCGACTGTTGCACTTCCAGCTGTTCCAGCTTGCTTTCCGTGATATTCGTCATGATGCCCTCCCACTGGACTGCGCCATCGGCCAGCGCGCGCGGGGTCGAGCGCAAGTTGATCCACTTGACGTCTTTCCACGCATCGACCCAGATCCGGCCTTCCCAGTTCCAGCTCCACAGCGCGCTGGCCGAAGCCTGCATCGAATCGAGGTAGGACCGACGGTCGTCGGCCAGGATCAGCGCCAGGAACAAGCTGGGCTGCTGTTGCAATTGCTGCGCCGTCAAACCGAGCAGCGCCTGGCAGCCGTCGCTCAGGTAATCGAACCAGACCGCGCCGCTGGCCTCCTGGCGGAACTGGTACACCAGTCCGGGCGTGTTCGAGACGATGGCGTTGAAGTGCGACTGCACCTGGGCCAGCGCGGCGGCCGACGCTTGCGGCAGGCTCTGGTCTTCGCCGACCGCCAGGATCAGGGCGCGGCCGTCGCGGCTGGTGCGCATCAGCCGCAGTTGCAGCGGATAACTGCTGCCGTCGGCGCGGCGCTGTTCCAGCTGCAGGTCGGCCTGGGCGCCGATATCCTGGCCCAGGCCCGCCAGCACGCTGTCGAAGTGTGTCCGCGTCAATTGCGGCGCCAGCATCAACGGCGTCATGGCGGCCAGGCTGGCCATGTCGTATTGCAAGTTGCGGCAGGCGGCCTGATTGACGTCGACAAAGTGCAGCGTGGCCGCGTCGAGCAGGTAAATTTCCGACGGCGACGCTTGCATCACGGCGGCCAAGCAGGGCAGGGTGGGTGTGCTCATCATTTGGCGTGCTCAGCGGCGGCGCGCGCGCCACAGCGCGGCGAAACGGCGCAATACCCGCGCCGGGCGTGCCGCCAGCCGGCCTGCGCCCGGTTGCTTGCGGCTAGTGCTCCACCAGTCGCGGCGCGCCTTGCCGAGCGCGCGTCCCAGTGCGCTGACGCGGCGCCATGCGCGGGTGGCGCGCAGCCGCGCGATCCAGGAGTCCTTGAGTTCGATAAACTTGCCGTGCCAGCGCGCGAACCATGGCAGGCTCAGCAAGGTAGGCCGGGTCAGCGTGTACAGCCGCGCCACCGCGGCCGCGCCGCCGAGCTTGGCGATCACGATCACGCTGACGCCGGACAGCGCGTGACCGTTGGCGATCGCCAGCAGCGCCATCACCTTGACGGGGAACAGCAAGATGGCCGGCAGTACGAACACGGCCAGCGCGACATAGGGCGGCAAGCCCTTGATCCAGCTTTCCAGCGCATGCAGCGGCGGGAATAAGGCGACCCAGCCGAGCAGGCGCGCGCCGGTGGCCCACAGCCATTCCTCGACCAGCAGGAAAATCGCGGCCAGGTAGACCAGCGGCGCGAACAGCCAGCGCCTGAGTGTCGTCAATCGTTTGATACGCATTGAGTATAGGATTTGCCAATCTTGAGCATGATGTAGGGATGATACGTTAAAAAAACAGCCTGGTCGCCCAAACCATCCCCGGCGGCCCGCACTGCCGCTACAATAGCGTGATGAATAAAGCATTTGTAAAAGAGTCGGACCACGACGATGACGAAGAAGCCGCGGCGCTGGCCCTGGCGATCCCGGCTGGCGCCAAGAATTACATCACGCCGGCCGGTTATCAGCGCATCAAGGATGAATTGCTGCAACTGATCGACATCGACCGGCCGGAAGTGGTCAAGATCGTGCACTGGGCGGCATCGAATGGCGACCGCTCGGAAAATGGCGATTACATCTACGGCAAGCGGCGCCTGCGTGAAATCGACCGGCGCATCCGTTTCCTGACCAAGCGGATGGACCTGGCGGCGATTGTCGACCCCAGCGTGCACCATGGAAGCGACCAGGTATTTTTCGGCGCCACCGTCACCTACCGCAACCAGGCTGGCGCAACGCATACCATCACCATCGTCGGCATCGACGAACTCGATCCATTGAACGGCAAGATCAGCTGGGTCTCGCCGGTGGCGCGCGCCATCACCAAATCGCGTGAAGGCGACCTGGTCACCCTGAACACCCCGCACGGCGCGGAAGAGCTGGAATTGCTGGAAGTGAGCTACCCGGCACCGTCTGAATAAAACGGGGACAGGCCACGCATGAAGCAGTATATTGCCCGATAAGCGTGCCCTGTCCCCGGTTTCAGCGCTTGAAGTGCTAGCTGCGTTCGCGCAGGATGCGGTTGACGCCGGCTACTTTACGCACGTTGCGCAGCAAGCCGGCCAGGTGGACCCGGTCCTTGACCTGGATGGTGAAGCGCAACTGGTCGAGTACATGGTCCTTGTCTTCATCCATGCCGACATAGATGATGTTGGCGTCGGATTCGCCGATCTCGGCCGCGACCCGCGCCAGGATGCCTTTTTCATTGTTGATCAGCAGCTTGATGCGGCTGTCGAAGCGGCGGTTCAGCTCGGTTCCCCAGCGCACCGCGATCCAGCGGTCCGGTTCCTTGATGCGCTGGCGCTTGGCCACCGAGCAATCGCTGGTGTGCACCAGCAAGCCCTGGTCGCGCCGCAACTGGCCGATGATCTGGTCGCCGGGAATCGGCAGGCAGCACGCCGCCAATTGCACCGACACGCCTTCGCTGCCGCAAATGGTGACCGGGTCGAGTTCGTTGGCGCTGTTGTGGTCGATCGGCACGCTGGCCGATTCGCCGCCCATCAGGCCGAAGATGTGGCGCGCCACCAGCGCCGCCATGCGTTTGCCGATGCCTATGTCGGCGTGCAATTCGTCCATCGACTTGGCGCTCGATTCGTTCAGCAGGCGTTCGACCAATGGCGCCGGCAAGTCCGGCGTGATGTTCAGCGTGATCAGCGCCTGGGTCAGCAATTGCTGGCCCAATATGATCGATTCCGGCAGGTTGATGGTGCGCAAGTGGTGGCGGATCGCCGAGCGCGCCTTGCCGGTGCGCACGAACGACAGCCAGGTCGGACTCGGCCGCGACAAGGAATCGGTGACGATTTCAACGATGTCGCCATTGCGCAGCTCGGTACGCAGCGGCGCCGTTTCATTGTTGATCTTGACCGCCACGGTATGGTCGCCGATGCCGGTGTGGATCGAATAGGCGAAATCGATCGCCGTCGCGCCGCGCGGCAGCGCGATGATTTTCGACTTCGGCGTGAACACATACACCGAATCGGGGAACAGGTCGACCTTGACGTGTTCCAGGAATTCGGCCGAATCGCCGGTTTGCTGCTGGATGTCGAGCAGCGATTGCAGCCATGCATGGGTGCGTTGCTGCAAATCGGTCATATTCGATTCGCCGCTCTTGTACAGCCAGTGCGCCGCGACGCCGGACTCGGCGGTGCGGTGCATTTCCTGGGTACGGATCTGGAATTCAACCGGCGTGCCGTACGGGCCGATCAGCGTGGTATGCAGCGATTGATAGCCGTTCAGCTTGCGGATGGCGATGTAATCCTTGAACTTGCCCGGCATCGGCTTGTATAGCGAGTGCAGCGTGCCCAGCGCCACGTAGCAATTTTCAAAACTGTCGACCACCACGCGGAAGCCGTACACATCCAGAACTTGCGAAAAAGACAAATGTTTGTTGCGCATCTTTTTATAGATGCCGTACAGCGTTTTTTCGCGGCCATAGACTTCGGCGCCGATTTCCGCCATCGCCAGCGTGCTCTTGACCGATTCGAGTATCTTGTTGACCACTTCGCGCCGGTTGCCGCGCGCCGCCTTGACCGCTTTCGCCAGCGTGCGGTAGCGCATCGGGTACAAATGCGAAAACGACAGGTCTTGTAATTCGCGGTAGATATTGTTCAAGCCGAGGCGGTGTGCGATCGGCACGTACACTTCCATGGTTTCGCCGGCGATGCGGCGTTTCTTGACTGGCGACATCGCATCGAGCGTGCGCATATTGTGCAGCCGGTCGGCCAGCTTGATCAGGATCACGCGCACGTCGGACGCCATGGCCAGCAGCATCTTGCGGAAATTTTCCGCCTGCGCTTCGATCTGGCTCTGGAATTCGATTTTTTCCAGCTTCGACAGGCCGTCGACCAGGTTGGCCACCGGCGCGCCGAAGCGCTCGATCAATTCGTCTTTCTTGACATCCTGGTCTTCCATCACGTCATGCAGCAGCGCCGCCATGATCGCCTGGGCGTCCAGCTTCCAATCGGCGCAAATTTCGGCGACCGCGATCGGGTGGGAAATATAGGGTTCGCCTGAGCGTCGCATCTGGCCCAGGTGCATCTCGTCGGAAAAGCGATAGGCTTCCTTGACCTTTTTCAGGTCGGCCGGGCCGAGATATTCACTGAGTTTGTCAGCCAGGTGGCTGACCGAAGCGACGCCGGCAGTGGGCGACGGTGGCATGGAGGGCGCTATTGGTGCAAAGGGCATGGATGTGGCGGCGCCGGACGCAGCAGCGTCCGGCGTTTTTGCCGCCTGGCGCGGGGCCAGGGCAGGCGATCCTGCAGAAGTCGTGTCGGCTGGGGTCAGACTCATAAAGCGTTGCGTTCCGTTGCAGTGCGAAAATAGGGGGACTGGGAAACCTGGGTCAGCACTGTCCGGTACGCAGGTTCCCTGATTACATAGGGACCTTTTTCAACATTTCGATACCGACCTTGCCAGCGGCGATTTCACGCAGGGCAACTACCGTCGGTTTATCCTTGGCTTCAACCTTTGGGGTATGGCCTTGCAACAGTTGACGGGCGCGATAGGTCGCGGCCAGGGTCAGCTGGAAACGATTCGGGATTTGTTTCAGGCAATCTTCAATTGTGATACGGGCCATCTGTAACTCCTAAAAATTCTACTATCTGATCGGTGCGGACTGCTTATTCAGCGTGGATGCCCAATTGGGCGAACAGCGAGGCGCTGCGGGCCGCTTGTTGCGCAAACCTGCAACGGGCCGCTTTGACGATCGCGCTCAACTCCAGCAAGGCGACCGTAAACTCTTCATTGATAATAACATATTCGAACTCTGGCGCGTGTGCGATTTCTCCGCCGGCGGCCAGCAGGCGCCGCGTGATGACGTGCGGTTCATCCTGGCCGCGCTTGTTCAGGCGCTCTTCCAGCGCAGCGATCGACGGCGGCAAAATGAAAATTCCGGCTGCGCGCGGAAACTGTTTACGCACCTGGCGCGCGCCTTGCCAATCGATTTCCAGCAAAATATCGGTGCCGGCCTGCATCTGTTGCTCGACCTGGATGCGCGAGGTGCCGTAATAATTGCCGTGCACTTCGGCCCATTCCAGGAATTCGCCCTGGTCGGCGCGCGCGACAAAGTCGTCGGCGGTAGTGAAATAATACTCGCGGCCATGCTCTTCGCCCGGACGCGGCGCCCGCGTGGTGGTCGAAATCGACAGTTTGATCGCTGGTTCCTGTTTCAGCAGCGCGTTGACCAGAGTCGATTTGCCGGCGCCGGAAGGCGCAACGACCATAAACAGGCTGCCGGAGAAGGCGGTGGGATGGCTCATGCTGATCTTTCAATAACGGATAAAGTTGGCGGATACGCCATACAGCGTCGCCCAAGGCAGTATTTTACCAAGAGCGGCTGTTGTCAGTCATCAATAGTTGCATAGTTGCTATAAGAACAGTTGTAGAGCAGTTGTTATAGCGGACTATGTATCGCGGGTTTATTCCAGGTTTTGCACCTGTTCGCGCATTTGTTCGATCAGCAGTTTCAAGTCCATCGAGGCGTCGGCCAATTCCTTGACGGACGCCTTGGCGCCCAGCGTATTGGCTTCGCGGTTGAGTTCCTGCATCATGAAATCGAGGCGTTTGCCGACCTGGCCGCCTTTTTTCAGGATGTGGCGGGTTTCGGTCAAGTGGGCCGACAGGCGCGCCAGCTCTTCGGAAACGTCGATGCGGATGCCGTACAAAATCACTTCCTGGCGGATGCGTTCCATCGCATCCTGGCGCGACAGCGCCGAATTCGAACCCTGGCTGGCCAGTCCCAGCGCATCCTGCATGCGTTCGACGGCTTTTTGCTGGAACGCGGCGACCACTTGCGGGATCAGCGGCGTGATGCGCTTGACGATCGCTTCCATCGCTTCGATGCGCGACACCAGCACCGTTTCCAGCGCCGCGCCTTCGCGCTTGCGGCTGTCGACAAAGGCGGCGACGGTGCGCACGGTCAGGGCCGCGACGTCCGCCTGCAGCGATTCCTGGCCGACTTGGGCTTCTTCGATGACGCCTGGCCAGCGCAGCAATTCCGCCACGCTCATCACCGGCGCCGATACAAAATGCTGGCCGATTTCGTTTTGCAGCCGCGCCAGTTCGGCCAGCAGCGTCAGGTTCAGCGCCTGGGTGCCGGCGGTGGCGGCCTTGCGGCCGAAGCTCAGGCGCACCTCGACTTTGCCGCGCGTGATGGCGGCCATGACGGCGACGCGCAAATCCGGTTCCAGCGCCCGCAAATCGTCGTTGATACGGAATTGCAGATCGAGAAAGCGCGAATTGACGCTCTTGATTTCAATAGTCAGTGTGCCTGCAGCGCTTTCGCTGGTGGCAACCGCGTAGCCTGTCATGCTTGAAATACTCAATGGATTCCCCGATTTTGTCTTATGTTCAGTTTTTACGCATATTTCAGGCGCTGGCAGCTGGCGGCCTGTAATTTGCTGAATATTGCATTGTAAAGAAAATTGCCTGTTGTGGGTCAGTATTGTATGCAAGGCGAACGCTGCGGCGGCAACAGTGTGGCGTGGTTGAAAATCCAGCGGCGTCCGGGTGGTAGAATCCGCGCTGAAAATCGTCCCACACTTATTCGGAAAACCACCATGACATTCGAGAACCGCCCGAGCGGCCGCGCCGTTGACGCGCTGCGCGCCATCCGCATCACCCGCCAATACACCAAGCACGCCGAAGGTTCGGTCCTGATCGAGTGCGGCGACACCAAGGTGATTTGCACCGCCAGCATCGAAGACAAGGTGCCGGGTTTTCTGAAAGGCAAGGGGCAGGGCTGGCTGACGGCCGAGTACGGCATGTTGCCGCGCTCGACCCACACGCGCATGGACCGTGAAGCGGCGCGCGGCAAGCAATCCGGCCGCACCCAGGAAATTCAGCGCCTGATCGGCCGCTCGCTGCGCGCCGCTTTCGACTTGCAAGCGTTCGGCGAACGCACCTTGCACCTCGATTGCGACGTGATCCAGGCCGACGGCGGCACCCGCACCGCATCAATCACCGGCGCGATGGTCGCCGCCTACGACGCCTTCGCCCAGCTGGCGGCGCGCGGCGCGATCGACACCATCCCGGTGAAAAGCTTTGTCGCGGCGATTTCGGTCGGCGTCTACCAGGGCGAGCCGGTGCTGGACCTCGATTACGTCGAGGATTCCGGTTGCGACACGGATATGAACGTGGTGATGACCGAAGCCGGTCATTTCATCGAAGTGCAGGGTACGGCCGAAGGCGCGGCATTCGACCGGGCCGGCATGAACCGCTTGCTGGACCTGGCGCAAGCGGGCATCGCCGACCTGATCAAGCTGCAAAAAGACGCGCTGGGCCTGACCGGATAAAATAGCGCTTATTCTTTAATACCGGGGACAGACCACGTTTTCCAGGCAATCTTTCTTGGAAAACCTGGCCTGTCCCCGATTTCTTTGTTGCCTGATAATCGTGGTCTGACCCCGGTTCTGATTGATCTATTCCATGACCCAACAACTGATACTCGCTTCAAACAATGCCGGCAAGCTCAAGGAATTCAACGAGCTGCTGTCGACGCTCGGCTTTTCGGTCCATGCGCAGGGCGAATTCAACGTCCCGGAAGCGGACGAGCCGTTTCATACTTTCGTTGAGAACGCGCTGCAAAAAGCCCGCCACGCTTCGCGCCTGACCGGCTTGCCGGCGCTGGCCGACGATTCCGGCGTGTGCGTCAATGCGCTGGGCGGCGCGCCGGGCGTGTATTCGGCGCGCTATGCCGGCGCGCCGAAATCGGATGCCGCCAACAGCGCCAGGCTGATCGCCGATTTGCAGGCGCATGCCGATAAATCGGCCTATTATTACTGTGTGCTGGTGTTCGTGCGCCATGCCGACGATCCGCAGCCGGTGATCGCCGATGGCCGCTGGAACGGCGAAATGATCGCCACGCCGCGCGGTAACGGCGGCTTCGGCTACGATCCGCATTTTTATATCCCGGCGCTGGGCAAGTGCGCCGCCGAATTGACGGCCGATGAAAAAAACGCCTGCTCGCACCGCGGCCAGGCTTTGCGTGCACTGGTAGAAAAACTGCGATGATACCGATCAAATTGGCCGGCTCGGCCAAACCAGCCGGCGCCAGCAAGCCGGGCGCCCAGTCCGACCTCGGCGGCGTGGCCGGCGTGGCCTTGCAATATCTGCAGCCGGGCGCGCTGAACCTGGCGGCGCTGCCGCCGCTGTCGCTGTACATCCACTTTCCGTGGTGCGTCAAGAAATGCCCGTATTGCGACTTCAATTCGCACGAGGTGCGCGGCGGTTTCCCGGAAGAGGAATACCTGGCCGCCTTGCGACAAGACCTGGAAATGGCGCTGCCGCTGATCTGGGGCCGCAAGATTTATACGATTTTCATCGGCGGCGGCACGCCCAGCCTGATGTCGGCGGCCGGCCTGGACCGCTTGATGTCGGACTTGCGCACCCTGCTGCCGCTGGACGGCGCGGCCGAGATCACGATGGAAGCCAATCCCGGCACCTTCGAAGCCGAGAAATTCAAGTCGTACCGGGCCAGCGGCATCAACCGTCTGTCGATCGGCATCCAGAGTTTCAACAGCCGCCATTTGCAGGCGCTGGGCCGCATCCACGATGACAACGAAGCGCGCCGCGCGGTCGAGATCGCGCAGCGGACTTTCGACAATTTCAACCTCGACCTGATGTATGCGCTGCCGTCGCAAACGCTGGCCGAGGCCGAGCAAGACCTGGCGACCGCGCTGTCGTTCGCACCGCCGCACTTGTCGCTGTACCACCTGACGCTGGAACCGAATACGCTGTTCGCCAAGTATCCGCCGACGCTGCCGGACGACGACGCCAGCGCAGACATCCAGGACATGATTGCCGAGCGCAGCGCGGCGGCCGGCTTCGAACAGTATGAAGTGTCGGCCTACGCCCGGCCGGGACGGCGCGCGCGGCATAACCTCAATTACTGGGAGTTCGGCGACTACCTCGGCATCGGCGCCGGCGCGCATTCGAAGATTTCATTCCCGCACCGGGTGCTGCGCCAAGCCCGCTACAAGCAGCCGAAGGCGTATCTGGATGCGGTCAGGAACGGCAATCCGGTACAGGACGAATTTGAAATCGGCCGCGACGACATGGGCTTCGAATTCATGCTGAACGCCTTGCGCCTGAACGGCGGTTTTACGCCGAATTTGTTCAGCGAGCGCACCGGCCTGGCGATCAATGCGATCGAAAAAACCATGAATGCGGCCGAAGCCAAGGGTTTGTTATACCGCGACCATCAAATCATCCGGCCGACCGAACTGGGCCAGCGTTTCTTGAACGACTTGCAGCAAATGTTTTTGCAGGCCTAGCCGTTCGCTGCTCACTGAGCGCGCACCTGGGCTTGCTGGGCGCGGATGCGCTGCAGCTTGGCCGCATACAACTGATGATCGTTGCGGGTGGTGCTGTTTTCCAGCGCCAGGATCAGTTCGCGGTCGGCCAGCCGCAACTCGCCGAGCTTGAAGTAGGCCTGCGCCAGGCCGAAGTGGAATTCGTGATAGTAGGGATCGCGCGCCACTTCCCTGGCGAACAGCGTCACGGCGGCCCGGTAATCGCCGGCCAGCATGGCTTTTTGTGCCAGGTTGAAAAAGTGAAACGGCGGTTCCGGTTGCAGCCGTGCCAGCCGTTCGCGCAGCACTCGCGCTTCGGGTTCGCGGCCCAGCGCTTCCAGGCTTTGCGCCAGGTTGGACAGGATGAAAGTATCCGATGGCGAACGTTCCAGCGCAAACGCGAAGCTGCGCCGCGCGTCGTCGAGATTGCCGTGGCGGCGGAAAATCACGCCCAGCGTGTTGTAGGCGGCGCCGAAAGCGGGGTCTTGCAGGATTGCCGCGCGGGCCCACCAATACGCCTGTTCGATGTGCCGCGCCGCCAGCGTTTCGGCGGCGCGGTTATTCATGTACATGGCGAGAATAGTCTGTTCCGGGATCGGCAGGCTGCGGTAGCCGGCGCCGTCCTGCGGCGGCAGGAAATCGATGGTCAGCAGCCCCCTGGCGTCATAACCGGTGTTTTCATTGGTCTTTTTGCCGAGCGTCAGGTTGACGTGGCCGCTGACGAAATACAGGTCGCCGCTGCGGCTCCAGCTTTCTTCGGTCATCACCGTCTGGTATTGCACCGCAAGATTCAATTCCTTGGCCAGCGCGGCCGTCATCAGCACCAGCGACAGGCAATTGCCGGCGCGCGCATCGAAGGCCTCGGTCGCGTTGCGCGTCATTTCCGCATCGTACTCCAGCCGCAACTGGCCCTTCTTGTAGAGCGCGTCGAACAGCGCCTGGCGTGGATTGTCGTTGCGCGCGCGGTAGCTGATGTGGTCTTGCAGATAAGCTTTCATCGCATCGCTGACGGCAAAAATTTCTGCCGGGCTGGCGGTCTTCAGCGGCGTGCCGAAGGCGGCGTCGTTGAACAACAATGGCGGCGGCGCGCTTGGTACGCTGGCGCAGGCGCTCAATGCCGCACACAACATCAATATGGTGGCCCAGGGTTTCATCTGGTGTCTCCCCACTCATTTTCCACTCCAGCGCAGATCGTCTGGTGGCGCGCTTTTTCCACTGACTTTTATTCTTTAAAGTATCCGCGCCTGCATGGGCATTGTCAAACCATGTTATTCAGGGTTGCCGGTCGACACGTAAGTTGTTGGTGAACCAGAAATTCATCAGAAACACCGGATAGTTGACCCGCTTCGCATCGACGTAATTGCGGTTCTGGCCGCCGCTGCCGGCCGGCCACGCGTGGCCCATGCCGCTGACCGTGATTTCCGAGGTGCGCAGCTTGCCGTTGCTGTCGTTGTAGCCGATATTGTTGCCGCCGCCGGGCACCGTGAGCGGCGCATTTTTTGTGTAGTCGCCGCCATAGACCAGGCGCATCGCGGCCGCGTCGAGCGGGCCGTAGGCCTGCGACACGATATAGTCGGCACTGCCCCAGATGACGCTGCTGATCTGGCTGTCGAAGCTGGGACTGTTGCTCCCGGCCAGTGCGCGGCAACGTTCGGCGGCGGTCGCCGCGCCATAGTTCGGCGGCACCCGGCCGATGTCGCCGGTGCCGGTGCCGGGCGGCGGACCGGCGTTGATGCCGGCGCCGGCGAAAATGTCCGGCGCCAGGCAAGCCAGCACCATGGTTTCGCCGCCGCCAGACGACAGGCCGGTGACATACACCTGCCGCGGGTCGATCGCATATTGCGGATTGCCGGTGAAGCGCCGGACCAGGTCGAGCAGGATGGCGTCGTGGCCGCTATTGTCGGTGCGGCCATGGCTGGCGCTGGCATAGTCCCAGCAGTGATTGCCGTACACATTGCCGGTCGCATTCGGCGCCAGGATCACGGCGCCGTAGCGGTCGGCCATGGCTTTCCAGTTAAAACCCTGGTCGCTGCTGGAATTGATCACATCGTTGGCGGCGGTCTGGTTGCAACCGTGCAAGACCAGCACCAGTGCGCGCTTGCCGGCCAGCGTGGGCTGGCTGGCGGGCCAATAAAAATAGCCGCTCAAATTACCGCCGTTGACGCTGTCGGCGGCCCAGGTCTGGTTGGCGCTCCAGGCGCCGGGACCGGCAGCCAGGCCGGCAATCCCCCGGGCCTGGCAGGCGCCGCTGGCGGCGAGGGACAATACGATGGCTGTGATCGAACAATGCAAACGATGCATAACTATCTCCTGGAAGCACGATGTTGCGTGCGCATGGCAGGCCAGCGGGATAGCTGGCCGTTCTGAAAGGAAATTAATTAAAACAAAGTTCGACGGGAAAGGATAGCAAGGACTGGCGCTCTATTGATCTGTTCGACATTGCCGGCGCTGTTTGTTCATGCTGGCTAGCCCAGCTTGAAGCCGCCCGCCACGCTGGCCAGGTGGCTGGCCTGGTCTTCCAGGCTGGCGGCGGCGGCCGCCGCTTCTTCGACCAGCGCGGCGTTTTGCTGGGTCACCTGGTCCATCTGCGACATCGCTTCATTGATATGTTCGATGCCCACGCGCTGTTCCTGGCTGGCCGAGGTCAGCTCGGCCATGATCTCGGTGACGCGGCGCACGCTGGAGACCACGTCGTTCATGGTCGAGCCGGCTTGCTGCACCAGTTGCGCGCCATGCTCCACCTGCTGTACCGAGTCGTCGATCAGTCCCTTGATTTCCTTCGCGGCGGCGGCCGAGCGCTGCGCCAGGCTGCGCACCTCGGTGGCCACCACGGCGAAGCCACGCCCCTGTTCGCCGGCGCGCGCCGCTTCGACGGCCGCGTTCAGCGCCAGGATGTTGGTCTGGAAGGCAATGCCGTCGATGACGCCGATGATGTCGACGATTTTCTTCGACGCGTTATTGATGTTGCCCATGGTATCGACCACCTGGCCGACGATGTCGCCGCCGCTGGCTGCCACGCCGGACGCGGCCAGCGCCAGTTGATTGGCCTGCTGCGCATGGTCGGCATTCTGGCGCACGGCGGCCGTCAGTTGTTCCATCGACGATGCGGTTTCTTCCAGCGAGCCCGCTTGCTGCTCGGTGCGCGACGACAAGTCCTGGTTGCCGGCCGCAATCTGGCCCGACGCAGTGGCGATCGTCTGGGCGCCGCCCTGTACTTCCGACACCACCCGCGCCAGCGCCTGGTTCATGCGCTGCAAGGCCCTCATCAAGTCGCCGATTTCATCGCCGGACGGTGTCCGGAACACGCTGCGCAAATCGCCGGTGGCGACGGTTTCGGCGACCTTGATCGCGGCCCGCAGCGGCCGCACGATGCTGCGCGTGATCAGCCAGGCGCCCAGGCTGGCCAGCACTACCAGCAAGATACTCAGTGTCACCAGCAGGCTGAAGCTATGTGCATTGGCCGCCTCGATGCCGTGCGCGGTATCGTCGATGGCCTTGCGCTGCTGTGCCAGCAACGCTTGCACCTGGACCTGGTAAGCCTTGGCCGCCGGCATGTAGCGCTCCGTGTAAATACGCTCCCCCTGCGCCGCATCGCCGGACTTCTTGGCGTTCATGACCTGGTTCTTGGCTTCCTGGTAGGTGGCCCGCACGCGCATGGTGGCCTCGAACGTGGCTTTTTCCTGCGCCGTATCGAGCATGCCTTGCAATTGTTTCAGGAAGCCGCCGCCTTTTTTGGTGCCGGCGGCGATTTCATCGGCAAACACCACCGACAGCGTTTGATCGCTGCTCTTGGCGATCAGCGAGGTGCGCTCGATCGCCGAATAGATCAGCAGATACAGGTCGGATGCCAGGCGTTCCTTGGCCAGCGGCCGCTCCATCATTTGCCGGGTGGCTTCGGCATTGCTGTGGGCATTGATCAGGGCAAACGAAATGGCGGCGATGGACAGGATCAGCACCAGCGCAAAACCGAGCGCCAGGCGGGCGCCGATACGGATATTCGACAGCGTTTTCATAGATATATTCAATTCCAATTGGACAGCATATTTGTCTTTAGGGAAAGATTATACGTGAATGCCGATTTAACTTTCTGTATCTTTTTTCAGTATTTTAGTAAATTTAATGTAAATGTCGATGTGCAATTATGCCTGTTCAGCCCGCATGACGCCTGGTATTTTTCCTAATAAATGCACTGTCGATGACGTAGTGTCAATCTTGATGGTAAGTGAAAATACATATTGCACTATATTGTTTATTTACTTTTAGTATTGAAAAAGTCAGGTATTCAGGCGCCGCGGACGGTCGCGCGGTGCATGGCTGAGAGAGAGACCGTTTTATTTCCAGCCTCCGCCCAGCGCCCGGTACAGGTCGATGGCGCTGTTGGTGCGCAGCAGCCGCGCCTGCACCAGGTCCTGCTGGGCGCTGAACAGTTCGCGCTGCGCGTCGAGCACGTCGAGCGTGCTGGAGACGCCGTTGGCAAAACGCAGTTGCAGCAGCGACAGCCGTTCGGCTTGCGCATCCTGCACCGCGCGTTGCGCGTTGACCTGATCGCCCAGGTAAGTGCGCGCCGCCAGCGCGTCGGCTACTTCGCGGAATGCGACCTGGATGGTTTTTTCATAGGCGGCGACGGCCAGGTTGTTACGGGCTTCGGCCAGGCTCAGGTTGGCGCGGTTGCGGCCGGCGTCGAAGATCGGCAGCAGCAGTTGCGGCGAGTAAGACCAAGTGCCGGAGCCGCTGTCGAACAGGCCGGAAAAGGCGCTGCTGGTACTGCCCAGCGCCGCGGTCAGGCTGATGCGCGGGAAAAAGGCGGCGCGCGCCGCGCCGATGTTGGCGTTGGCTGCTTGTAATTGCAGCTCGGCGGCGCGGATGTCGGGCCGGCGCACCAGCAAATCCGATGGCAAGCCGGCCGGCAGCGCGCTCATCGCATCGATGGTGTCGTCGCCGGCCATGCCTCCCGGGTTTGCGCCGGCGGCCAGCGGCTGGCCGACCAGCAGCGTCAACGCATTTTCCGCCTGCGCCCGTTGCCGCGCCAGGGTTAGCGCCGCGACCCGCGCGCTTTGGTACAGCGTTTCACTGAGGCGCCAATCGAGCCGCGACGAGGCGCCCACTTCCAGGCGCTGGCGGGTCAGGTCGAAGGTGCGCGCGCGGCCCTGCAGGGTTTGTTGCGCCAGCGCGGTTTGTTCGGCATAGGCGCGCTCGGTGTAATACGCTTGCGCCACCGCCGCCACCAGGCTGATTTGCGCCGCCTGCCGGGCTTCGGCGGTGGCCAGGTACAGCGACAGCGCCGCCTCGCTCAGATTGCGCACGCGGCCGAAAAAATCCAGTTCGAACGAGGGCATGCCGAGGCCCGCGCTGTAGCTGTCGCTGACATACGGCTGGCCGGTGACGCTGGCCGGCGCCGGCGTGCGGGCGCGGCTGGCGGCCAGGCTGGCGTTCAGGTTCGGCAGCCGGTCGGCGCGCTGGATGTGGTACTGGGCGCGCGCCTCTTCGATGCGCAGCGCGGCGCTGCGCAGGTCGCGGTTGTGTTCCAGCGCCAGTGCGATCAGTTGGCGCAGGCGCGGGTCGGCGCCGAAATACTCGATCCAGCCGGTGTCGGCGGCGGCAATGCCGGCCGCGTCGGGACCGTTCGGCGGATAGCTGGCCGCCACCGGCGCGGCCGGGCGCTGATAAGCGGGCGCCAGCGAACAGCCGGCCAGCAGGCATACGATAATCACGCAGAGTCTGTTAATCATGGAGCCCTCCCGCCGGCGGGTTCGGCGCCGGATTCCGGGCGGCTTCCATTTCGTGCGCGGCCAGCCGGCGCTGGCGCTCGCTGCCCTTGAAGATCTTGCGCACCACCACGAAGAATACCGGCACCAGGAATACCGCCAGCAGCGTGGCGGTGATCATGCCGCCCATCACGCCGGTGCCGATGGCGCGCTGGCTGGCCGAACCGGCGCCGCGCGCGATCACCAGCGGCAGCACGCCGAGGATGAAGGCCAGCGACGTCATGATGATGGGCCGGAAGCGCAGGTGCACCGCTTCCAGCGTCGCTTCGGTCAAGCCCTTGCCCTGCGCCTGCAAATCCTTGGCGAATTCGATGATCAGGATCGCGTTCTTGGCCGACAGGCCGATGATGGCGATCAGGCCGACCTTGAAATACACATCATCCGGCAAGCCGCGCAGCGTGGCGCCGAGCAGCGCGCCGAGCACGCCCAGCGGCACCACCAGCAGCACCGCGACCGGTATCGTGGCGCTTTCGTACAGCGCGGCCAGCACCAGGAAGGCCGCCAGCAGCGACAGCGCGAACAGCGCCGGCGCCTGCGAACCGGAGGTCTTTTCTTCCAGCGACTGGCCGGTCCATTCGATGCCGAAACCGGGCGGCAATTGCGCCGCCAGCCGCTCCAGTTCATCCATCGCCTCGCCGCTGCTGCGTCCCGGCGCGGCGTCGCCCGACAGCTTGATCGCCGGATAGCCGTTGTAGCGCACCAGTTGCACCGGCCCGACGATCCAGTGCGATTGCGCGAAGGACGAAAACGGCACCATCATGCCGCTGGCGCTGCGCACATTCAGTTTTAAAATATCTTCCGGCTGCAAGCGCTGCGGCGCATCGGCCTGGATGATGACGCGCTGCTGGCGGCCGGCGCTGGCGAAGTCGTTGACATAAGCGGAACCAAGCGCGTTCGACAGCATGCTGTTGATATCGTCGAACGCCACGCCGAGCGCATTGGCCTTGTCGCGGTCGATGTCGAGCGACAGTTGCGGCGCGTCTTCCAGTCCTTCCGGCCGCAAGCCGCTGATGATGCCGCCCTTGCCGGCCATGCCGAGCAACTGGTTGCGCGCCGCGATCAGCGCGTCGTGTCCCAGGCTGGCGCGGTCTTGCAGCCGGACCGTGATGCCGGTGGCGTTGCCCAGCTCGCGGATCGGCGGTGGACTGAGCGGATAGATGATGGCGTCCGGGATGCCGGACAGCGCGCCGAAAGCCCTGCCGGCGATCGCTACGGCCGACTGGTCGGCGCCGCGCTCGCTCCAGTCCTTCAGCGGCACGAATACCAGGCCGGCATTCTGGCCGTTGCCCGAAAAACTGAAGCCGGCCACGGCGATGGTGCGCGCCACGCCCGGCTGCTTGCTGAAATAATCTTCTACTTTGTTCAGCACTTCCATGGTGCGGCTGGCCGATGCGCCGGCCGGCAATTGCACATTGGTGACGATGTAGCCCTGGTCTTCGTTCGGCAGGAACGACGAGGGCAGGCGCTGGTACAGCCAGCCGACGCATAGCAGGATCAGGCCGTAGATCAGCAGGTAGCGTCCGCTGCGCGCCAGGATGCGCCCGACCCAGCCCTGGTAGCCGTTGGCGGTGCGCTTGAAGCGCCGGTTGAACCAGCCGAAAAAGCCTTTTTTCTCGACGTGCCGGCCGGCTTCGACCGGCTTTAACATGGTGGCGCACAAGGCCGGCGTCAGGCTCAGCGCCATCAGCGCCGAAAACACCATCGCCGCCACCATCGACAGTGAAAACTGGCGGTAGATCGCGCCGACCGCGCCGCCGAAAAACGCCATCGGGATGAATACCGCGATCAGCACCAGTGTGATGCCGATGATCGCGCCGGTGATTTGCGACATCGCCTTGCGGGTCGCCTCGCGCGGCGACAAGCCTTCCTCGCTCATGATGCGCTCGACGTTTTCCACCACTACGATGGCGTCGTCGACCAGGATGCCGATCGCCAGCACCATGCCGAACATGGTCAGCACATTGATGGAAAAACCGAAGATCTGCATCGCCGCGAAGGTACCCATCAGCGCCACCGGCACCACGATGGTGGGGATCAGCGTATAGCGGAAATTTTGCAGGAACAGATACATCACCAGGAACACCAGCAGCACCGCTTCGAGCAGCGTCTTGACCACTTCCTCGATAGAAATCCTGACGAAGGTCGAGGTATCGTAGGGGATGGTGTACTTGACGCCGGCCGGGAAATATTTGGCCAGCTCTTCCATCTTGGCCTTGACCGCGTTGGCGGTTTGCAGCGCATTGCCGGTCAGGTTCAATTGCACGCCGATCGCTGAAAACGGCGCGCCGTTCAGCCGTGCGCTGATGCCGTAGCTTTGGCCGCCCAGTTCGATGCGCGCCACGTCCGACAGCCGCACCACCGAGCCGTCCGGATTGGCCCGCAATACGATCTTGCCGAATTCCTCGGGCGAACTCAATTGACCGCGCACCACCACCGGCGCCGAATAGGTTTGCCGGCCGGGACTGGGCAAGTCGCCCAGCGTGCCGGACGTGACTTGCGCGTTTTGCGCGCGGATCGCCGCCGCCACGTCGCCGATTACCAGTTTCAGGCCGACCAGCCTGGCCGGATCGATCCAGATGCGCATGGCCCGTTCGGTGCCGAACAATTGCGCCTGGCCGACGCCGGGCACGCGCTTGATGTCGTTGACCACGTTGCGCGCCAGGTAATCGCCCAGTGCGGTCGGATCGAGCTTGCCGTCGGTCGACGACAGGCCGACAAACATCAGGATATTGCTGCGCGCCTTGTTGACCTGCACGCCTTGCTGCGTTACCGCCTGCGGCAGGCGCGCCTCGACGCGCTTGATGCGGTTTTGCACGTCGACCGAGGCCAGGTCGGGATTGATGTCGGGCCGGAACGTGACGGTGATGGTGACTTGCCCATTGGCCTCGCTTTGCGACTCGACATAGTCAAGGCCGTCGGCGCCGTTCATTTCCTGTTCGATCACGCTGGTCACGCTGTCGTCGAGGATTTGCGCGGTGGCGCCGGGGTAGGTGGCGGTGATGACGATCGATGGCGGCGCGATGGTCGGGTATTGCGCCACCGGCAACTGGGTGATCGACAGCGCGCCGCCCAGCAAAATGAATAAGGCGATCACCCACGCGAACACGGGGCGGTCGATGAAGAACTTGGCCATGGCGGCTCCCGGTCGATGCTGACGGTGATGAGGATTATGGTGTTGCGGACGGCTTGCCGGCTGGCGGACCGGCCCAGGCCACCGGCGTCACCGGCGCGCCCGGCCTGACCTTCTGGAACCCTTCGACGATGACCTTTTCGCCGCCCTTCAAGCCGCTGCCGATGACCCAGCGGTCGCCCTGCGCGGTAGTGGCCGTGACTGGCTGCACCAGCACCTTGTTATCGGTCCCGACCAGCATCACCGACGCGCCTTCCGGATTGCGTAACACCGCCTGCTGCGGCACCGTGATGGCGGTTTCATCGACCGCCTGTTCCAGTCTGGCGCGCACATACATGCCCGGCAACAGTACCCGCTGCGGATTCGGGAATGCGGCGCGCATCGATACCGAGCCGGAACTTTCATCGACGCTGATATCGGCAAACAGCAGCTTGCCGTCATGCGGATAGGTTTGTCCATCTTCGGTGACCAGCGTCACCCTGGCCTGGCCGGCGCCAGCGCTTTTCAACTTGCCGGCTTCCAGCGCGCGCTGCAGGCGCAGCAGTTCGGTCGACGATTGCGTGATGGTGACGTAGATCGGATCGAGTTGCTGGATAGTGGCCATCGGCGTCGCTTCGCCCTGGCCGACCAGCGCGCCCTCGGTGACCAGCGCGCGGCCGATGCGTCCGGCGATCGGCGCCGTCACGGTGGCGTAGCCCAGCGTCAGGCCGGCGTTCTGGCGCGCCGCCCTGGCGGTGGCGAGGTCGGCGTTGGCCTGCTTCTGCGCCGTCACGGCGTCGTCGTATTCCTGGGTGCTGACGGCGCCGGCGCCGGCCAGCTGCTGGTAGCGTCTGGCTTTCAGGTCGGCTTGCGCCAGGTTGGCGTCCGCTTTCAGTACCGCCGCCTGGGCGCTGTTGTAACTGGCCTGGAAACTGGCCGGGTCGATGCGGAACAGCACTTCGCCAGCCTTGACGTCGCCGCCTTCGCGAAACACCCGCTGCAGCACGATGCCGGGCGTGCGCGCGCGCACCTGGGCGATGCGCGACGCTTCTATACGACCGGGCAATTCGCTGCTGATGGCCAGCGCGCCGCGCGTCGCGCTGGCCACGGCCACGGTCGGCGGCGGTGGCGCGCCTGCGGCGGGATCAGTCGCGGTCTTGTCGCGGCAGGCGGATAGCATGCACAACAGCAAAGTAAGCACCATAAACATATAACGAGTCACTGTTTTCATGGAGTCGTCTCGTAAAAGGAGGGTGTTTATTGACCGGCTGAATTATTTTTTTATTGCAATAATGATCACATTTCGACCTATTCTAATACACTGGGAAAATCGCGTATGGATGTTTTTGCGCGCTTTTCAGCAGCATGATTCCTGCTGAAAAGGGTTGTGATTGCTGGGCAAGTTCAGGGAACGTTTTATGACGAAAAAAAAGCCGGCGGGCGCCGGCTTCTTGACTGCGCGAATCGACTGCTCGAATCGCTATCGGCTTGCTTAGAGCCTATCCCAGTAGATGAATACGCCCTGTTCTGGCGCTCCTCAGGAACGGGGACTGCGTTGCTCGTCGTCGCGTGGCCCGCCACGCGTCCTCCTCACGCCTGGTCCGCGCTCCCGATGCGCGGCCAGAACAAGACGCTCACTACTGGGATAGGCTCTTAGCGCAGCGCCGCGATCATCTGTTTCAGCTTGCCGGAATCGACGCAGAATGCGCGGATGCCTTCGGCCAGTTTTTCAGTCGCCATCGCATCTTCATTGAGCATGAAGCGGAAGGCTTTTTCGTCGAGCGA
This sequence comes from Janthinobacterium agaricidamnosum NBRC 102515 = DSM 9628, assembly GCF_000723165.1. Taxonomy (NCBI): domain Bacteria; kingdom Pseudomonadati; phylum Pseudomonadota; class Betaproteobacteria; order Burkholderiales; family Oxalobacteraceae; genus Janthinobacterium; species Janthinobacterium agaricidamnosum. Next base: position 1,410,330 of record NZ_HG322949.1, read on the forward strand.
GATTTGCACCACGTTCGAGGCTGGCGCCGCTTCGGCGGTCAGCTTGCGCTCCAGTGGCGCGTCGCTGTCGGCCAGTTGCTGCAGCAGGTCGGGGCTGATGGTCAGCAAGTCGCAGCCGGCCAGTTCGATGATTTGCGAAGTGTTGCGGAAGCTCGCGCCCATCACTTCGGTGTCGTAGCCGAACTTGCGGTAGTAGTTGTAGATGCGCTTGACCGATTGCACGCCCGGATCTTCGGCGCCGGCATACTCGATGCCGGTCGATTTCTTGTACCAGTCGTAGATGCGGCCGACGAAGGGCGAAATCAGCTTGGCGCCCGCTTCGGCGCAGGCGATTGCCTGGGCCAGCGAGAACAGCAAGGTCATATTGCAATGGATGCCTTCGCGTTCCAGGATTTCGGCGGCGCGGATGCTTTCCCAGGTCGACGCCATCTTGATCAGCACGCGTTCGCGGGCGATGCCGGCCTTTTCATACAGCGCGATCAGTTCGCGGCCCTTGGCCACCGAACCTTCGGTGTCGAATGACAGGCGGGCGTCGATTTCGGTCGAGACGCGGCCCGGGATGGTTTTCAGGATTTCGGTACCGAAAGCGATCAGCAAATGATCGATGATGTCGCTGTTCGACGCTTCCGGATGGTCGCGCACGGCTTTTTCCAGCAGCGGCTTGTACTCTGCTTTTTGCACGGCCTTCAAGATCAGCGATGGATTGGTGGTCGCATCGCGCGGGGTGTAGGCCTGGATCGATTGGAAGTCGCCGGTGTCGGCCACCACGGTGGTGAATTGCTTGAGCTGTTCGAGTTGGTTCATGGCTGCGCTAAAAAAAGTGGTGATGGGAAGTGCCGCAAGTATTGTACCGAAATTGTCGCCGCTCGACGCCGCTCGGCGCCCAATTCTGCGCGCGGGCGTGGTTTTATGTCACTGCGGGCGTGGTTTTGTTTCACCCGATAAAGGAATCGAATTGCATATCGAATTCCTGCAACGCTTTTTGGGCATTTTGCATCTTCTTGCGGAATTCCGGACCGCGCTGCAAGGCCAGCCCGACCGCCAGTACGTCGATCACCACCAGGTAGGCCAGGCGCGCCGAAATCGGCGTGTACGGATCGGTGTTGAACACCAGGTCGATCGGGATCAGCACCGTCGCCAGGTCCGCCAGCGGCGTGCCGGACGGCGCCAGCACGATCACGTCGGCGCCGCCGCGGCGCGCCAGCTTGACCGAGCGCACCAGCGCCGGGCTGTTGCCGCGCTGCGAAATCGCGACCACCGCATCGCCGCTGCGCAACAGGGCCGCGGCGATGCTGTGGATGTTCGGGTCGGCGTAGGCCACCGTCGGCACGCCGGAGCGGAAGAATTTATGCTGCGCGTCGGCGGCCACGATGCCGGACGTGCCCTGGCCGTAAAACTCGATCTTGCTGGCGCGCGACAGGATGTCGAGCGCGCGCTGGATCGCGTCCGGGTTCAGGTTGTTGCGCAAGTCGAGCAGGGTGTTGATCGAGCGGCTGCAAATCTTGTTGATCAAGTCCGCCGCCAGGTCGTCCTGCGCCGGTTGCTCGTTGGCGCCCGGCATCGCCAGCGCCAGGCCCTGCGCCAGTTTCAGCTTGAATTCATGCCAGCCGTCGTAGCCGAGGGTGCGGCAAAAGCGCACCACGGTCGGCTCCGACACTTGCGCGCTCCTGGCCAGCGCGGTGATGTTCTGGCTGACCGTCAAGCCCGGCTGTTCCAGTACCGCCAGCGCGACTTTTTTTTCCGATTTGGATAAGGAGTCGAGCTGGGTCCGGATCGAATCGAGCAGCATTAATCTTCCGGCAGCGCTTCTTCGCGCCATTGCAAGCCGTCGCGGCCGATCAGCGCGCTGGCCGCGGCCGGGCCCCAGGTGCCGGCGCTGTACGGCAGCGGCGCGCTGTCGTTCTGTTCCCAGCTGTCGAGGATCGGTTCGACCCATTCCCAGGCCGCTTCCAGTTCGTCGCCGCGCATGAACAGCGTCAGTTGGCCGCGCAGCACGTCCAGCAGCAAGCGCTCGTAGGCGTCCATGCGCGGCGTCTTGAACGATTCGCGGAAATCGAGTTCCAGTTCGGCCGGTTTCAGGCGCATGCCGTCGCCCGGGGTTTTCGCCATCAGGTTCATGCGCAAGCCTTCGTCCGGCTGCAAGCGGATCACCAGGCAGTTCGGCTGGAAGCTGGAGGTCGGCTGGTTGAAGATCGAATGCGGGATTTGCTTGAAGCGCACCACGATCTCGGCCAGGCTGTCGGACATGCGCTTGCCGGTGCGCAGGTAAAACGGCACGCCGGCCCAGCGCCAGGTGTCGATTTCCGCTTTCAGCGCGACAAAGGTTTCGGTGCGTGAATGTTCCGGCGCATCCGGTTCGTCGCGGTAGCTCGGCACGGCTTTGCCATCGACATGGCCGGCGCGGTATTGGCCGCGCACGATGTTTTGCGCCAGCGTGGTCGGCGTGAATTTTTTCAGCGAGCGCAGCACTTGCAATTTTTCATCGCGCACCGCGTCCGACGAAATCGACGTCGGCGGTTCCATCGCGACGATGCACAGCAATTGCAGCAAATGGTTTTGCAGCATGTCGCGCAGCGCGCCGGACGTGTCGTAATAGCCCATGCGGTTGCCGACGCCGAGTTTTTCGGCGATCGTGATTTGTACGTCGGAAATCCATTCGCGGCGCCACAGCGGTTCGAACAGGATGTTACCGAAACGCAGCGCCATCAAGTTCTGGACGGTTTCCTTGCCCAGGTAATGGTCGATGCGGTAGATCTGCGATTCGGCGAACACCTGGCCGACTTCGGCGTTGATCTGCTTGGCGCTGGCCAGGTCGCGGCCCAGCGGTTTTTCCAGCACCACGCGCGAATTCGGCGTGACCAGCTGATTGCTGTCGAGGTTGTCGCAAATTTGCGCAAACAGGTGCGGCGGCGTGGCCAGGTAATACACGCGGGTCAGCGCCGGGTCGGCGCGCAGCGCTTCGATCAGCGGCGCATAGCTGGTGGCGTCGGTCGCGTTCAGCGATACGTAGACGATGCGCTCGCAAAACTTGGCCCATGCCTGCGCGGTCAGCGTGCTGGCCTTGATATGCGGTTTGGAATTGGTTTCGACGATTTTCAGGAACGCATCCTGGCCGCTGTCCTGACGGCCGACGCAAATAATGCGTGCAGTCGGCGGCAAGTCGTTCGCCACGTCGCGTGCGTACATTGCAGGCAGCAGCTTGCGCATCGCTAAATCGCCGCTGCCGCCAAACAGAACCAGGTCAAAATCGGTAAGAGCCATAATATGAGAGTCGTCGCAAAAGTAAAGGAGCAGGAATGGGTGCTGATCGAGGTGCCGCGTGCTTGCTGACGCCGCATCGCAGGCGCCTGCTTATGGCGCGCTTGGTCTGCAACGCCAGTTCAATCAATTGTGTAAATTTACTACGCAGATACGTCAAATGCAAGAAATTTTACTACATTACGTGACTGGACAGGTGATCCAGACGTGAATTCATTATATGCCGATCCACGGCAACAGGTTGCCGGGGTGGCTGGGGCTGTTTTGCGGTGGCGTAACGGCATGAGCAAGTTGTGATTTTCCTTAAGCCCCCACGTTTTTGCGCAACAGCAACAAGCTGTCGATTAATGCATGTCTCTGGGCAAGTTAAGATGATTGTCAGAATTAAAATACGTATAATCAAAGTACGTTATCGCTATCCATCCGGCGCCGCGCCATGCCCCGAACTTGCCTGTGCGTCGCCTTGCATGCAATCTGATCGCGCCGTTTTGCCGGCGCCATTTATACACGGTAGACAGGGGAAAACATGAGCACAATGCAACAAGACGTCGACGAACGCACCAGTCTGACCGGCAATAATAAATTCGAACTCTTCCTTTTCAAGCTGGGCACCAGCGACAACTCCAGCAGCCGCGAATTATTCGGCATCAATGTGTTCAAAGTCCGCGAGATCATGGAAATGCCGCAGATTACCTCGGTGGCCGGTTCGCATCCGCACATGCTGGGGGTGGTCAATATCCGCGGCCAGATCGTGCCGGTGATCGACTTGCCGATGGCGGTCGGCTGCAAGAGCAATGGCCTGCGCATCTTGATGGTGACCGAATTCGCCCGCTCGACGCAGGCGTTCGCGGTGGAGGAAGTCGATGAAATCGTGCGTCTCGAATGGAACCAGGTGTTGTCGGCCGAATCGACGGTCGGCGGCGGCTTGATCACCAGCATTGCGCGGCTCGACGGCGACACCGACAAGACCCGCCTGGCGCAAGTGCTGGATGTCGAACAGATCTTGCGCAATGTATTGCCGTCGAGCGAGCCCGACGTCGACAAGAGCAGTATCGGTCCGCAAGTCAGGCTGGCGGCCGGCGCGGTCATCCTGGCGGCCGACGATTCGGCGCTGGCGCGCTCGCTGATCGAGCAGGGACTCGATGCGATGGGCGTGCCCTTCATCATGACCAAGACCGGCAAGGAAGCGTGGCTCAAGCTGCAGGCGCTGTCGGACCAGGCGCTTGCCGAAGGCAAGCACATCCGGGACAAGGTGGCGCTGGTGCTGACCGACCTGGAAATGCCGGAAATGGATGGCTTTACGCTGACCCGCAACATCAAGAGCGATACGCGGTTTGGCGGCATCCCGGTGGTGATCCATTCATCGCTGACCGGATCGACCAATGAAGATCACGTCAAAGGCGTCGGCGCCGACGGTTACGTGGCCAAATTCGTCGCCTCGGAGCTGGCCCAAACGATACGCAAAGTCCTTGCCGCCTGACTGAAACCGGGGACATGTTGTCCCCGGTGCCTGGTTGACGGTCTTTAGCCGATGTATGGCGGCTCTTCGCGGCCGGCGACGTCGACCCGCACCGACAGCACCCGTCCGGTCAGCGGATATTGCGCCTTCTCTTCGGCTGAACGGTTGTGGCTGGCGCTGGTGATATACAGCGTGCGCAAGTCGGGGCCGCCGAAGGCGACCATGGTCGGGCAGCGCAGCGGCAAGGCGATCTCGTTCAGGATGTCGCCGTTCGGTGCAATCTGCAATACCCGGCCGCCTTCGAACATGGCGCACCAGTAATTGCCCTGGCTATCGACCGCCGCGCCATCCGGCCGGCCGCCGTAGTGGTTCGCCTTGTCGGTCGAAAAACGCTGGAAGCTGGCGGCCGGTCCCAACGCGCCGCTGGCCGGATTAAAATCGTAGCGGTCGATGCGGTGGGTGGTGGTGTCGGCGTGGTACAGGCTGGTCCCGTCCGGGCTGAAGCCGAGGCCGTTCGACACGGTCATGCCGCCCGACCATGCCTTGCGGATCTTGCCCTTTTCCAGCACGAACATTTCCGCCGCCGGCTGGCTGCGCGGTTCGTAGATGGTGCCGACCCAGAAACGCCCGGCCGGATCGACCTTGCCGTCGTTGAAGCGGGTGGTGGCCGTGTCGTACGGCGCATCGGTCAGCGGCGTCAAGTTGCCGGTGGCCGTGTCGAGGCGCGCAAAACCGCTGCGCAAGGCGACCACCAGGCCGCCGCCGCTGTGGCGCGCCAGCGCCGACGGTTCCGACGGCATGGTCCATTGCTGGTGCTTGCCGTTTTTGGTGTCCAGCCGGTGCACCGCCTTGCCGTCGATATCGACCCAGTACAGCGCCGCTTCCTTGGCCAGCCATAGCGGCGACTCGCCGACTTGCATGGCGCTATCCGAGACTACCTTGATTTCATTAATGGTCATGTGACTCCGTTCAAAAAGCGTCTTTGGCGGCGCGCGCCAGCGCGATCAAGCCGTTGGTCGAGCTATCGTGCAATTCGGGGCGCGCCGCACCTTTCAATTCCGATTCGATTTTCTTGGCCAGTACCTTGCCCAGTTCCACGCCCCACTGGTCGAAGCTGTTGACGTCCCACAACACGCCTTGCACAAAGGTTTTATGTTCGTACAAGGCGATCAGCGCGCCCAAGGTGCTTGGCGTCAACTGGTCCATCAAGATGGTGTTGCTCGGACGGTTGCCCGGGAACGTCTTGTGCGGCACCAGCGCCTCGATCTCGTCGACCGGCAAGCCCTGGGCTTGCAAGTCGGCCCGCACTTCAGCGCCGGTCTTGCCGGTCATGAACGCTTCCGACTGGGCGAAGCAATTGGCCAGCAAGGCGTCGTGATGGCCCGGCAAGTCGTGGGTCGGGCGCAGCGCGGCGATGAAGTCGATCGGCACGATGTCGGTGCCTTGGTGCAGTAATTGGAAATAGGCGTGCTGGGCGTTGGTGCCGCAATCGCCCCAGATCACCGGACCGGTCGGCACTTGCACGGTTTCACCGCCCTTGGTGACGCGCTTGCCGTTGCTTTCCATATCCAGTTGTTGCAGATAGGCGGCGAAACGGCTCAAGTCCTGGTGGTAGGCGGCGATCGAGACCGAACCGCAGTCGAGGAATTGGCGGTTCCAGAAACCGACCATGGCCAGTATCACCGGCATGTTGTGTTCCAGCGGCGCCTCGCGGAAATGGCGGTCCATCGCATGCGCGCCGGCCAGGAAGTCGCTGAAGTATTCGAAACCGACCGCCAGCGCCACCGCCAGGCCGATCGACGACCATACCGAATAACGGCCGCCGACCCAGTCCCAGAACGGGAACATGTTTTCCGGATCGATGCCGAACGTCTTGATCGCTTCGGTATTGGTCGACACCGCGACAAAGTGCCTGGCCAGGTCGGCCGGCTGGCCGGCGCTGAGGAACCAGGCGCGCGCCGTATTGGCGTTGAGCATGGTTTCAGCGGTGACGAAGGTTTTCGAGGCGATGATGAACAGCGTGGTTTCCGGATTCACCCTGGCCAGCGCGGCGTCCATGTCGTGGCCGTCGACGTTCGAGACAAAATGCATTTCCAGGCCAGGATTGGCGTAGGAGCGCAAGGCCAGCACCGCCATTTTCGGACCCAGGTCGGAACCGCCGATGCCGATGTTGACGATGTCGGTGATCGGCTTGCCGGTGTAGCCCAGCCAGCTGCCGTTGCGCACCTGGTCGGTAAAACGTTTGACGCGGCTTAGTACTTGCTGCACGTCATTGTCGATATCCTGGCCATCGACGTTCAGCGTCGTGCCGCGCGGTGCGCGCAGCGCGGTATGCAGAACCGCCCGATGTTCGGTAAGATTGATTTTCTCGCCAGTGAACATGGCTTCGCGTTGCTGTTCAACGCCACGTTCGCGCGCCAGTTCGATCAGCAAGCCGAGCGCGGTGCTGTCCAGGCGGTTTTTCGAATAGTCGAGAAACAGGCCGGCGGCGTCGACGCTCATTTCCTTGAAACGTTGCGGCTGATCGGCGAACAGCTGGCGCAGTTGCTGGTCCTGGTGTTCCTTGTAATACGATTGCAGTTTCAGGAAATTGCTGGCGGTATGGATTGCTGGAGTATTGTCTGGCTGGCGCATGGTGGGCGGCATCGTGTTGGTGGACAAGGTTGGGGACTGGAACGCAGGTGCTGCAAGCTTTCGTCGTCCGAATTTGGTAATAGTACATCAAAAAAAGGTAATTTCACTACACTTTGATGCCGGAACAGGTGGGCGCCCTTGATTTTTTGCTGTTTTCGATGAGAAAACGGATCTCCGCCAGATCACTGGGCCGACCCGGAAAGCGTCGATATTACTACTTTTTTCGATAAAAATGCCGCGTGGAGCAACATCAAAGCAAAACCTGCGTTGAATTTTGTAGTAAAATTTCATGAAACACATTTTTAAGGAAACCATCATGGCGTTGCATCCAGTAGTTGCCTCCGTAACAGCGCGCATCATCGAGCGCAGCCGGCCGTCGCGCGGCGCCTATCTGTCGCACCTGGATGCGGCGCGCATCAAGGGCGTGCAGCGCGGCGCGCTGTCCTGTACCAACCTGGCGCACGGTTTTGCCGCGTTCCCGGCCAATGACAAATTGGCGCTGAAGGAATACAAAAAGCCGTCGGTGGCCATTGTTTCTTCGTACAACGATATGCTGTCGGCGCACCAGCCGTTTGAACGCTTTCCGCACATTATCAAGGAAGCCGTGCGCAAAGTCGGCGCGGTGGCGCAGTTCGCCGGCGGCGTGCCGGCCATGTGCGATGGCGTCACACAAGGCCAGCCGGGCATGGAGTTGTCGCTGTTTTCGCGCGACGCGATCGCCATGGCGACCGCGGTCGGCCTGTCGCACAATATGTTCGACGCCGCCTTGTACCTGGGCGTCTGCGACAAGATCGTGCCGGGCTTGCTGATCGGCGCCTTGCACTTCGGCCATTTGCCGGCGGTCTTCGTACCGGCCGGTCCGATGACCAGCGGCTTGTCGAACAAGGACAAGGCCAAGGTGCGCCAGTTGTATGCGCAAGGCAAGGCCACACGCGAAGAATTGCTGGAAGGCGAGTCGAAGTCGTACCACGGCGCCGGCACCTGTACCTTCTACGGCACCGCCAACAGCAACCAGATGTTGATGGAAGTCATGGGCCTGCATATGCCGGGCGCTGCCTTCATCACCCCGAACACCCCGCTGCGCGATGCGCTGACCGCCGCCGCCGCCCAGCGCGCCGCCGCGATCACCGCCCAAAGCGACTCTTACCTGCCAGTCGGCCATGTGGTCGATGAGAAATGTATCGTCAACGCCGTGGTCGGCTTGCTGGCCACCGGCGGTTCCACCAATCACACCTTGCACCTGGTGGCGATCGCCAAGGCGGCCGGCATCGTGATCGACTGGAACGACTTTAACGAATTGTCGGCCATCGTGCCGCTGGTGGCGCGCATCTACCCGAACGGCGACGCCGACGTCAACCATTTCCACGCGGCTGGCGGCACCGGTTTCCTGATCCGCGAATTGCTCGACGCCGGCTTGCTGCACGACGACGTCACCACCATCCTCGGCAAGGGCTTGCGCGCGCACTGCGCCGAACCGTTCCTCGGCGACGATGAAACGGTGTTCTGGAAAGACGCTCCGCTGCTCAGCGGCGACGACAACGTGCTGCGCACGCCAGCGTCCCCATTCTCGCCGGATGGCGGCATGGTCCTGGTGGCCGGCAACCTGGGCCGCGCGGTGATGAAAGTGTCGGCTGTCAAGCCGGAACACCGCACCGTCGAGGCGCCGGCGCTGGTGTTCAATTCGCAGGAAGATTTCATGGCCGCCTACAAGGCTGGCAAGCTGGAGCGCGACTTTGTCGCCGTGCTGCGCTTCCAGGGGCCGCGCGCCAACGGCATGCCGGAATTGCACGCACTGACCCCGGCGCTGGCCAACTTGCAGGACGCCGGCCGCCATGTCGCGCTGGTCACCGACGGCCGCATGTCGGGCGCGTCGGGCAAGGTGCCGGCGGCGATCCACGTTTCCCCTGAAATCCTGGCCGGCGGTCCGCTCGGCCTGGTGCGCGACGGCGATATCATCCGCCTCGACGCCTTCACCGGCGTGCTCGAAGCGCTGGTGCCGGCCGATGTCTGGCATGCGCGCTCGCTGGCGCAGACCGACCTGTCGCCGAATCACATCGGCATGGGCCGTGAATTGTTTGCGATGTTCCGTTCCACCGTCAGTGCGGCGGAAGAGGGCGCCACCACCTTTGGCCTGCCTTCGCCGATTCCGACAACCGTTGCCTTGCACGAAGCCGAGTCTGTCGGCGAAACCGTGCCGGGATCCGATGAAGACACTTTGTTGAAGAAATGATATGACAATGACCTTACTGGAAATTATGCGCACCTCGAGCGTGATCCCCGTGATCGCGATCGACGACCCTGAACACGCGGTACCGCTGGCGCGCGCGCTGGTGGCCGGCGGCATCCGGGTGCTGGAAGTAACGTTGCGCACCAAGCATGGCCTGGAAGCGATCCGCGCCATGTCGGCGGTGCCGGGCGCCATCGTCGGCGTCGGCACCCTGACCAAGCCTGAAGAATTCGTCGCCGCGCGCGACGCCGGCGCGGTGTTCGGCGTGTCGCCGGGCCTGACCCCGGCCTTGATCGCCGCGGCGAAAAGCAGCGGCTTGCCGTTGTTGCCGGGTGTGATGACGCCGGGCGAAGTGATGGCCGCGCGTGAACATGGCTTCCAGCAATTGAAACTGTTCCCGGCGGTACCGGCTGGCGGCGTCGGCATGCTGAACGCGATTTACGGCCCGTTGCCGGACGTGACGTTCTGCCCGACCGGCGGCATTTCGCAAGAAACCGCCTCGCAATTCCTGGCGTGCAAAAACGTCGCCTGCGTCGGCGGTTCGTGGCTGACGCCGAAAGACGCGCTGCAATCGGGTAACTGGGACCGCATCACCCAGTTGGCGATGGCGGCCAGCGGCCTGCGTTAATCCGCGCGTTTTGGCATCCTGCGCCCGCCGCTATTTGACGACCGTCAAATAGCGGCGGGCGTTTTTCATTTTAAGATGGTACGCATGAGTACACAGGCACGGCCGCTGACGCGCGGCGAAACGGCGATGGCGCGGCTGGTGTTCCGCGATGCGATCGATTACGCCAGGGTGCGGGTATGCAATCGCTCGTATCTGCCGTTCGGTTTGCAAAACCGCCACACGGCGATCACGCCGAACGGCAACTTATATTTCCGCGACCCGGAATACCGCGCCGATTTTTCACGCGACGATGTGCGCGGCAAGCTGTTCTTCATGCATGAAATGGTGCATGTGTGGCAGTGGCAACTCGGTTATCCCGTCATGTGGCGCGGCTTGTGCCTGGCGTTGAAGGGGGGATATTTCAGGCGGCGCGCGTATCGCTACGATGCGGCGGCGGCTGGTCGGCCCTTGTCCAGTTTTAATATGGAACAGCAGGGCGATATCATTGCGCATTATTTTGCTGCGCAACATCTGGGATTGGCCCGCTATGCGGCCAGCTTGCCGTTTTTAAACAGTGTGCTGGCCGATTTTTTGCGTGCGCCGGGCGATATCGACTTGTTGCCGCGCTAAGAGCCTATCCCAGTAGATGAATACGCCCTCTTCTGGCGCCCCTCAGTAGCGGGGACTGCGTTGATCGTCGTCGCGTGGCTCGCCACGCTTGCTCCTCACGCCTGGTCC
>NZ_HG322949.1:1421288-1453524 GCF_000723165.1 Janthinobacterium agaricidamnosum NBRC 102515 = DSM 9628
CTCTAAGAACCTTGCGGTGCGCTTTGCGCCATCACCCGGTTGCGGCCTGAGCGCTTGGCCAGGTACAAGGCGCGGTCGGCGGCGCCGATCAGGGCCGGTATTTCCAGCGGCGAGTCGGCATCCTGGGTGGCGATGCCGATGCTGACCGTGATGTAGCGGTCCACGCCATCTTCCTGTCCATTCTGGATCGCCAGTTCGCGCGCGCGCACGCGGATCGCTTCGGCCAGTTCCAGCGCCTGCTCGGCGCTGGTGTCGGGCAAGATCGCGGCAAACTCTTCGCCGCCGTAGCGCGCCAGCAAATCGCTGGGCCGGTTCAGCATCGCCGCCAATTCTTCCGCCACCCGTATCAGGCAGCCGTCGCCTTGCTGGTGGCCGTAATGGTCGTTGTACGCCTTGAAGTGGTCGATATCGATCATCAGCATCGACAGCGGCGTGCCGGAACGCTTGGCGCGGCGCATTTCCTTGTCGATCGCGACGTCGAAATGGCGCCGGTTGGCGATGCCGGTCAAGCCGTCGGAGAAGGTTTGCGAGCGCAATACGATGGTTTGTTCGCGCAACAGCTTTTCGCGGCCGACGGCGATGCTGACATCATTAATCTGGATCAGGCAATGCCGCGCGCAGCCGGCGATATCGATCGGCGTGACGGCGATCGCCTGCTGCATGCGTTCGCCGGATTGCCGGGCGGCCGGATTGCAAAACAGCGGGAACGGCGCCTTGTGCAGGGTTTGCGACAGCAGCGACTGGAAATTGTCGCGCAGCGCCTGGGTGACGGCCGACACGATGCGTTTCTGGCCCAGTTCCGGGAACAGGTCGAGGAAAGCCTTGCCCAGCACCCGTTCGGCCGGCCAGCCCGAATGGCGCGCCATCCAGTGATTCCACAAGACCACGCGGCGCTGTTCATCGAGCACGATGGCGCCCAGGTTGACGGCGCCGAGCACGCTTTCAAGCAGGCTCAGGCGATTCAGGTCGGGCGCCAGCGTGGGCGCGGGGGAGAACGCGGCGGTGTTCACGAATGTCCCATCACCTTGGCCAGATAGCGGTTGACCTGTTCTTTTAAGTCATGCAAGGCGGAAACGTTGAGCAAGAAAGCGACGTAGCCGTGGATCTGGTGGGCTTCAAGGATGAAATCGATATGCAGCATCAACACCACCGCCTCGGCTTCTGCTCCAAAGGCCGACATGATTTCAGTGCTGGTGCCGACGTGGTACAGCGGCAAGGAACCATGCAATTCGCTGTCGAAAATATTGGCCAGCGTGCCGACGCAGGAATTGAGGATGATGTTGCCGATTTCGCTCATCGCCTCCTGTTCCATCTCGGTCAGCTCTTGCAGCGGCATCGCGTCGCCGACCATCAGGCGCACGATTTCCAGGCTCTTATCTTCAGGAAACATCAAGATGGCCTGGGTATCGAACGCGCCTTCGTAATGCTGGCTGACGCCGCAAATCCGGTCGCCGTCTTTTTTACCGCCCAGCAAGGAAGCGGCGTCGGCGCGGCTCAGGAAGCTGATCGACGGCACCGACATCGTGACTTCCTCGTTCACGATTTCACTCATCGCCGCCGCCGCGTGGCCAACCCCGATGTTGAAAATCTCTACCAGGGCGTCATTTTCGAGTTCGGTGAGATTGACCATGCTTACAGCTCCAGCGCGGCGATCAATTGATGGATGCGGTGTTCGGTGATCGGTTTTTCCATGAAACCGACGCCCAGGTCGGCGGCCCGGTTGCGGGTGGCGTTCTGCACATTCGCGGTGACCAGCACAATATGGGCGGCCGGACACAACTGGCGCAATTGTTCAGCCGCGGCGACACCGCCCATGCCAGGCATGTTTACGTCGAGCAAAATCAAAACCGGTGCCATGGTCTTGGCTTTTTCCAGCGCTTCTTCGCCGGTGGCCGCTTCCACGACTTGCCAGTCAGGGTGTTTGCTGAGAATAAATTGATGCGCCATCAGGCGCGAGACACGGCTGTCATCGACAACGAGTACTTGTTTACTGTGATCCATTTGGCATTCCTGAAGCGTCAACTGTCGATAACGTCATTTTCGCACATTTTACCCGGCATACCCAGCAATAGCAGGTGTGCGGCGCGCTCGCCGGCCGGCCGTTTTGACGGATTTTCGGCGCCGTTGTCGTCGATCAGGCGCTGGGTCCGCTTAGTGATCCGCTAAAATAGCGCTATCCCTTCACTTTTTACTCACACTCAGACCATGACCCAAGACGAATTGAAACAAGCAGTTGCCCGCGCCGCCATCGAATATGTTGTCGATGGGGAAATTATAGGCGTAGGCACTGGTTCTACGGCAAACTTTTTCATTGATGAATTAGCCAAGATCAAGGATCGCATCAAAGGGACGGTCGCGTCGTCCGAAGCGACCGCCGCGCGCCTGAAAGGCCACGGCATCGCCGTGTTCGACTTGAACGAGGTCGAATCGATCGCCGTGTATATCGATGGCGCCGATGAAATCACGGCCAGCGGCGCGATGATCAAGGGTGGCGGCGCAGCATTGACGCGTGAAAAGATTGTCGCTTCGGTATCGCAGCAATTTGTCTGCATCGCCGACGGCTCCAAGCTGGTCGACACGCTGGGCAAGTTTCCTTTGCCGGTGGAAGTATTGCCGATGGCGCGCGCGTCGGTATCGCGCGCACTGGCGCAACTGGGCGGCCAGCCGCGCTTGCGCCTGAAGGCCGGCAGCGATGACGCGTTCATCACCGACAATGGCGGCGTCATCATCGACGTGCCGGGCTTGACGATTACCGATCCGGTCGCGCTGGAACGGCACATCAACCAGATCGTCGGCGTCATCGCGGTCGGCATCTTCGCCAGCCGCGGCGCCGATGTCTGCCTGCTGGGCACGCCCGAAGGCGTGCGCACGCTGACATTCTAAATCCACTCACAAGCGGTGGTAGACGGCCAGGCTGCGTAACAGGCTGCCGAGGAAGATGCCGCTGCACAGGCCGTACAGCGCGCATACCGGGATCACGAAGACCAGTTGATGCTGGTGTGCCGGGTTGATGGCCAGCATCACGGCGACGATGTATTTCATGCAAAAGATTGCCATCATCAACATCAGCGGCACCCAGCTGCCCGGCTGCGTGATCACGCCTTGCCGCGGATCCGCGCTGATGTTCGCCGGATCGATCAGACGCCACGCCAATGTGGCGCCGGCCGCTGCGCCAGCCATCCAGGCCAAGGGCGCCAGGCCATCCAGGCCAAAGCTGCCGTGCACGCCTTGCAGCGATAGCAGCAACATCACGACAGGCATGATGTGCAGCTTTTTGACGCTGATCTGGCGTTGTTTGCTGGCGGCCAGGCCGCGATAAACCAGCAAGGCCAGGATGGCCCAGACGTAAAGCGGAGTATGCTGGATGATTTGCCGGATCATGATGGCGCTGCCTTTGCATGAGTCGATAGGATGGCTGGACTATGCGCGTGCGGACGGCCAGGCGCCATGCATCTGCGACCAAACGGCACAAGGCGGCGGGAAAACGGGGCTGGCGTGACGTGAAACGCCGGAGGTGCAGCGGAAAAGCAAACCCGTGGCGCGGCGGCCACGGGCGATGATGTTGCAACGGTCTTGACGGTACGTTTATTCGGTCGGCGGCACGTAACCCATGGCGGCGTCGGCGCCATCGCCAAAGAAATGTTTTTCCATTTGGGTGGCCAGGTATTTGCGGGCGCGCGCGTCGGCCAGGTTCAAGCGGTTTTCGTTGACCAGCATGGTTTGATGCTTGAGCCAGGCAGCCCACGCTTCTTTCGATACCGATTCGTAGATCTTCTTGCCCAATTCGCCAGGGTACGGTGGGAAATCCAGTCCTTCGGCTTCCTTGTTCAGTTTGATGCAATGGATAGTGCGGGCCATCTGTACTCCTAAAGCGGTCTATGTGTAAAACGTGATTATAAGGTACTTTTCCCGACATCCCCGGCGGACCCGCGCCGATCTCCGTAATCGGTGCGCCTGATCAAATTTGATAAGTGCTGCCCCGGCGAGTAAGATGCCTTATCGTGAAAACGGCGTAGCGCCCGGGCTGGCGGCGCCGTTTATAAAAGTTATCAGTATCACTAACCGAAATGGAATCGACTATGGTCAAAGTCAACGATATCAATGTCAGCAATGACGGCAGCTTCGTGTTGTTTGGCGGTATCAACGTGCTGGAATCGCGCGATCTCGCGCTGCGCAGCTGCGAGGAATATGTGCGCGTCACCCAAAAACTGGGCATCCCCTATGTGTTCAAGGCCAGCTTCGACAAGGCGAACCGCTCGTCGATTCATTCCTATCGCGGACCGGGACTGGAAGAAGGCATGCGCATTTTCCAGGATGTCAAGGCGGCGTTTGGCGTGCCGTTGATTACCGACGTGCATGAACCTTGGCAAGCGGCGCAAGTCGCCGAAGTGGTGGATGTGCTGCAATTGCCCGCCTTTTTGGCGCGCCAGACCGACCTGGTGGTGGCGCTGGCCAAGACCGGTAAAGTCATCAATATCAAGAAACCGCAATTCCTCAGCCCGGGCCAGATGGCCAATATCGTCGAAAAATTCAAGGAAGCGGGCAACGATCAACTGATCTTGTGCGACCGCGGCACTTGCCTCGGTTACGACAACCTGGTGGTCGATATGCTGGGTTTTGGCGTGATGAAAAAGACTTGCGACAACTTGCCGATCATTTTCGACGTCACGCATGCTTTGCAACAACGTGATCCGGGCGGCGCGGCATCGGGCGGACGCCGCCAGCAAGTGGCCGACCTGGCCCGTGCCGGCCTGGCGGTCGGCTTGGCCGGCTTGTTCCTGGAGTCGCATCCCGATCCGGACAACGCCCGTTGCGATGGCCCTAGCGCCTTGCCGCTCGATAAGCTGGAGCCGTTCCTGACCCAGTTGAAGGCGCTCGACGACCTGGTCAAGTCTTTCCCTGCACTCAATATTAACTAAAAGACTGGCCTGAAAAAAAGCCTGGCAAACGCAGCGCTGCGTTTGCCAGGCTTTTTGATGGCGGAAGAGTAAAAACGCTACAGCATCTTGATCAGCACTTGCGATTTGCGCTGCCAGTTGTACATATGCTGGCGGTCCTTCGGCAAGTCGTCGACGGTGGCGGTGATGAAGCCGCGTTTCTTGAACCAGTGCGAGGTGCGCGTGGTCAGCACGAACAATTTGTTCAAGCCGGCGGCGCGGGCGCGGTTTTCCATGTGTTTCAAGATACGTTCGCCATCGCCCTGGGCTTGCACGTCGGGGTTGACGGTCAGGCACGCCATTTCCGCCATCTTTTGCGCCGGGAACGGGTACAAGGCGGCGCAGCCGAAAATGACGCCGTCATGCTCGATGACCGAGAAATAATCGATTTCGCGTTCGATCAATTCGCGGCCGCGCTTGACCAGCGTGCCGTCGGCTTCCAGCGGTTCGATCAGTTTGATGATGCCGCCGACGTCTTCGATGGTGGCCTGGCGCAAGCTTTCCAGGTTTTCATGGCTGATCATGGTGCCGACGCCATCATGGGTAAACAATTCCAGCAGCGCGGAACCATCGGTGGCGAACGGCACGATGTGCGCCCGTGGCACGCCGTTATGGCAAGCCTTGATAGCGTGCTGCAAGTAGAACGCTGTGTCTTGCGGCAAGAAACTCGCCATCAGCACGGCTTCTGCCTGGTGCGACGACAGTTCGCGGATTTCGACGCCGGTGACATCGCTCATCATTGGCGTTTCGCTGATGAAAATCAGTTTATCGGCATGCAGCGCGATCGCGGTCGAGACGGCGACGTCTTCCATGGTCAGGTTGAACGCTTCGCCGGTCGGCGAAAAACCCAGCGGCGACAACAATACCAGCGCGTCGGCGGCCAGGATCGAGTGGATGGTTTCGGCGGCGATCTTGCGCACCATGCCGGTCAATTCCAGGTCGACGCCGTCGATCACGCCGAGCGGTCGGGCGGTGACGAAGTTGCCTGAAATAATACGAATCGCCGCGTGCGCCATCGGCGTGTTCGGCAAGCCCTGGCTGAACGCGGCCTCGATATCGAGGCGCAATTCACCAGCCGCTTCCTTGGCGCATTCCAGCGCCGCGATATCGGTGACCCGTATGCCATTGGTAAAACGGCCTTCGACGTTGCGCAATGCCAGTTGTTCCGCCACTTGCGGTCGCGAGCCGTGCACGATCACGACTTTGATGCCGAGCGCGTGCAGCAGGGACAAGTCCTGCGCCAGCACCGGCAACGCGCCAGCGGTAACGAGTTCACCTGGGAAGGCGACCACGAAGGTCTTGCCACGAAAAGCGTGGATGTAGGGCGCGACTGAGCGCAGCCATTGGACGAATTGGGTAGGGTTTTCCATTAAGCGCATTATAATTCGCTGCGCGATGTGCGTACTAAATACCTGTAAAAAACAATGTCCCAAGCAAGTAATAAGCCTTCTTCTCCTGTCCAGCCCCCCCAATCGCCCGCCGAAGCGGCCCGGCCGGCCGCATCGGCCACGCCTGCTGTGGCAAAAACCACAGCACCCCGGCCGCAAGGCGAGGTGCAGCCACGCCAGCAGCCACGCCAGCAGCCGCGTCAACAGCAGGGGCAAAGGCCGGGCTCAGTTCAGGGACCAGCGCAAGGGCAGCCGCCGCGCCGGCCCGGACAGCGTGCGCCGCGCGAGCCGAAGGTTGCCAGGGAAGCCGACGCGCCGTTCCGCAATCCGCTGCCGCCGATTACTTATCCGGAAGATTTGCCGGTCTCGGGCCGGCGCGCCGAAATCGCCGAGGCCTTGCAAGCGAACCAGGTCATCATCGTTTGCGGCGAGACCGGTTCCGGCAAGACCACCCAGTTGCCGAAAATTTGCCTGGAGCTGGGCCGTGGCCAGAAAGGCTTGATCGGCCATACCCAGCCGCGCCGGATCGCCGCGTCGTCGACCGCCAAGCGCATCGCGCAGGAAATGGGCACGCCGCTGGGCGAAACCGTCGGCTTCAAGGTGCGCTTCGCCGATACGCTGAACCGTGGCGCGGCGGTCAAGCTGATGACGGACGGTATCTTGCTGGCGGAAACGCAAACCGATCCGCTGTTGAAAAATTACGACACCATCATCATCGATGAGGCCCACGAACGCAGTCTGAACATCGATTTCCTGCTCGGTTACCTGAAACAGCTGTTGCCGCGCCGGCCGGACTTGAAAATCATCATCACCTCGGCCACCATCGACGCCGACCGTTTTGCGCGCCATTTCGGCACGCCGGAAAAGCCGGCGCCGGTGATCGAAGTGTCGGGCCGTTTGTACCAGGTGGAAGTGCGCTACCGTCCGGTCGAGCGCGAAGCCGTGGCCATGCCGGGCGCCGACACTGCCAAGGCGCCGCAGAAAGCGCCGAATGCGCGCGACGCCGCGCGCGAAAAACGCGACTTGATGGATGCGGTGGTCGATGGCGTCGAGGAATTGTGCCGCATCGGTTCCGGCGATGTACTGGTGTTCTTGCCGGGCGAACGCGAAATCCGCGATTGCGCCGAAGCGTTGCGCAAACATCATCCGCCGCATGTCGAGATCTTGCCGCTGTTCGCCCGCCTGTCGGCCGAAGAGCAGGAACGGGTATTCAAGGTCAGCAATGCGCGCCGCATCGTGCTGGCCACCAACGTGGCGGAAACCTCGCTGACGGTGCCGGGCATCCGTTATGTCGTCGATGCCGGCCTGGCGCGCGTCAAACGGTATAGCTACCGCAACAAGGTCGAGCAATTGCAGATCGAGCCGATCGCGCAATCGGCGGCCAACCAGCGCGCCGGGCGTTGCGGCCGGGTTGCCGACGGTGTCTGTATCCGCCTGTACGAAGAGCAGGATTACCTGCTGCGGCCGAAATTCACCGAGCCGGAAATCTTGCGTTCGTCGCTGGCGTCGGTCATCTTGCGCATGAAGTCGCTGCACTTGACCGATGTTGAAACCTTCCCGTTCATCGAACCGCCGCTGGCGCGCGCGATTGCTGACGGTTACCAGTTGTTGCACGAATTGGGCGCGGTCGACGATGTCAACCGCCTGACGCCGCTGGGTAACAAGCTGGCCAAATTGCCGCTCGACCCGCGCGTCGGGCGCATGATTTTGGCCGCGCTGGACAATGTCTGCCTGACCGAAGTGTTGATCGTCGCGGCGGCGCTGTCGGTGCAGGATCCGCGCGACCGGCCGCTGGAACACCAGCAAGCCGCCGATGAAGCGCACAAGAAATTTGCCGATGAAAAATCGGAATTCCTCAGCTACATCAAGATCTGGACATGGTTCGAATCGGCGATCGAACACAAGAAAACCAATCGCCAGTTGCAAGACAATTGCCGGAGCAATTTCCTGTCGCAATTGCGCCTGCGCGAGTGGCGCGATGTGCATTCGCAATTGCTGACCATCGTCAAGGAACAGGGCTGGCGCTTGAACGACGCGCCGGCGACCTATGAAAACTTGCACATGGCGTTGTTGACCGGTTTGCTGGGCAATATCGGCTTCAAGGGCGAAGATGAGCCGGGCGCCGGTTTCCTCGGTGCGCGCGGCATCAAGTTCAATGTCTGGCCCGGTTCTTCGCTGTTGAAGAAGCCCGGCAAGTGGATCATGGCGGCCGAACTGGTCGATACGACGCGGCTGTATGCGCGCTGCGTGGCGCAAATCCAGCCCGAGTGGCTGGAAAAAGTGGGCGGTCACTTGCTCAAGAAATCCTGGGGCGAGCCGCGCTGGGAAAAACGTAGCGCGCAAGTGAGCGCTTCCGAACGCGCCACGCTGTACGGGCTGGTGGTGTACAGCCAGCGCCGCATCAACTATGGCAATTTCAATCCCTCCGAAGCGCGCGACATCTTTATCCGCGATGCGCTGGTCGGCGGCGACTTCGATACGCGGGCGCCATTCTTTGCCCATAATCACAAGCTGATCAAGGAAATCGAAAACCTGGAGCACAAGTCGCGCCGCCTGGACGTGCTGGTCGACGACGAATTGATCGCCGCGTTTTACGATAAATTGCTGCCGGCGACCGTCTGCAATGGCGCCGGTTTTGAAAAGTGGCACAAGGATGCGACTGCTGCGCAAGCGAAGCTGCTGTTCCTGAACCGCGATGAATTGATGCGCCATGAAGCGGCCGGCGTGACCACCGACCTGTTCCCGAAAATAATGGCGGTGACCGGGCTCGAAATGCAACTGACCTATCATTTCGAGCCGGGCAGCCTGCGCGACGGCGTGACGCTGGCGGTGCCGCTGTATGCGCTGAACCAGTTGCCGCGCGAACGCTGCGAATGGCTGGTGCCGGGCATGCTGAAGGAAAAAGTCCATTTGCTGCTGAAATCGCTGCCGCAAAAGCTGCGCCGCCATTGCGTGCCGCTGCCCGATTACGCGGCCAAGTTTTGCGAGCGGGTGCATGCGGCGGGCGTGTTTGGCCGCGGCGACTTGATCGACGCTGTCATTGCCGATATCCGCGCCCAAATCACGATCAGCGTGCTGACCACCGATTTCAAGCCGGAAACCTTGCCGGCGCATCACTTCATGAATTTCAAAGTGATCGACGAACATGGCCGCCAGTTGGAAATGGGCCGCAACCTGGCCACGCTGCAAGCCGAATTCGGCGGCCAGGCGCGCCAGAGTTTCCAGAAGCTGGCCGAAGTGTCGAAACCGCAAGCGGGCACGCCCTTGAAGGCCGATGTCGTCCTGGCGGCCAAGGTCGCCAGCGGCAATGCGCCGAAAGCCGGCAATACGGTGCCGGCCAACAGCGTGGCGCAGCACATGGGCTTGACCGGCTGGACCTTTGGCGAATTGCCGGAATTGCTGGAAATCGTGCAAGGCAAGTTGACCTTGATCGGTTTCCCGGCGCTGGTCGACAAGGGCAGCCATTGCGACCTGGAAGTATTCGACGATCCGACCGTGGCGGCGCGCACGCACCGGGTCGGCTTGCGGCGTTTGTTCGCGCTGCAATTGAAAGAGCAAATCAAGTACATCGAAAAAAGCATCCCCGGCTTGCAGCAGATGGGCATGCAATTCATGGCGCTGGGTTCGCAGGAGGAGTTGCGCGAGCAAATCATCAACAAGGCGCTCGATATCGCCTGTCTGCAAGATCCATTGCCGATCGATGCCGCGTCGTTCACCAAGCGCAAGGATGAAGGCAAGTCGCGGCTGGTGCTGCTGGTCAATGAGATCGCCCGTTTGCTGTCGCAAGTGCTGACCGAATTCCACGGACTGCCGAAACGTTTGCAAAACGTGCAGCCGCAAGCGGCGGCGGACATGCAAAGCCAGTTGCAAGGCTTGGTCAATAAACGCTTTTTATCGGACAACGATTACACGCAGTTGTCGCATTTCCCGCGCTACCTGAAAGCGATCAATGTGCGGCTGGAAAAACTGCGCGCCGATCCTGCGCGCGATGCCAAGCTGATGGCCGAATGGCAGCAAGCGGCCGCGCCGTATCTGCGTTTCGCCAAGGACCGCCAGGCCGGCAAGAATACCGATCCGAAACTGGTCGAATTCCGCTGGATGCTGGAAGAGTTGCGTGTGTCCTTGTACGCCCAGGAATTGCGCACGCCCATGCCGGTATCGGCCAAGCGGCTGCAAAAAGTGTGGGAATCGATGCAGCGTTAAACTTGCCCTTGGCATACGCTGCTGCTTGGGCAGCGTATGCCGGCGGTGACCTTGAACCAGGTCAGGAGCGTTTGTTGATATCGTCTTGATTATCGAGTTTCGAGCGCCTGCCCGTGTCCGATTGCACACTGCCGCCCGACTGCGAGCCACCGGACATCGAACCGGAACCGCTGCCCGATTGCATGCTGGCGCCCGAACGCAAGTCGGCGGCCGATGGCGAACGGGTGCCGGTCATGCCGCCAAAACCCGACAGCGAATTGGTGCCGTAGAAATTACTGATTTCACTGCTCCAGTCGTCGCTGGCCATGTCGGGCCAGTGGTCCTTGTCGAAGCCGGGTGCGTTTTTCAGGCGGTCTTTTTCGACGTCGAGGATGAAGCGTTTGTTGACGGTGTCCAGGTTCAGGCGTTCCCATGGCACGGCAAACAGTTTTTCGCCCATGCCGAGGATGCCGCCGAACGACAGCACCGCATAAGCCACCTGGCCGGTGCGCATGTCGAGCATGATTTCCTTGATGTCGCCGAGGTCTTCTTCATTATGGTTGTAGACGTCGTCGCCGATCAGCGTATCGGCGCCCATCAGCGATGGGCCGGGGCCTTCGCTGCCGCTGCGTTTGTACATGCCCAGGGTGTCGCGGTCGAGATAGCTCATATTGTTCTCCTGTGGGGTGATTTTGCGCTCCAGCATTTTTTGCCGTGGCGATCAGATGAATCGGGTGCTGATAAGCCAGATTAAGCATTCGCCCGGTGACGCACTTGATACTCCTCAATAGTGTCCACGACGCCGCTTGGCGCGTTGGCGTACCGAACAGTAAAGATTTTTGCGTTACTCTATGAATAACAGAGGAGGCGTTATGGTCAGTTCGTCGACAAAATGGATACGCACCTTGGTGCGTGCCGGAAAAATGCAACAGCGCAGCGCCAAAAAACTGGTGAAAAGCTTGTTGGCGCCGCTCGTTGTCAAACCTGTCGCCAAGCCGCGCGGCAAACCTGAACGCCGGTCGAAACCGGCCGCTCCGCCGTCACCCTTCAAGACCAGGGTGACGCTGAACAAGCGTCCGCGCAGCAAGGCGGCATCGTCCGACGTGCTGCCCGGCAAGTGGCTGGCGTCGTATCATGCGGCGGCGCCCGAACTGGGGGGGCTGGCGGCGCGGCGCATCAGTTACTGGCTGTATTTGCCGCATAGACCGCCATCGGCAGCCGTGCAGCAAAGGGGCTTGCCGCTGATCGTGATGCTGCATGGCTGCGAACAGAGCGCGACGCAGTTTGCGCAAGGCACTCGGATGAACCGGCTGGCCGAACAAAAGGGCTATGCGGTGCTGTACCCGCAGCAATCGTTGCGCTCGCATGCGCGGCGTTGCTGGAAGTGGTATGAAAAAATGACGCAGGAGGGCGGCGGCGACGCGCGCCTGATTGTCGGCCTGATCGAGCAAGTGGCGGCGCGTTATGCGATCGACCCCACGCGTATTTACCTGGCCGGTATTTCAGCCGGTGCCGGCATGGCCAATATCATTGCGCTGCGCCATCCCGAGCTGATCGCGGCGCTGGGCTTGCATTCCGGGCCGATGTTTGGCGGCGGCCACAATATGATAGGCGCGCTGGGCGTGATGCAGCATGGCGCCAGTTCGCGGGTCGATCGCGCGATCGATGAAGTACTGGCCGCACGGCCGGGTTTTCCCGGCATGCCGACCATCCTGATCCAGGGCGATAGCGACAAGGTGGTGCGCCCGATTAACCAGACTCAATTAATGCGTCAGAGCATATTGCTGAACCGCATGCCGAAGGAAACCGAGGTGAGCGTCGAGATCATGCCGCCCGGTGCGCCGGGCAGCCGCAATCCGGCGCGCGGCTGTCAATTGCGTGACTTTCATGTGGATGGCAAGCTGATGCTGAGAGTGGCGAAGATCGAGCACCTGGAGCATGCGTGGAGCGGCGGCGACGCCAGCCTGGCGTTTCACGCCAAGGCTGGTCCGGACGCCAGCAAGATGATGCTGGAGTTCTTTGCGCGTCACCAGCGCCGCCGCGCCTGACCAAACGCCCATGGCTGCGTTGCCTTGCCCTGCACGCTTTGTGCCGCGCTCCAACATTACAGGAAGAATGCCGTCGCCGCGATGGCGGTCGGCAGCACAGCGCCCAGCAACAAGCCGAGCATGCCGACCGATTCATCCTGGAAACCACGGCGCAGCAAGGCGACCCCGGCCGGATTGGGCGCGTTGGCGATCACCGTCAAGCCGCCGCCGGCTACCGCGCCGGCCACCAGCATGTATTTTGCTTCATCGCTCATGCCGGCGATCAAGGAGCCGAGATAAGTCAGGGCGGCATTGTCGGTAATCGCGGTCAAGCCCAGCGCGCCAAAGAATAGCGCCACCGGCTGTAAACTGGAGACGATCGGTTGCAACCACCATTGCTGCATGCCGCCCAGCACCACCAGGCCGGCCAGGAAAAATCCGACCAGCAAGCCTTCCTTCAAGATCAACGGATTCTGGTAACGCTGGTATGCTTGCACAAAACCGAGGAACAGCAGGAACAGGCCGAGGAATAAGACCGGGTGATGCGCCAGCAACACCACCGAGGCCAGCACGATCAGGTGCACCGCCGTCACCGGCCACGGCACGGGAATCGCCTCGACCGATTTGCTGGCGGGAGCGCTGTGGTTTTGCACATGCTTGCGCAGCAGGAAAGTGATGCCGGTGGCATTGATGAATACCGCGATCGCGGCTTTCCAGCCGAAATGGCTGGCCATGTAGACGCTGTCCCAGTTCCATGTCGAGGCCACCATCAGCACCGGCGGCGCGGCGTAGGAGGTCAGCGTGCCGCCGATCGAGACGTTGACGAACAGCACGCCGAGCGCGCCGTACTTCAGCCATTCAGGGATGCCCTG
This sequence comes from Janthinobacterium agaricidamnosum NBRC 102515 = DSM 9628, assembly GCF_000723165.1. Lineage (NCBI taxonomy): Bacteria > Pseudomonadati > Pseudomonadota > Betaproteobacteria > Burkholderiales > Oxalobacteraceae > Janthinobacterium > Janthinobacterium agaricidamnosum. Next base: position 1,434,695 of record NZ_HG322949.1, read on the forward strand.
GCGGAAGATTTGCGGCGCCAGCATCAGCGCGGCCAAGGTCATCGCGGCCGGCTCGGTAATCAGTGAGCCGGTCAGCGGCACCAGCGCCAGGCCCAGCCAGACCAGCGCCAACTCGGTACGCAGCGGCAAGATCCGCGCCACCCCGCCCAGCAGCCGCCGCACCGCATCGAGCACCGGGCGCGACGCGGCCACCACCATCACCACGAAGACAAACAGCGGTTCAGTGTAATGGCGCGATTCGGCGTAATCGATCGCTTGCCGGCTGCCCGATACGCAGGCCATCAGGATGATCAGGATAAACGCCCAGAAACCGAATACCACCTCGACTTCACCCAGCAAATGAAACAGGCCGGCGTGGCGCGGATGGCGGTGCGCCAGTATTTCAAACGACTTGGCCGCGAAAGTGTGGAGGAGCGCCAAGCCGAAGACGATGGCGCTGATCAATTGTATGGTGCTCAAGTCGAGGTTTCCTTGGTCAAAAAGAAATGGCTGAAGGCATTGCTGCACGCTAAGGACGTTGCTTATCTTACAGTAAACCTGATTCCCATCGCCGTTTTTCTGACCTAAGACACGCGCCTGACAAGATAAGCCTTGCCAAACTCAGGTTCAAATAGTACTGTATATACATACAGTATTTTACCGGAGGACTCTGATGCAAACATCCGACCCCGTCGCGGCGCCCGAGGCGCTGCATCCCTCCTTGTGGCGCGCATCGCAACTGGCGCATTCGGCCGAGCGCTGCATCGACACCGGCTTCGCGGCGCTGTCGGCGCAATTGCCGGGGCAAGGTTGGCCGGCCGGCAACATGATCGATTTGCTGCTGCAACAGCCGGGCAGCGGCGAAATGCGTTTGCTCAGCCCGGCGCTGGCGGGTTTGTCCCAGCGTCCCATCGTCATGCTGCAGCCGCCGCATCCGCCGCAAGCGCTGGCCTTGGCCGCGCTGGGGCTGGATCCGTCGCAACTGATCTGGATACGCAGCAACAATAGCGGCGACGCCCTGTGGGCCGCTGAAAACGTGTTGCGCAGCGGTAGTTGCGGTGCCTTGCTGTTTTGGCAGAACCATGTGCGCGGCGAAACCTTGCGCCGCTTGCATTTGGCGGCGCAAAGCGGCGACACGCTGTTTTGCATGCTGCGTCCGCTGGCCAGCGCGCAACATGCGTCACCGGCGCCGCTGCGCCTGTCGCTGCGGCCGGCCGCCGGCGGCATCGATATCGGCTTCGTCAAACGGCGCGGGCCACGGCGCGAGACGCCGCTGTTTTTGGCGTTGAACCTGGTGCCTTCACACCTTTCGTCCTTTAACCTCTTCTCGCCAATACGACATGCGCCTCTGGATCGGCCTTTATCTGCCCCGGCTTCCGCTCGAGGTGTTTTGCCCGAACTGGTCGGATGACGCCTGCGGCGTGGTGCTGGAACACGAGCAGGTGATGGCGCTGTCGGCACGCGCGCGGCAGGCGGGAGTCAGCCATGGCATGCGGCGCGGCGGCGTGCTGATACTGGCGCCGCACGCCCGGGTGCACCAGCGCGCGCCGCTGCAAGAGGCGCAAGCGTTGCAAGCGGTGGCGCTGGCTTTGCTGCAATACACGCCGCTGGTGGCGGCCGCCGAAGAGGCGACCTTGTTGATCGATATCGGCGCCAGCCTGCGTTTGTTCGGCGGTATCCGCAAGCTGTGCCGGGCGATACGGGCCAGCCTGCGCGGACTGGGTTTTACGGCACGGCTCAGTTGCGCGCCCACCGCGCGCGGCGCCTGGCTGCTGGCGCGCGGTGGCGCGGGCCGGACCTTGACGATGGCGGCGATGGCGCGCCGGCTGGACAGTTTGCCGGCCAGCCTGGCGCCGCCGGCGCGGCCTTTTTTGAGCTGGCTCGACGGTATCGGCTGTGCCACGCTGGGACAGATGCGCCAGTTGCCGCGGCCCGGTTTGCAGCGCCGTTGCGGCCGCGAATTGCTCGACATGCTGGACGCTGCGCATGGCCACGCTGTCGAGCTGTTCGAGTGGATCGTGGCGCCGCCCAGTTTCCGGGCCCGGCTGGAATTGTTCGAACGGGTCGACGATGCAGGGGCGCTGCTGTCTGGCGCGCGCAGCCTGCTGCTGCAAATGACGGGCTGGATGTGCGCGCGGCAATTGGCGGTCGAGTCTGTCAATTTGCTGCTGGAGCATGAGCGCGGCCGGGTCGCGCGTGCGCCGACGGTGATCGACATCGTGCTGGCCGAGCCAGCCTGGCGCGGCGAACATTTGCTGCGCCTGCTAAAAGAACGGCTGGCCCGGATGACGCTGGACGCGCCGGTGATTGGGCTGTGCCTGGAGGCGCTGCAAGTGCATGCCATGGCGCCGCCCAGCGCGTCGCTGTTTCCCGAGCCGGGCGCTACGCCGCAGGAACGCCGGCGCTTGCTGGAATTGCTGGCGGCGCGCCTCGGTGAAGATAATGTGCTGCAAGCGGCGCCGCTGGCCGATTATCGGCCGGAAACGGCGAATGCATGGCTGCCGGTGCAGCGCAACATCAGCGCGGCGGCGCGCCAGCAGCAATTGCCGGCCGATTTGAGCGGCATGCCGCGTCCCGGCTGGCTGCTGGCGCGGCCGCTGGCCTTGATGACGCGTAACGAGCGGCCCTATTATGGATCGCCGCTGAAGATGGTGTCGGTGCCGGAGCGCATCGAGGCGGGCTGGTGGAGCACCGCCGAGGCGCGCGATTATTTCATCGCCGTGGGGCAGGACCATGCGCATTACTGGGTCTATCGCGAGCGCATCAGCGGCAGTGGCGAGGATGGCGCGCCGCGCTGGTATTTGCATGGCTTGTTCAGTTGATGATGAAAACTTGCCGCATTCGCGCATCTGGTGCACAGTGGTATCCATAGCAGATTATTTTTTTTGGATACACCATGCAAGCATCACGGCAAGATTTTCCCGGCGCTCACGGGCATACACTGGCGGCGCGTCTCGATGCGCCGGACGGTCCGGTCAAGGCCTATGCGATATTTGCCCATTGTTTTACCTGCGGCAAGGATGTGCTGGCGGCGCGGCGCATTGCGCAGGGATTGACCGAACATGGCATCGCGGTGCTGCGTTTCGATTTCACCGGCCTCGGCGCCAGCGAAGGAGAGTTTGCCAGCACCAATTTTTCATCGAATGTGGCCGACCTGGTCGCGGCCGCCGATTTTTTGCGGACCAGACACCGGGCGCCGCAAATGCTGATCGGCCACAGCCTGGGCGGCGCGGCGGTGCTGGCCGCGGCAGCCAGCGTGCCGGAGGCGACGGCGGTCGTCACGCTGGCCGCGCCCAGCAATCCGGTATATGTGACGGGCATGTTCCGCGATCAGCTGGCGCAAATCGCGGCCGAAGGCGAAGCGTTGGTGCAACTGGAAGGACGGCCGTTCCGCATCCGCCAGCAATTCGTCGATGATGTCAGCAGCAACAGCTTGAAGCAGAGCATCGCCAATTTGCGGCGCGCCTTGCTGGTGATGCATGCGCCCAACGACACCACGGTCGATATCGCCAATGCGAATGAAATATTGAGCATGGCCAAGCATCCGAAGAGTTTCATTTCGCTCGACGACGCCGACCATTTGCTGACCGGGCGCGCAGACGCCGCCTATGTGGCGAACCTGATCGCGGCCTGGAGTGCGCGCTATCTGATCTCTGACCTGGCCTGAATAAAAAATGCCCGGCATCGCAGGCCGGGCATGTTCAAGATCAGATCAAGGCATCAGCCTTCGTCGTCGAACTCCGCCGACAAGTCTTTCCATCCCTTGCTTGCCGCAAACACGGAAAATGCTTCCGGCGCTTCCAGCACGATCAGTTTTTTGTCTTGCAGGCCCAGGTCGCCATGGCCGAAGTCGGGACCGACGTAGCCGAGGCTGCGCAGGCGCGTCAGGATGTGGCCGACCAGGGTTTTATCCTTGTACGCGCCGCTGTCGAGGGCGGCGGAAAAATCCACATACACGTCGATGATGCCGTAGCCTTCATCGAAAATGCGGATTGCCTTGATGTCATGGGAACGGCCAGAGCCGTCGGTGGCCTTGAACGGGCCGCTGAGCTGGATATCGGTATCATTATTCATATGATGAGCATACACCAAAATGCGAGGGGCCAAGAACTGCGGCCGTTCATTTTTATCGCTTCTTCTTATTTCAACGGCTGCAAGATCGTCGTCAAGCGATCAGGCGTGCCGGGGATGCGTTCCAGGCGCGGATATTTCAAGCCGCCGTGGTAGTCTATCGCCACGGTGCGGAATTTCTTGCCCTTCTTGAACAACAGCTCGATCGGCTGTGTGCCATCCTTGGCCGTGGTGATCGCCGCTTTCAGCAGTTCGGGTTGGTAAGCGGCGCCGTTGACGGCGAGCAGCGTGGTGTTGCCCGACAGGCCAGCCTTGAAAGCGGGACCGTCCCACAGCACCCCGCTGATCTTGCCGCCCTTGTCCACATTAAAGCCCAGCGAATACGTCAGGTCGGTCACCGCGTTGCCGGTTTCGATGCCCTTCATGAAATCGGTCGGCTTGTCGCTGTACACCAGTTTCCAGCCTGCGCGCGTCAGGCCGTCCAGCGGTGCGCCAGGGCCGTGGCCATCGAGGCGGCTACGCAGGAAGGTGCTCCAGTCGTAGGGCTGCACCGCGTTCAGCGCCTGCACCACGTCGTCGAAGGTGTACGGCGCGGCGACCGCGCTGCCATCCAACACGCCGAAGAAGCCGCGCGCGAAATTGTCCAGCGAACGCTTGTCGCCTGACATTTCGCGGAGCTTGCTGTCGATGTCGAGCCAGATCAGCGACCCTTCGGAATAATAATCCTCGCTGCGCTGCCAGCTGGACCAGCCTTGCGGGCGCCGGTTGGTGACGACCGGGTCGTTGGTGGTGTCCTGCATCGCGCGCCAGCTGCGTCCCACTATGCTGTCGTAGCGCGCCGCGGTGGAGGCGAACAGGTCGATTACATGGGCCGGCGCGACCAGGCCGGAACGCGCCGCCAGCACATAACCCCAGTACTGGGTCTGGCCTTCATAGACCCACAGCAGGCTGTTTTCGAGTGGCGTGTTGAAGTCCGCCACGGCCTGGCCGGCCGGGCGGCGGAACTTGCCGTCCCACGAGTGGGTGTATTCATGCGGCAGCAACACGCGCTGGGCTTCGGTCTTGTTCCAGTCCGTGAAGTAATCCGGCTTGAGCGCATTTTCGCTCGATTGGTGGTGTTCGGTGCCGATGTGGCCGAATTCATCGCTGAGCGCCAGCAGGAAGTCGTAATGGGCGTAATGGTGCGAGTTGAACAGTTTGTAGCTTTGCTGTATCAGCGCGCGGTGTTGTTCGATTTGTTGCGGCGTGGTTTCCAGGTTTTCCGGATTGTCGGCCACCAGGTTCAGGTGCACCGGCACCTTGGCGCCCGGATCGAGGTCGATGCGCTTGAAGTATTTGCCGGCGAACAGCGGCGAATCGACCAGCGTTTCCAGGTCCAGCGGCTTGAAGGCGACCTGGTTGCCGTTTTTTTGCGCGGTTTCCAGCGCGCTGCCGTACGACCAGCCGTCCGGCAAGGTCAGGTTGGGCTGCACGGTGATGCGGCGGCTGGCGTAACCGGCCGGGTACAGCGCCACCGCATTCCACTGCACGCCGAGAATTTCATTGGTCATCATGATGCGGCCCTGGCCCGGATCGAGCGGCGACAGGAATTGGTATTCGGCTTCCAGCGTCTCGACGCCGGCCGGAACGTCGACGTGGAAGGCGAACATATTGAGCGGGTCGCGGCGCCATTCCAGGCGCTGGCCGTTGCCGCTCAATGTCAGGCCGGCGAACTGGTTCAGCGGGCCGGTCGGGTTGTGATGGCCAGGCAGCCATTGCGGATACAACAAGGTCAGCTGGCCGGCCTTGACCGGTATGCTTTCGTGCACATTGAAGATTTGCTGCGCCAGGTTGCTGGCGTCGACCTTCAGCACGATGGTGCCGGGATAAGGCTGGTCCAGCGCTGCGGGGATGGTGTCGGCGTGGGCCGCTGTGGCGGCCATCAGCAGGGCGATCAATGCGGCGGAGAGGGAACGTGGCTGGAAGAGGGTAGTCATGTACTGGACGGTAAAAGTTAAATGGGCGGCAATTAATGAAGACGTCAATGGGGCAGTCAGCGAAGTAAGAGCCCGCTTGATGATACGCGCAGTGCCGGTATCATGCAGCAGTTAGTTTTCCTCATGGCATCATTGTGATTAAATAAGCAATTAAGTGAATCGGCTGGCCAGCGGCACTTTTTTCATTATTTTCGTTTCCCTTTGGGCAAAAATCACATTTTTCAAGGCCTTGAAAGCACGCTGTCTGGCATTAGATTGGATGCAACGGATGCTCAGAACGAGGTCCGCCAACTTATCGCTTAACTTGAAAAGGATAGACATCATGCGTACATTTGACCTTGCCCCACTGTATCGTTCCGCCATTGGTTTCGACCGTCTGGCCCACTTGCTGAATGAAGCGCAACGTGGCGATGCACAACCCAGCTACCCTCCTTACAACATCGAACTGGTGTCGGAAGATAAATACCGGATCGTGATGGCGCTGGCCGGCTTTTCCCGCAGCGAAATCGATATCGTTGCCGAACGCGAGACCTTGCACGTTAGCGGCCGCAAGCAAAAGGATGACATCCAGCGCACCTTCTTGCACCGTGGCATAGCCGCGCGCGACTTCGAGCAGCGTTTCCAGCTTGCCAATCACGTCAAGGTGAGTGGCGCTTCGTTCGACAACGGCATGCTGACCATCGACCTGGTGCGTGAAGTGCCGGAAGCGCTGAAACCGCGCAAGATCGTCATCGATGGCGCCGAAAACGTCACCGCGCTGGAACAGCGCCAGGCCGCTTAAAAGCGCCCCTTGACGGCGCGGGCGGCTGTCCGCGCCTCGGGTAAAACACCACTGGCCGGTCGATCCGGCCAGTTTTCATTCCTGTTTGCCTGATTCCTAGGTAAAATCCCCGGCAAACTTAAGGGCAGACTTAAGCCTTATCGCCATTCTTATTTTGTTAAGTGCAGTCTAAGTCTTGTGCCCCATATTGAAGACATCAACAACTCGTTCAATTTGAGGAGTGCTTCATGCAAAACCAAGCTCATACCGGATCGATGACAATCAAGCGCCTGACCCTGGCGGTAGCCGCCGTCGGCGTGATCGGCGCGGTCGGTGCGGTCGCAGTGCATCAGAATAACGCGGACGCCAATGCGTCGCCGCCTGCGCCGGTCGCGGCGGCGGCCGTCACGGCGGTGCCCGCGGCGGCCGGTCCGCAAACGGTGGTGACGCTGCCCGACTTCAGCCAGATCGTGACCCGCAACGGTCCGGCGGTGGTCAATATCAGCGTCACCGGCAGCACCAAGGTCGGCTACGACGTGGCCGACGGCGGCCGCGGCCAGCGCGCCGACCCGTTCGGCGATGACCCATTCCTTGAATTCTTCCGCCGCTTCCAGGGGCCGCAAGGCGGTGGCGGCGGGCGCGAAGTGCCGACCCACGGCCTGGGGTCGGGCTTCATCGTCAGTGCGGACGGCATCATCATGACCAATGCCCACGTGGTGCGCGACGCCCGCGAAGTGACGGTGAAATTGAACGACCGCCGCGAATTTCGCGCCAAGGTGCTCGGTTCCGATCCGAAGACCGATATCGCGGTGCTGAAGATCGACGCCAGGAACTTGCCGGTGGTGCCGCTCGGCAGCTCGGTCAACCTGAAAGTCGGCGAATGGGTGCTGGCGATCGGTTCGCCTTACGGTTTCGACAGCACCGTGACGGCCGGCGTGGTCAGCGCCAAGGGCCGCTCGCTGCCGGACGACAGCAACGTGCCGTTCATCCAGACCGACGTGGCGGTCAATCCCGGCAACTCGGGCGGCCCGCTGTTCAATGTGCGCGGCGAAGTGGTCGGCATCAACTCGCAGATTTATAGCCAGACCGGCGGCTTCCAGGGCTTGTCGTTCGCGATCCCGATCGACCTGGCGACCCGCATCAAGGACCAGATCGTCGCCACCGGCAAGGCCAGCCACGCCAAGCTGGGCGTGACGGTGCAGGAAGTGAACCAGGGCTTCGCCGATTCGTTCAAGCTGGCCACGCCGGAAGGCGCGCTGGTGTCGAATGTCGAGCGCGGCAGCCCGGCCGACAAGGCCGGCCTGAAGGCGGGCGACGTGATCCGCAAACTGAATGGCCAGAGCATCATCGCCTCCGGCGACTTGCCGGCGATGGTAGGCATCGCGACGCCGGGCGAAAAAGTCACGCTGGATGTCTGGCGCGACGGCAAGATCGTCGCCGTCAACGCGACGCTGGGCAACGCGGCCGACAAGGTGGCCGATGTGGCGGGCGACGACAACCATGTCGATAAAGTGAAACTGGGCCTGGCGCTGCGGCCGTTGCAATCGGACGAGAAACGCGAAGCGGGCCTCAGTTCCGGTTTGCTGATCCAGGATGCCGGCGGCGCCGCCGCGAATGCCGGGGTACAGCCGGGCGACGTGTTATTGTCCATCAATGGCCGTCCCGTCAACAGCGTCGAACAAGTGCGCGAGGTGGTGTCGAGGTCGGCAAAATCGGTGGCCTTGCTGATCCAGCGCGGCGCGGATAAGATATTCATACCGGTGCGGCTGGGCTAAAGGTGCAAGCCGGGCTCCGCTGCGCGGCGCGTGAATGCGGATAAAAATAGTGAGGATGGCATGAGACTTTTGCTGGTGGAAGACGATACGATGATCGGCGAAGTGGTGCTCGACTTGCTGCGCGCCGAACGCTATGCGGTGGACTGGGTCAAGGATGGCGACATGGCCGACACGGCGCTGCAAACCCAGAGCTACGACCTGGTGCTGCTCGACCTCGGCTTGCCGCGCAAGGATGGCATCGAAGTGCTGCGCTCGATGCGCCTGCGCAAGCAGGACACGCCGGTGCTGGTGGCCACTGCGCGCGACGCCATCGAGCAGCGCATCGCCGGGCTCGATGCGGGCGCCGACGATTACGTCTTGAAGCCGTACGACCTGGACGAACTGCTGGCGCGCATCCGCGCCTTGCTGCGGCGCTCGTCCGGCCGCCCGGAACCGGTGTTCGAACACCAGGGCGTATCGATCAATCCGCTGACCCGCGAAGTGGTCGCCGACGGCCATTCGGTCAACCTCTCGGCGCGCGAATGGGCGGTGCTCGAGGCGCTGATCGCGCGTCCCGGCATCGTGCTGTCGCGCGCCCAACTGGAAGAAAAACTGTATAGCTGGAAGGATGAAGTCAACAGCAACGCGGTGGAAGTGTACATCCACGGCTTGCGCAAGAAGCTGGGCAGCGAATTGATACAGAACGTGCGCGGCCTGGGCTACATGGTGCCGAAAGTATGAAGCTGAAGGGCCGGGCATGAAAGTAAGCCACTCGCTGCGCGGGCGATTATTGTGGTTCCTGCTGGCCGCCATCATCATGGCGGCCCTGGCGCAGGCGTCGATCGCCTACCGCAGCGCCCTGTACGACGCCGACCAGATCTTCGACTATCACATGCAGCAGATGGCGCTGTCGCTGCGTTCCGGCGCGCCGCTGGCCAACCACGCGGAAGCCCCGCCGGCCGACCCGGCCAATAACGACCTGGTGGTGCAAGTCTGGACTCCCGACGGGGTGCAGGTATTCCGCTCGATCACGCGCGCCGAATTGCCGCAGCGCGCGGTGCTGGGTTTTTCCAACGTCAAGGCGAATGGCACGACCTACCGGATATTCTCGGTGCAAACCAGTTCCCAGACGGTGCAGGTGGCGCAGGACATGGCGGTGCGCAAGCGCATGGCCGGCAGCCTGGCCTTGCGCACGGTCGGCCCGATCGCCTTGATGGCGCCGATCCTGATGCTGGTGGTGTGGTGGGTGGTCAGCGGTTCGCTGGCGCCGGTGGCGCGGGTGCGCCGGCAAGTGGCGGCGCGCCAGGCCGACGACTTGTCGCCGGTGTCGGCGGCCGGCCTGCCGGATGAAGTGCGGCCGCTGGTGCAGGAATTGAACTTGCTGTTCGGCCGCGTCAAGACCGCCTTCGACGCGCAGCAGCATTTTGTCGCCGACGCGGCGCATGAATTGCGCACCCCGCTGGCGGCGCTGAAACTGCAGGTGCTGAGCCTGGAGCGCGCCGACTCCGACGAGGCGCGCGGCGTGGCCGTCGGGCGCGTCACGGCCGGCATCGAACGGGCCACCCGGCTGGTCGAACAATTGCTGGTGCTGGCGCGCCAGGAGGCCAGCGCCGCCAGCGGCGATTCGCTGCAAACGGTGGACTTGAACGAACTGGTGAAACGCACGCTGGGCGACATGGCCGGTATCGCGCAGGCGCGCAAGATCGACCTCGGCCTGTATCACATGGATGCGGCCAGCGTGGCCGGGCAGGGCGACGCCTTGCTGATCCTGCTGCGCAACCTGGTCGACAATGCGACCAAATACACCCCGTCCGGCGGCACCGTCGACCTCGACTTGCGCGCTACCCCGGACGGCATCACGCTGTCGGTCGAGGATAGCGGCCCCGGCATTCCGGAAGACGAGCGCGAACGGGTGTTCAGCCGCTTTTACCGCGTGCCGGGCAGTCCGGCCGGCGGCAGCGGGCTCGGCATGGCTATCATCAAGGCCATCGCCGAACGCCACGGCGCCAGGCTGGTGCTGGATACGTCGCAACGGCTGGGTGGCTTGTGCGTGCGGGTGGAATTTCCGCCGACCGGGAAAAATTAAAATATACACAACGATATTTGATTGACGACTGCTGCGCCACCCTATATTGTCTGCGGATCAAGCGAATCTCGCCAGCCATTTGGAGCGCAGCATGAAGAAGATCGGATTTTCAGGAACCCTCGACCCCATCACCAACGGCCACATGTGGGTGATCGGCGAGGCCCGTTCGATTGCCGATGAAGTGATCGTATTCCTGTCGCAAAATCCCGCCAAGAAGCCGCAATTCCCGGCCGAAGACCGCAAGCGCATCATCGAGCAAAGCGCGCGCGAATGCGGCTGGAACAATGTGCAGGTGGTCATCGTCAAGGGCGATTACACCGCCCGCGCAGCCAAGAAACATGGCGCCGACTACCTGATCCGCGGCATTCGCACCACCGCCGATTTCGACTATGAAAACCTGATCCAGCAAACCAATGTCGACGTGCTGCAAGGCGCGAAGACGATCTTCGTCATGCCGCCGCGCGACCTGGGTTCGGTCAGTTCCAGCTTCGTCAAGGCGCTGGAGGGGCCGGTCGGCTGGAACTGGACCATGAAAAAATTCGTGCCCGGTCCGGCCTACCAGGCCTGGATACTCGACTGGCTGCGCAAGGATTGGGAAACGCTGTGGAATTACGCCGGCACCGACGCGGCCAGCGTCGCCAGCTGCCAGCGCTGGTTCGACCATTTGACGGGGGCCGACGCCTACGGCGGCGCCGGACGGTTTTATCACAACCTCGACCACCTGGTGCACGGCTTGTGCGAAATCCGCGTCTGGGCCGCCAACACGCTGGCGCCGCGCGCGGACAGCGACCTCGTCAAGAAAGCGTTCTGGTTCCACGACGCGCATTATGAGCACGGTGGTGAGCACGATGAGGACGGCTCCGGCCTGTTCTCGAACGAAGAACTGAGCGCCCAGCTGTGGCTGGAAAGCGGCCTCGATAGCGGCGCCAACCTCGACGTGGCGCAATTGATACGGGCCACCGACCACTTCCAGGGGCCGGCCATCGAGCATCGTTTAAAGGAAGTGATGCTGGGCGTCGATCTGGCGATCCTGGGCCAGGACGAGGAAGTCTACCGCGCCTACACCCTGGCGATACGCCAGGAATACGCGCATGTCGAAGAGGAGCGCTTCAAGCAGCAGCGCGGCCAGGCGCTGCTGCATTTGCGCGGCAAGGCGCAAGCCGGGCTGATGTTTGGCGATCCGTATTTCGCGGAGCAATACAATGAACAGGCGATTGCCAATATGACGCGGGAAATCGAGGCGCTGGGGACCGTTTAAAAGTGCCTGGCACGGCTTCTTGACTCTTGCTGACAGCTTCGCATGATTTTTTTTAAATATCTTTATATTAATTTCATGATTGGCGACACGATAAAGAAGAAGTAATATTTCTCACATATTCCAGAATATTTAATTATTTTATGATAATATTTTAAGGCTTTTCTTGCTTTAAATAAAATAAAATAATTTAATTGGGGAATATGGAATGGTTGATGTGACGGCTGGTGCCGGATCATGTGTTTTTGGAAAATTTATCCGAAAACTGTCTTGCGCGATTTTTCAGGTCTTGTTATGGGTGATATGTTTTTACATGACACTGGACGTGGCGCAGGCCGGCTGTGTTTCAAGCCGGTGTGCATCGCCTTTGCTGGTCATTAGCAGTCCGGCAAACAATGCATCGTTCCGTTCTGGCCAGGCTATTACTATTTCGGGACGGGCGTACGGAGACGTGGTCTATACCAGCAACGGCGACGAGCGGGTTTTTCCCATCAGCAGGGTTGAAATTTATCTGAATGGCGGCGTGGTTGGCAATGCGACGCTCGGCGCCGGAGGCGTCAACGATAACGATATTCCCTATCGCGACTACAGCTATACCTTTTCCGCCGGTTTTGTTGGCGGCGGAAATTATGCCATCGGCGCCAAGCCTTATGATACCGGCTCGAACGCGGGAGCCGCCGCGGGAGCCGTGTCAACTATCACGGTCGCGGTCGCGGCGAACGCATCGCCGACCATTTCGATTATCAGTCCCGCAGAGGGCTCGGTGTTAACCGAGGGCAGCGTCGTCAGAATATCTTCCGCTGCATCCGATTACGATGGCACGATAACAGGCGTTCAATATTTTATCCATAAAACTCCGATCAGCGGCGTGTTGACGGTTGCGCCATATAACTTCGACTGGACCGTAACGGGGGCTGGGCAGATCAATGCGGTCGCCACCGACAATAATGGGGCATCGACCGAGACGGCGATCTGGTTTACGCTCAATGACCGTCCGGTTTCGCAGTTGAATGTCAGTAATGTGGTGTCGCAGAACCCCGGTTCGATTACCTTGACCGCCAATGCTTCCGACCGGGTAGGAGGGGTGAGCCATGTGCAATATTTTCGGAATGGCGGTCAACAATCACCGAACCTGTATCTTGCTCCTTTTATGCATACCTGGAGTGGGGTACCGCCCGGTACCTATACCATCGTGGCCCGGACATATGATGCATATGGGATTTATACCGATTCCGCGCCGTATGCCTGGATAGTTAACGAGGCACCCACTGTTGCGCTCGCCGCACCGGCCAACGGTAGCATTATTAATCTTGCGATGCCTGGCAATATCACGCTGGCAGCAAATGCTTTTGACAATGATGACGGTATCGCCAAAGTCGAGTTCCTCATCAATGGCAGTGTTGTGGGCACGTCCACCGGAGCGCCCTTCACAGCGCAGTGGAGCGTCAGCGCCGCGGGCGTTTACATGGTACAGGCACGTGCGACCGATACCAGGGGGGCCAGTAACCTCTCCGCGATATCGATGGTCACCGTCAATGCGCTTCCGGTGGCGACGATCACATCTCCCGCCAATGGCGCGAGCTTTTTGCCAGGGGCCAACATACCGGTTGCCATCGGCGTGGCCAGTAATGGCTTTACTATCAGCAAGGTGGAGATCTACGACGGCACGAACCTGGTCGGCACCGCCTTGGGCGCTCCTTATTCCATCACCATGGTGGATGTATCAGCGGGCAGCCATGTTTTAACGGCAAGAGCCTATTATGAGGGCGGTGCGTTTTCAACGTCCGCTCCGGTGACGCTGAATGTCGTATTCGTCGAACCGCCCGAAAGTTCGGGTAGTGGTACGCCGGGAAAATTAAGGGGGACGCTGGACGTCGCCAGTAGTGGATCCGCGCAATACACGATTCCGATTACGATTCCTCCAGGGACTGCTGGGATGCAACCGAATCTTGCGCTGAAATATGATAGCAGCGTTGGCAATGGCGTCATGGGAATGGGATGGTCTATCAGTGGTATCAGCCAGATCACACGCTGTGCACGCGATATCGCCCATGATGGCGCATCTTCCGCTATAGAGTTAAGTGCGGCGGATCGGTTTTGCCTGGACGGACAACGTTTGATCGTGACGAATGGGCTGGCGTACGGGGCTCCAAATAGCGAGTATCGTACTGAAATTGACAGCTTCTCAAAAATCGTCGCACTTGGTACGCTTGGTAACGGTCCCGCATCGTTTGTGGTTACATTGCGCAACGGCGTTCGGCTAGAATACGGCAGCACCCCTGATTCGCGCTTGATATTGTTTGGCCATACTACCCCGGTGGTCTGGTCGGCGAACAAAGTATCTGATCCGAGAGGCAATTACTATACGATCATTTATGCCCTTGCCGGTAATTCCGGACAACAGTTGCCATCGCAAGTCGACTATACGGGTAATTTATTTCAAGCTAACGCACCAGCTACCTATAATTCTGTGCGCTTTATCTACGATCAAAGTCGTAGCGATATCGAAACGGGGTACCTGGCCGGCGCCAAAGTCAGTAACTCATTCAGACTGAGCAATGTACAGACTTATGCTGGCGCCATGTTGGTGAAAGATTATCGGATTGCCTACGATGGTAGTCCATTAACCGCCCGCTCAAGAGTTTTGAGTATTACTGAGTGTGCCGATACCAGCATCACTTGCTTGCCACCGACCACCTTTAATTGGGAGAGTACGCCGGCGAATTTTTCCGGCCCGGTCGTCGAATATCCTGTGCTGAGCGCAGAATTCGGCGAACTTATAAAAGGCGATTACGGCGGAGAATACTGGCCCGACCTGAATGGCGATGGGCGCCCGGAACACTGCGCTGTCTTTAGGCGCACCAGTGCGGGCGGGGATGAATATGTGATTGAGGATCTGCTATGTTCAATGAGTCAACCGGGGAGCACCACGCCGGTTCCAGTCAAGGTTTCTCAATTGCTTGCCTATTCCAGCTATTCTTTTATCGATGCCAATGGTGATGGAATCAATGATGTTTGTACGGAAATATATTGTTTGATCAGTGGTCAGGACGGTACTACTTGGACGCCGTTGTCAATACCGGGCGTTGGTTCCCTGGGATTGATTCCTTTCCTGACCGACCTTAATGGCGATGGGAAAATCGATTATTGCCGGCTTACCAATGATGGCGTGAAGAATGCTCCATTTCGGCTGGAGTGTTACTTGGGAAACGGCACCAGTTTCGGTCCTGCGATGCAACTTGAAACTTTCAGTATCCCGAAATGTGAGAAATCCGGTTGCGAGTCATTGCGCTTTTCTTGGGTGGATGTGACTGGTGATGGAATTCAATCCTTTTGCCGTTTGGAGGCAAGTTCCATGCGCTGCCGTAAATGGACGCCCACCGGCCTGGCTGCGGAAATCTCGTCGGGGGTAATCGATATCGGGGAGAAATATGGCGGCCGTGACTGGGTCGATGTCAATGGTGACGGTTTGGCTGATTTTTGCCGCGTCATCAGCAATACCCCGGGCCAGCCTGGCGCAGCCGGCCATCTCGCCTGTACCCTTTCTACAGGTACAGGCTTTGGCGAGACGATAGTCTCGGTTAACCTCGATATCGGGAACAGTACTGAGAATTTCAATACGCGAAAATGGCTGGATCTGAATGGCGATGGTAAGGCTGACTATTGCCGCGATACTGGCTGGCCGCTGCCTTCTAAGACAGAGTGCCTTATTTCAACAGGAATGGGATTTTCCGTTAATATTCCGATTCCAAATGGTGGGGGCAGCGACAGAATTGCTGATGTGAATGGCGATGGTAAAGCCGATGCCTGCGGCGGGTATATTGATGCGTCAGGGAGCATGATGCATTCTCGTTGCCTCACATCGGCGGGAACGTATCCTGACGTATTGCAACATATTAGCGATGGTCTCGGACAAATTACCATGCTGACATATAAGCCCCTTTCCGATGCCACCGTGTATGCCAAAGGTAGTGGGGCGGTTTTTCCTGTTAGCGATGTGCAGAATTCCAGTCATGTTGTTCAACGGGTGCGAACCAGTAATGGTTCCGGGGATGTAAACGATGTCATGTATAGCTATGCAGGCGCGCGAGTCGACCTGCAAGGCCGCGGCTTCCTGGGATTTCAGTCAGTCAGCAGCGTGGATCCGGCCGGGATCGTAAGCCGTAATGTATTCCGCCAGGATTTCCCTTACACCGGCCTGGTCAGTCAAACCCAGATTAGTAAAGATGGTGTTTTTTTATCCGAGCAAGTCACGGATTATGGCGCTAAAGGTACTGCCGCCTATCAAATATATCCAACCAGGACGACATCTAAAACCCGGGATTTGAACGGCGTTTTCCTTAACTGGATAGAGAAATCTATTTTACTGTCGAATATCGATGCATGGGGCAATCCTTTGCAGATAGACACACTATACAAAAACGCGGCAGGCACATCGGATGGTTATAGTCTAAGTACCGTCATTAATTACTATAATGATACTGAGAATTGGATACTTGGTCAGTGGCTCCGCCTGCAAACCACCAATCGGATACCATCCGGGACGGATAGCACTAGAACGATAAGTCGTACTTACTTCACAAGCAATCCAGGCTTGGGGCTGCTCAAACAGCATATTGTGGAACCGGAAAATGGCGGTTCCACAGAGGGTAACTTACGCTTGGTGACCGATTATACCTACGATAAATTTGGCAATGTGCTGAACGAAACCGTAAGTGGGGCCAACATTGTCACCAGGACTGCGCGCGCCTATAGCTATGATGTGCAGGGGCGTGGCCCGATGTCAGTCAGGAATGCCCTCAATCACCTTGAGGCATACGAATATGACTGGCGATTTGGTTTGATTAAATCCAGGACCGATCCCAATGTACTGATCACCTCATGGGGCTACGATGCATTCGGCCGCCAGATCAGCGAAACCCGCGCGGATGGGACCCGTACGACGCTTGACTATCATATTTGCCGTGCCTGCGCCGCCAGTTCGGCTTATAGCGTCAGCCGTAGCGAAATAGCGATTGCCAGCGGAGCCAATGTTTCTCCACCGTCACGCATTTACTACGATACCCTTGGACGAGCCATTCTGAGTGTGGGAATTGGATTTGACGGACGAAAAATTTATCGCGAAACCGAGTTCGATTACCTGGGACGAGTAGCTTATACGGCGGCGCCCCATTTCGCCGGCGACGCGCGTATCCGCTGGACCAAGTATCAGTACGATGCGTTGGGCCGCCTGATACAAACGACTGCGCCGGATAACAGCCGCTCCAGCGTAGACTACAATGGCCGCACCACGTCCACCATCAACGCCAACTCGGTGGCGAGCAGCCGCAGCGTCAATAGCCAGGGCCGGGTGGTGGCGGTGACCGACGCCGTGGGAACGGCGGATGCCAGTGCGATGAGCTATGCCTATGACCATTGGGGCAATCTGGTCGGCACGACCGACGCCGCCGGGAATAGGGTTACGATCGATTATGATCTGGCTGGCCGCAAGGTTAGACTGGCCGACCCGGATATGGGAACGAGAAATTATCGGTTTGATAATTTAGGGCAATTGATCAGCCAGACCGACGCCAAAGGGCAGACCACGTCCTATGCCTATGATGTGCTGGGACGCATGACCAGGCGGCTTGAGTCTGATCACGACAGTCATTGGTATTACGAGACCGACGCTTCTGGTGTTGCCTGCGTCAAAGGCATAGGCAAACTTTGCGAGGCGAACAGCTCTAATGGTTACTCCCGGCGGTATGCCTACGACAGCATCGGACGCCTGAGCAGCCAGACCAGCCGTATCGATACCGATTATGTGACCAGGTGGAGCTACGATGCCGCCGGCCGCTTAGGCAGCCGGACGTTTCCCGCTACGACAGCGTTGTTTGCCGCACCGCTGGCCATCAACTATAACTACAGCAGCGTTGGCTTATTACAAAGCATCACCAACACCGCTTCTGGCGCGGCGTATTGGACACGCAATGCTGAAAACGCCGATGGTAATGTGATCAGCGAAACTTATGGGAATGGGCTCACTGCCACGCGCGGGTACGACGCGCTGACTGGCCGTCTCGTCAAACTGCAAGCCGGTACCAGCGGGGTTCCGAATGCGGTACAGGATCAGGCTTATCATTACGATAGCCTGGGCCGGCTTGACCAGCGCCAGGACAACGCCATTGGCGTTGGCACCAGCGAGATTTTTGCGTACGACAATTTGAATCGCCAGACCCATGCGATCATGACGGTGCCGGGCGTGGGTCTGCAAAGCGCGAGCACGGGTTTCAATGCGATTGGCAACATCCTCGGCAAAACTGGAGTGGGATCGTATGTGTATGCTGCCGGAGGGAAGCAGCCGCATGCAGTGATGGGCATCAATGGCTCGCTCAATGGCGTAGTCAATCCGGTCTTTTCTTACGATAACAACGGCAATATGCTGACCGATGGCGCGCGCAGCTTCACATGGACCAGCTTTGACATGCCGGCGACGCTGACCAAGAGCGCCCAGGTCGGCAGTCCCGGTTCCGGCGTCAGCACATTCCTGTATGGGCCGGAGCACCAGCGGCTCAGGCAAACCTGGAGCGATGGAAGCAAGAGCGTGACCACGGTGTATCTGAATGGCGGCGAGTTCGAGAAGGAGATCAACAGCCAGGCAGGTTTAACGCAATTCAGGCACTACATAAGCGGCGCTGGCGGCGCGCTGGCGATTCATACGCGGCGCAGCAACGGCAGCGAAGACGTGAAATACGTGCTGGCCGATCACCTGGGTTCAAGCAGCGTGGTAAGCGACGCCTCTGGCCGTGTGGTGGAGCGCCTGGCATACGATGCATGGGGCGACCGGAGGGTCGCCAGCGGGGCGGGCGCGGGCGCGGACGATGCGGCCAATGCGATCGAGCCGGCCAGCACGGTCCGGGGTTTTACCGGACATGAGCATCTCGACCGTGGCGGCATGGGGCTGGTGCAC
>NZ_HG322949.1:1453560-1475981 GCF_000723165.1 Janthinobacterium agaricidamnosum NBRC 102515 = DSM 9628
AGGGGATTCCGGTACCTTGCCAGCGCGGCGCTCAAGGGGCTGGCGAAGGGGGCGGTTCTTTCGTCAAAGGGCTGCAGGCGACGACGCCGCTGCCGATCGCGCTGGGCATGGCCGTTGCCGAGGGCATGAGCGATGAAGCGGCGTCTGAGAGTGCGGAGCAGGCGCTGGATGCGCAGGGGACGAATAGCGGAGATGGCGCGAAAGAAGGAGCGAGTGACCCGAACGATAAGCATCCAAGTACCCCGACTGGACAGCGTGGTAGTCCCTTGGATGTCAAGGATGGCATGAATAAGCCAACGAATATCGGTGATCGTGATTATTCAGGTCATGCAGTGGATCGCATGCAAGGGCGAGGGGTTCCGCCGTCTGTTGTCGAGGATGCCGTCAGAAATGGTAAGGCTGAACCGGGTAATAGTCCCGGTACTACTGTCCATACTGGTGAAAGTGGTGTACGAGTTGTAACCAATCAAGACGGTAAAGTGATTGCCGTTATAACCAAGTGACTGAATATGGATGAGTTCGAGCTTCGGAAAATTATGTTAATGCAGCAGTTTATCTATGACTATAAGAGTGGCGGCATTTCATTGAATGTGTTCGTTCAGAAGATCGAGGCATTAATTTCTGTTTTAGGCAGAGAGGAATTTTTAGCTCGGGTAGATCCAATCGCCATGGATCTGGAAGTGATAAATGCGACGCTATTAGATGAAGGTCGTGGCCCGACAGATGATGAGAATCGAGCTTTAAGCAGGGCTATTTCAGACTTGGAGGAAATTTTTGTCGGATGATTGGAATATTTTGACGGAGGCCACAATTGACGCTATTCGTGTCGAACCGACGAAGAAGGAAATTCGGATCGATGTGACGTGCAGGTGGGAAGGTGAAAAGCGCAAGCAGATTGTTGTCCACGGGGTTGATGACTTTGTCATCAACGAGATGCGACTGTCTAACATCATTGACCGTGTAACGCGACTCGATGCTGGTGACGGTCAAGAGGCAGAAACTGCAAGACGTTTGTTCTTCATGATGCGCGGACGAGAACCCGATGCCAGCGACTTGGATTGGCCTGTGCTCTCGGAAAAGTTGGACCGCGTCCGTTCTGGGACTTTGACTTTGATGGAGCTTGAGCCTGTCTACGGCGCGACCGTGATTATGTTGGCTGAGAGCATTCAGTTGGAAGCTATTGATACGCTGTAGCACTCGTCACGTGCAAAGGAAGTCACGCAATCCAGACTATCGGATTGTATGGTTTTTTTCGTTGCTGATTATCCGTAGCCAGCCATTGGCCAAGTGAACAAAACGCTGCTAAATCTGTGTTGCTAAGTAGCTCGTGGAAAATGATTGTGAAGTTATGACGAACAGACCGGATACGCTGCAAGGCGGCCGTTGCGACGCAGTGCGGGCACTGCTAGCAGCGGGCAAGCCTCGCCGGCCGTCCGCAGCGCGCCGGTGATGGAAGTCAGAAATCACAATAATTTATTACGACTTACTTAGGTGAATTGCCCCATACACCGGCCACAAAGCAACCCGCCACTTTGTAGCGACAGATGGTAAGGCCCGCGTTGCCCATCGCGATGGGCAAGCGTCGGCGTTACAGTGCAACTAGCAAGAAGTGATGTCGGGCTTGAGGCGCGCTATGCCTATGATCCATTCGGCAAGCGGCGCAGGGTGAATGGCGCCTACGACGCAGACGGCAAGCTGGTGTATGACTGGAACGGCAGCGGCACGGACCGGCGCTATACTGGCCAGGTAAGCGTCTTCCCATGGCCTCGGTTTTAGGTGGTGGTAAGTTTTCTAACGGTGCTGTGACTGCGGCATATGGGTATATTTATAATGCCATATCGCAGAGTGCACGGGCTAGATTGATACTGACAGGTGGTGTTTTAGGCGGCGCTGTTGGAGGTACAGTAGCTTTAGGATGTACTGCAGGAACCGGCGGTGCGTGCGCTATTGGTGCGCCAGGTCTTGTAGGTCTTGGTATTACTGGTGGGGCATCGTTTGGCAATGTGCTTGCAAATTTTGGATCGTATCTCGACGATATATTTTTCTCGAATAGTGGCACAGGCGGCAACGAGAGCGAGGTTAAGAAGCCAACCGCTGAGGCGCCATATCCCAATAATCCTGATAATTCCGACTTTAACTGCATTAATGATGGTGACGGTGCTAAGTTAAATCCTGAAGATGGTTCAGTTTGGGATCGAGATAAATCGGGACAAGGGAATCGTGATGGTGATGGAAGTCAATGGAAACGATGGCCTGATAAAAGATCATGGGAAAAAGGAAAAACACCAAATAGTATCTTGCCTGATGGAAGGGTTAGAAAATGAATGAGGCAGATTCGGTACTTATTTTTTCAGTGCTATTTGAACGAGCTCTTGCCTTTTGGCCAGAATCTATTGACTTGACAAAGTTGCGGGTCGATCGTGCTCGTCCTGATCTTTATGTTGTACTTGGTCTTGGAGAGCTGAGCGATTCTATTGCTGAGGAATTTGGCAGCCAATTTGATGCAGTAATCATGACAAGTATTCATGATGCAATTTCCTCAACAATCCGTTCGGCAGCACTATATTGTACGGAAATTAAGCTCACTTCGTTGCGATCCAGTACTGTGCGCGAAAACCTGGAAAAGCGGCTTCGTCGAGCAGAAACAAATAAAAATCTGGGATGGAGTGATCTGGATATCGAATTGGTGAAAAGGTATTTTTCTGAAAATTTAAATTTATAAGTGATATGTCGAAAAATCTCTGTTTTCGTCTAGGGAAATGCTTATATGGACGCCTCCGGATGTCAAATGACTTTGCGCGATGGGTTTAATTGAAGTCGCAGTCTTATATCCGGCGTGTTGATGCAGGTCGATCGCTTGCTGGCCCTGATGGAATTCGCTAACAAATTTCTTGTCTGATCGCGACCTTGATCGCCGCGCTCTGCAGGCGACAAAGAACAAGGATGGCAAGCGCGATGGAACACGAGTAGGAAAGTGAAAAATGAATGATTGGCGTCTGCAAGGGCAAGAAAAATATCTAAAGGGTGTTGTACTTCATAAAAAGAAGTATCGCTGTTATAAAGATGGATGGGATCATGATCACTGTGAGTTTTGTGGCGAGAAGTTTTCTGTAGATATTCCTGATACGCTCTATGTCGGGTATGCGACAAAAGATAACTATCACTGGATTTGTGATACATGCTTTCATGACTTTAAGGAAATGTTTGATTGGAAAGATTAGTCGTTCTGAGATATAAGTAGTGACGGCAACCACGAGTTCGATATTCACGGAAGATCGGGTATCGAGTTCGTGGATGATTAATTAACGCCATAATGAAAAGCGGTTGTCGATTAAGCCGAGTTTCTTGCGTAATCCCACATGTCCTTTATTAAAATTATCACCCAGTTCCACTTCACCCCCCACCAGCACTGGCCCTGGCTGGCGGGACTGACCGCGCTGTGTTTTTCCGCAGCGATGGGGTTTGTCGAGTTGCCGGCGCTGCGCGCACAAAACGGTACGCTGGCGCGTCAGGTCAAGATGTTGCAAACGCAGTTGCGTACGCCGCTTGCCGCTGGCGGCGCGCAGCGGGCTTTCGATTTGCGGGAGCGGCTGGCCACCATCGAGCGCTTGCCGGTGGTCGCCAGCGATTTGCAGGAGTTGTCCGTCAAGAATGGCTTGCTGTTATCCGACGCCACCTATAAACCGTTGGCCGACTCCGCCAACAGCGATGTCAGCCGGATGGAAATCGATGCACGTCTGAAGGGGGCTTATCCCGCCTTGAAAAAAACCCTCGCCGATTTACTCGCGGGGCATGACGGCCTGGCCCTGGAATCGCTGGCGCTGCGCCGCAGCCGGGCCGCCGAACCTTCGATCGACATCGAGGTGCGCTTCACTTATTTTTATCGGAAAGCAGCATGAAGATAGAGCGCCGGCAAGGCCTGGCGCTGGCCGCGCTGCTGACATTGGTGCTGGTCGGCTGGACTGCGTGGCGCGATGTGCAGCGTCAGGATGCCGCGGCGCTGCCGGCCCATGGCGCGGTCCGTCCCGGCCCGGCGCCAGCTTCTATCAATGCCGATGGCGCCGTCGGTGTGGCCGATACGCCGCGCGATCCGCTGGTCGAGGCGGGCGGCGATCCATTCCGGGTGGTGACCTTTTTGCCGCCGCCGCCGAAGCTTGCCCCGGCGCCGCCGCCACCGCCGCCCGCGCCGGTCAAACCGGGCGCGCCGCCTTTTCCGTATCAGTATTTTGGCCGCATGGTCAATATCGACGGCCAGTTGCTGACGTATTTGACGCGTGATAACGCATTAATTCCGATTCGGGCCAAGGAAACATTGGATAATACATACCGGATCGATTCGATCAGCGAGACACTGATTGTGATGACATATTTGCCGTTGAATGAAAAGGTGGAAATCGCCACCCGCTCCGCGGTGAATTGAGACATTGGCGCCGCCACTAATAATTTGCCGTTTGTTCGTCGTTCAAGGGCGCGGCCATGCTTAATAATTCAGGAGTATCGCGTTGTTTGACAGGGGAATGTACTTCAGGTGGTGCGGCGCGCTGGGCGCGGCGGCCTTGTTATCCGGTTGCGCCGCGCAGTTTATCCGCGATGATGCACAACAGCAGCTCAAGGCCGGCCTGTATGAGCAAGCCTTGCGAACCTACCAGGACGGCGTGGCGCGTTACCCGGACAACGTACCCTTGCGGGCAGGCCTGGCCAGCGCGCGCGAAACGGTGTTCGCCCGCCTGGTGTCGTCCGCCAGCGCCGCCCGCACCAGCGGCAACGACAAGGAAGCCGCCGAGATCGTGCGGCGCGCCCTGGCGATCAATCCGAACGATGCGCGGGCCGGCGCGCTGGGTCTGGACATCGAACGCGACCGGCGCCAGAAGGAAGCGCTGGCCAGCGCCCGCGAGCTGGCCGGCAAGGGCATGCGCGAGCGCGCCATGCTAGTGGTCGAAACGGCGCTGAAGGACAATCCGAAAAATACCGAGTTGCTGGCCTTGCAGCGCCAGTGGGAACTCGAGACCCGGCAATCCGAACTGGTCGCGGCGCGGCTGGCTGAAACGCGGCCGATCTCGCTCGATTTTCGCGACGCCAACCTGCGCATGGTGCTCGATGTCCTGACGCGCAATAGCGGCATCAATTTTGTCATCGACAAGGACGTGCGCCAGGATTTGCGCACCACGGTCTTCTTGCGCCAGACCCGCCTGGAAGATGCGCTGGAATTGATCACCACCACCAGCCAGCTGGCATACAAGGTGCTCGACAGCGCGACCGTGCTGGTCTATCCGAAGACCCCGGAAAAGGCCAAAGAATACCAGGACCTGGTGATACGCGCGTTTTATCTGTCGAGCGCCGATGTCAAGCAGACCGCCGCGCTGCTGAAGACGATGTTGAAGATCCGCGAGCCTTTCATCGATGAAAAGCTTAACCTGATCGTGATACGCGAGACCCCGGAAACGGTACGGCTGGCCGAACGCCTGATCGCCTTGCAGGACCTGGCCGAACCGGAAGTGATGATGGAAGTCGAGGTATTGGAAATCAAGACGTCCAGCCTGACCGAACTGGGCATCAAATATCCGGACAATCTGTCGCTGACGCCGATCGCGCCGGCCGGCTCCACCGGCTTCACGCTGGGCAGTCTGCGCGGCATCAACCGCGATACGATCGGCGTCAATACGCCCAACCTGCAAATCAATCTGCACCGCGACGTGGGTAATGTGAATATCCTGGCGAATCCGAAAATCCGTGCCCGCAACCGCGAAAAGGCGAAGATTCTGATCGGCGATAAATTGCCGGTGATTACCACCACCGGCAGCGCGGCGAATAGCAATTTCATTTCAGAGTCGGTGCAATATGTCGATGTCGGCTTGAAGCTCGATGTCGAGCCGAATATTTACCTGGACGATGAAGTCGCCATCAAGGTCGGCCTGGAAGTCAGTTCGCTGGTGCGTGAAATCAAGACCTCGGCCGGTTCGCTGGTATACCAGATCGGTACCCGCACCGCCAACACGGTGCTGCGCCTGCACGACGGCGAAACCCAGCTGCTGGCGGGGCTGATCAATAACGAGGAACGCATGAGCGCCAACCGGGTGCCCGGCGTCGGCGACCTGCCGCTGGTCGGCCGGTTGTTTTCGTCGCAGCGCGACGATGGCCAGCGCACCGAGATCGTGCTGTCGATCACGCCGCGCATCGTGCACAATATCCGGCGTCCGGACTTGAACCAGATCGAGTTCTGGTCGGGCACCGAAAACGATATCCGCAGCCGGCCGCTGACGTTGCCGGGCGTACCGAAAGCAAACGACGGCAAGGCGCCGGGGACTCCGGCGCCGCTGCCGCCGGGCCTCGGCGGGCCGCCGTCGGCCGCGGTACCGCTGATCGGCCCCGGCGGCCAGCCGCCGCCGCAAACCGGCGCTACGCTGAAACTGATGGTGCCGTCCGAGGTCAGGGTGGGCGACACGTTTGCCGTGCATGTCAACTTGAAGGCGGATACGCCGGTGCGCGGCGTGCCGATGGAGCTGGCGTTTGACCCGAAGGTGCTGCAAGTGCTGGATGCCGAAGAGGGGGCTTTTTTCACGCAGGACGGCGCCGCCATCAGCAAGACCAGGGTGCTGGAGCAGGACAAGGGCCGCGCGTCGATGGGCATCTTGCGCAACCAGGCCAATGGCAGCAAGGGCGAGGGCACAGTGATGACGTTCCGCTTCAAGGCGCTGGCCGCCGGCCAGGCCGGGCTGCGCGTGGTGTCGGCCAAGCCGATCGCCATGCCGCCGCTCGATTTCGTGGAATTGCCGAACGCGCCGCAGATTACCGTGAAGTGAGACAGTACGATGCGGGACTGGAAACGCGGTTATACGATTATCGAACTGCTGGTGGTGATGGCGGTGCTTGGAATACTCGCCACGGCGGCCATGCCGCTGGCGGAGCTGACCGCCAGGCGCAACAAGGAGCGCGAGCTGAAGCAGGCGGTATGGGAAATCCGGCGCGCCATCGACGCCTACAAGCAGGCGTCCGACGCCGGAAGAGTCGTCAAGGCGTCCGGCGCCAGCGGTTATCCGCCCAGCCTGGAGGCGCTGGCGGCCGGCGTGCCGGATCTGGCGGCCGGCGGCCAGCTCATGTATCTGTTGCGGCGCATCCCGCGCGATCCGTTTGCGCCCGCCAAGACCGGCGCCGCGCAATCGTGGGGCTTGCGCAGCTATCTTTCCAGCCCGGATGAACCCAAGCCGGGGCGGGATGTGTTCGACGTGTATTCGCAATCGGAGGGAGTGGGCATGAACGGCATTCCTTACCGCTCATGGTAGACGGCGCCGCCCGGCGCGGTTTTACCCTGATTGAGTTGCTGGTGGTGATGGCCTTGATCGGCATGCTGCTGTCGCTGTCGGTGCCGCGTTATTTCGGCAATGTCGACAAGGCCAGGGAGTCGGTGCTGCGCCAGGACCTGGCGCTGATGCGCGACGCCATCGACAAGTATTTCGGCGATGTCGGCCTGTATCCGGAATCGCTGGACGAGATCGTCGCCAGGCGCTACCTGCGCAAGATCCCGGTCGATCCGATCACCCAGCGCGCCGACAGCTGGATCGTGGTGGCGCCGGAAAAGAAAGAAACCGGCAATGTATTCGATATCAAAAGCGGCGCACCCGGCCGCGCCCGCGATGGCAGCGAATATGCCGACTGGTGAACGCGGCGCCGGCGCGCAAGCCGGTTTTACCTATGTCGCGATGCTGTTTGCGCTGGCGATTTTCGGCGTCTTGCTGGCGGCGCTGGGCGAATCGTGGAGCGCCGTTTCGCAACGTGAAAAGGAAGAGGAATTGATCCAGGTCGGCAGCGCCTATGCGCGCGCGATCGGCTCGTATTATGCGCGCTCTCCGGGCGCCGTCAAACACTACCCGGCCAAGCTGGAGGAGTTGATCGAGGACCGGCGCTTTGTCGGCGTCGAACGGCATTTGCGCAGCTTGTATGCCGATCCGCTGAACCAAGCCCAGCCATGGGGGCTGGTGCCGGCGCAGGATGGCGGCATCGCCGGCGTCTACAGCCTGAGCGACAAAGAGCCGCTGCGCAAGCAGCCGCTGTTATTGCCGGGCATGGCGGTGCTGGCCGGCGCCCGCTACTCCGAATGGAAATTTGTGTATAGGGAAAAGCAATGACGAGATCGATCAGCCGGCGCGGCGGGAAGCGCCATGCAGTTTAAGGCGCGTCTTTTCGACGCCGCCTCGGGTAGCGTGGCCGAACGCCTGGTGGAAGGTGAAAGCGCCGCGGCGGCGCGCCAGGCGCTGGAACACGAGGGCGCCACGGTGCTGTCGCTGGCGGCGTACGGCCGCTGGCGCGGCAGCGGCGTGACGGGTTTTAATATGGTGCTGTTTTGCGAAGAGCTGCGCACCTTGCTGTCGTCCGGCATGTCGCTGGTCGAGGCGATCGAGGCCTTGTGCTCGAAGAATGCCGGCGATGGAAAGCATGCGGTGTTGATCGATATCCGGCAGCGCCTGCTGGAAGGCAAGCCGCTGTCGGCGGCGCTGGAATTGAGCCGGTTTACCTTTCCTCCGCTGCTGATCGCGTCGATCAAGGCCAGCGAGCGCACCAGCCGCATCGACGATGCGCTCGATGAATATATCGGCTATGAAAAAGTGGCGCAGGAGCTGGGCAAGAAAATCATCAGCGCCGCGATCTATCCGTGCATGGTGGTCGGTTTCGGCATGCTGGTGTGCCTGTTCATGATGTCGTATGTGGTGCCGCGCTTTTCCAGGGTGTACGAGGATTTTGCGCAATCGGTCAGCCTGTCGACCAGGATATTGATGATGGCTGGCCAGTTCGCCAGCGATTACCTGGCCTTGATCATCTGCGGCGTGGTGGCGCTGGCGGCCGGCACGCTGGTGCTGTACCGTAACGGCAAGCTGAAGGCGATTGCGCTGCGCCTGCTGGGCAGGTTCAGGTTTGCGCGCTACTATTTGCGGCTGTACCAGCTGGCGCGGATTTACCAGACCATGTCGATGCTGCTGAAGGGCGGTTACACGCTGGCCGATGCGATTCCGCTGGCGCAGAACCTGGCGTTCGAGGCCAAGCTGCGTGACCAGATCGTCAATGCGCGCCTGTCGGTACTGGAAGGGAAACGCCTGAGTACTGCGTTCAGCGCCAACGGTTTGACCGACAGCGTCAGCGAGCGCTTGCTGCAAGTGGGCGAGCGCTCCGGCAACCTGGCCAAGATCATGGACATCATCGCCCACACGTATCGCCAGGAATTCATGCTGTTCATGGAGCGCGCGACGCGGCTGGCGGAACCGCTCCTGCTGATGGCGGTGGGTTTGATGATCGGTGCGATTATTATTTTGATGTATATGCCGGTATTCGACCTGGCCGGAGGAATTTGAAGATGAGCAGCGACCTGTCCGCCACGCCCTTGACCAGCCTGATGGCGCAGGCCCGTACGCGTGCCGCGCAAAGCGGCGTGCCGCTGGTCGCGGAGCTGGCCGCGCTGGCCGGCTGCGCCAGCGAAGATATCGGCCGCCTGTCCGAAGCCGAGCTGGGCGTGTCTTATTTTACGCAGCAGGCGCTGGTGCGGCAGGCGCCGGAATTCCTGCAGGTCAGCTTCACCGATTGCGTCAAGCGTGGGATTTATCCGCTGAACCAGGGATCCGGCACCTGCTTTGTGGTGGCCGATCCATGGGACGACCATGCGCTGCAATGGCTGGCCAACCGGATCGGCCATTATCCGGTGCTGGCATGGGGAACCAGGCCGGAAATCCTGGCCGCGCTCGAATATGCCCAGCAGCGCATCAAGGCCTCCAGCGAATTGCCCAGCAGTGCGGCGCAGGCCCAGGCGCTGGGCAGCGATGCCGCGGTGAAGGTAATTTCGATTGAAACCATCGAACGCAGCAGCAGCCAGGTGGTGCGCTTTGTCGATGCGGCGATCTACGACGCCTGGAAGGCCGGCGCCAGCGATATCCATTTCGAATGCGGACGCGACGGCGTGCGAGTCAAGCTGCGGCTCGATGGCGTGCTGGTGCCGGCCTCAGAATTGGCGGACCGGGTATTGGCGGAAGAAGTCATATCGCGCATCAAGGTGCTGGCGCAGCTGGATATCGCCGAGCGCCGCATTCCGCAGGACGGCCGCTTCCAGATTCGCCTGGGCGAGCGCGAGCTCGATTTCCGGGTGTCCATCATGCCCAGCATTTTCGGCGAAGACGCGGTGGTGCGACTGCTCGACAAATCGCAGTTGCGCGGCGATGCGCAAGTCATTTCGCTGGCCAGCCTGGGACTCGATGAAGACGCCATCGGCCGTATCCGCCGGCTGGCCAAAAAGCCGCATGGCATGTTGCTGGTCACCGGTCCCACCGGCAGCGGCAAGACCACCACCTTGTATGCGGCGCTGACCGAGATCCAGACCGGGCAGGAAAAAATCATCACGATTGAAGATCCGGTCGAATATGAATTGCCAGGGGTCTTGCAAATTCCCGTGAATGAGAAAAAAGGCCTGACTTTTTCGCAAGGCTTGCGCTCCATCCTGCGTCACGATCCGGACAAAATCCTGGTCGGCGAAATACGCGATGCTGAAACCGCGGAAATAGCGGTGCAGGCGGCGTTGACCGGGCACCTGGTATTTACCACGGTGCATGCGAACAGCGTATTCGACGTCATCAGCCGTTTCGCGCACATGGATATCGATCTGTACAGCCTGATGTCGGCCTTGAACGGCGTCGTCGCGCAGCGCCTGATCCGTCGTAATTGTCCTTTGTGCGTCGAAGAGGTCGAAGTGCCGCAGGAATTGATAGGGCGCATGAAGCAGGCCAATATGGATACCGCGCGGGTGCATGTGGCGCGTGGCCGGGGCTGCGAACACTGCCGCAATACCGGTTATAAAGGGCGCCACGCGATTGCCGAGGTGCTGCCCTTCGACGATACTTTGCGCACCATGATATTGAACCGGGCCGACGTCGCGGAAATCAAGAACCATGCATTGTCGATGGGGGTGCGTCCGCTCGGCGTGCGTGCTCTGGACCTGGTGGCGACGGGTGCGACGACGCTGGAGGAAATCGACCGGGTGGTGGCCTATGATTGAGGTGATCCATTTATACCTGAGCGGCACGCGGGTGATGGCGCGCCGCGAAAGCGGCTTGCCATGGCGGCGGCGCATCGAACCATTGGGCGAGTGGGACTGGGACATGAGCCGGCCCGCCTCGCTGACGCTCGATGCGCTGCAATTGAACCACAAGCGCCGCGTGCAGTTGCAGGTGCATGCCGGTTCGGCGCTGTGCAAATTCATGACGCTCGACTTGCCCGCCGGCTTGCGCGACGCACAGGAACAGCGCGCCGCGGCGCAGGCGCACATGCAGCAGGAGCTTGGCTTGAACGGCGCCGACTGGAGCTTTACCGTGGATGCCGCAACGGCGCCGCTCAAGTCGGTGGCGTGCGCGCTACGCCGCGCGGTACTCGCGCACCTCCAGCTGCTCAGCGAGCGGCACGGGTTGCGGCTGGTGTCGTTTGCGCCCTATGTGACCGGCGTCTGGAATCTATTCCAGTCCGCCCATGCCGACGCGACGCTGGCCCTGCTGGCGCTGGAACATGACGCATTTACGCTATGCATGGCGCGTGCCGGGCAGCTGGAGTCGATCAGCACGCTGGGCCATCGTTGCGAGCCGGGCTTGATCGAGCGGGAAGTGCGGCGTCTGGCGTTGGCCCTGGGGACCGAAGATCGCGCCGGAATCTTTTTGGCCGTGCCCGACAGCTTGTCGGCGATGCTGCCGGCGCCGGCCGGCGCGATCCTGACCGACACGGCTTATCTGAAAAAAGAATTGTATGCCGATTTCAGCGATCTGCTGTTTGGCCATGCCAAGGAGCAAGTATGAGCAAGCTGCGGCTGGAGTTTATCGAGCGCCGCCAAGTGCCTTGGGCGGGCTTGGTATTCCTCGCCGCGGCGCTGCTTTGCGGCGTCAGCGTGGCGCTGGAGTGGCGCGACTTGCAGGCCGGCCGGATGGTGCTGCAAGAGCGCTCAGGAAAGCTTGAAAAAAGCTTGAAAGAGCGTCAGCGCAGCGCCTTGCAAGAGCAGAAAAAAGCCGATCCGGCCGCTGAACTGCGCCTCAAGGAACGCCAGAAAGTCATCGCATCGCTGAATTATTCCTGGAACCGGATCTTGTCGCCGCTGGAACAAACTGAAAGCAATGAGGTGGCGATCCTGTCGTTCGTACATGATCAATCCGTCGGCGGGGCGCAATTGACGGTGGAGGCGCTCGATTTCCCGGCCTTGAGCCGGTTCGTCGACAAGATGAATCAGGATGCCGATGGCCGGCGCTGGTATGTCGCGAATTACCAGACGCAGGCGCCTGGCAGTCCGGCCACCATCAAGGCGACCGTGTTGAACCAGTAAGCAGCGCCGGCGCTTGAAGTGCCGGGCTTACATCGGGACGAATGCGACGTCCTCGCCAGCAGTGCGGTTGCGGAGATAAATTTAAACATGATATTCCTTGAGTTGTTGCGTGAAGGGGGACAGGGCTTGGCCGCCAGTTCAGGCGAGGGACAAATGGACTGTCGACTCTAATTTTTATCAGCATTAAAACAAGCAGCAATGCTGCTATTCGCATGCTGCCAGCCGCCTTCAATCGTGATTCAGGTAGCTGGCGGTGCAGCGTATCTCAAGGCGTCTTCCAGCCTGTCATTGCCCCAGAATAGTTCGCCCCCGCCGATGAAGCTGGGCGCGCCGAAGATGCCGCGCTGTCGGGCTTCTTCGGTCTGGCTGCGCAGGCGCTGCTTGTTGTCGGGCGACAGCGCGCGAGCGATGACATCCTCGGTTTCCAGACCCATTTCGGTCAGCACCGCGCTAACGTTTTCCGCATCGCCGATATCGCGGTCCAGCGCAAAATTCAAGGTCATCATGCGCTGGCTGAACG
This sequence comes from Janthinobacterium agaricidamnosum NBRC 102515 = DSM 9628, assembly GCF_000723165.1. Classification (NCBI taxonomy): domain Bacteria; kingdom Pseudomonadati; phylum Pseudomonadota; class Betaproteobacteria; order Burkholderiales; family Oxalobacteraceae; genus Janthinobacterium; species Janthinobacterium agaricidamnosum. The sequence continues at coordinate 1,466,415 of NZ_HG322949.1, forward strand.
GTGCGATCCAGCCTTCGTCGGCGCCGATCAGCGCGACCCGTGCCGCCAGCACGGACGAGCGCGGAAACACGCTGGGCCGCCGCCACGGCAAGCCATATTTTTCGCACTGGCGCCGCATATCGTTCCAGACGTATGCGCCCTTTTGTTGTTGCAGCACGAAGGGCGAGGTTTGTTGTCCCAGCGATTTGAAGATGGCGCCGAGCAGTATCGGTTTCCAGAGTACGCCGATAGCGGCCTGCCGGGCCAGCGCTTCGATGCGCATCACGCTCAGGTAGCTGTAATTGCTGCTGAAATCGAACCAGAATTCCAGCGTTCTGGTGGAGGTATGCATGACCGCCTCTTTTCATCGGGGCCAGGAAAAACTGCGCCCGGCGCATCGCTGTGCCGGGCGTCGTTTGGACAACTCGGCAGCTTAGAACTTGACCCACAAACGCCCGAAATACGAGGCGCCGTTCAAGCCGAATTGTACGCTTTCGTACTTGAAGCCGTTGTCGGTTTCATCCGGGTTCTGGCCGGTCGGCTTGACGTTGAAGATGTTGCTGCCGCCGAAAGTCAGCTTGGTGTTTTTGTTGATGCTGTAGGTGAAGCTCAGGTCGGCCGAGGTCTTCGCTTGGTAGTGCGCGTTCGGCACGCCGTTGGCGGTGCCGCTGAAGGTGCCCAGCGTTTGCGGACCGAAGTGGATGATCTTGAAATCCGTTTCCAGCGCGCCGGCCGCGTAGTCGAAGCCCAGGGTCGCCTTGGCGCGCGGACCGCCCTGTTCGATGAACAGGCGTTCGCGTTCCGACAGCAGCACGTCTTCATAGCCTTTCAGCGATGGCGGCGCCTTGATGTTGGTGACTTCGGTCTTGCTCAGGTTGAGCGCCAGGAAGGACGTCAGTTTGCCGCTGCCGATGCTGGTTTTGTGCGAACCGGTCAAGTCCAGGCCCTGGGTTTTGGTGTCGATCGAGTTGACGAAGAACTGGGCCTGGCCGACGCCCAGCTGGGCCAGGCGGGCACCCAGGTCAGGGTAGTTGTCGGCGTCGAAACGGCCCGACAGTACGATGCGGTCCTTGATCTTGATGCGGTACAGGTCGGCCGTGACCGAAATCGCCTGGCTCGGGGTCCAGGTGGTGCCGAGCGTGAAGCTGGTCGATTTTTCTTCTTTCAGTTTCGGGATGCCGGCCGCGTTGGCGACCGCGCCGCCGTTCGGCGCCAGCACCACGTCGGTCGGCACGCCGCCGATGAAGTCGGTGAAGGTCGACGAGAAGTAAATCTGCTGCAGCGACGGCGCGCGGAAGCCGGTGCTGGCCGAACCGCGCAGCAGCACTTGTTCGGCGGCGCGGTAGCTGGCGGCCAGTTTGCCGGTGACGGTGGAGCCGAAGTCGCTGAATTTCTCATAGCGCAGCGCGGCCTGGGTCTTGAAGCGTTCGGTGAAGTCGGCTTCGACGTCGACATAGGCGGCGATGCTGTGGCGTTTGGCCTTGGTGGCATCGCCCGGCTGGAAGCCTGGAAAACCCTGGCTGCCGGCGTTGCCGCCGATGCCGACGCCGTCCGCGTCGATGTAGGAGCCGGGTTCGCCGGCCATGATCTTGTATTCTTCGCTGCGGTACTCGGCGCCGAAGGCCAGGTTCAAGCCCTTGAAGATGTCGTCGTAATAGCGGCTGAAATCGGCGTTGCTGGTCAGTTGCTGGAACGAGAAACCGCCCGCGTCGTAGCGGCTGGCGCTGACGCCCTTGCCGCCGTTCAGCAAGTCCTGGTTGGCGATCGATGCGTTCAGCGTGTTGCTGATGTTGTAGCGCATCTCGTTGTAGCCGTAGGTTTGCGAAAAGTCGGTATTCCATTCGCCGATCTTGCCGCGATGGCCGATGGTGCCGTAGTGGTCGTCGATGTCGGCGTTGATGAACGGCACAAAGCCGTTCGGGTACATCGCCGCCGCATTGCGCGACGGGATATCGTCGCTGCCGATGCCGTCGCGGCCGAACGCGGCGCTGGAGGCGTCGCGGGTCTGGGTGCCGGCGGTGAAGTACAGTTTGCCGGTGGCGCTGGTCGGGTAGTCGCCGTTGACATACAGGGTTTTGTTTTTCGACTGGGTGTCGCCGATGATGCGCAGGCTGTCGGCGTCGGCGCGGTTGGAACGGCCGCGGTCCAGGTATTCGCCGGTGATCGCGATCACGCCCTTGTCGCCCAGCGCGATGCCGCAATAGGCCGAGGTCAGGTAATTCTTGCCGTCGCCGGCCGAGTATTGGCTGTAGCCGGCCACCGCTTCGCAGCCCAGGCTTTTCTTCAGGCCGATGTCGATCACGCCGGCGATCGCGTCGGAACCGTATTGGGCGGCGGCGCCGTCGCGCAGCACTTGCACGTCCTTGATCGCCAGCATCGGAATGGCGTTCATGTCGGTGCCGGTATTGCCGCGGTTGCGCGCGCCGAACAGGTTGACCAGCGCGGTGGTGTGGCGGCGCTTGCCGTTGACCAGCACCAGGGTCTGGTCTGAGCCGAGCCCGCGCAGGGCCGCCGAGTCGATCAGGTCGGCGCCGTCGGCACCGCTCTGGCGGGTCGAGTTGAACGATGGCGAAATGTATTGCAGCGATTGGCCGAGGTCGAACTGGCCGCCTTGCTCGGCCACTTTCGACAGCGGAATCACGTCCACCGGCACCATGGTGTCGGTGGCGGAACTGGTGGCGCGGCGCGAGCCGACCACGTTGATGGTTTGCAGCGGCGCTTCGGCCGCCGCGGCGCCGTTGACGCTCTGGGCGTAAGCGGCTGGAGTCAGGACGACAGTGCCATACAGGCTGAGCAAAACGGCTTTACGTAAAGTGGTAAGTGACGGCACGCAACATCTCCCGGTGATTGTTGATTTTTATTCTAAATCGAACAATGTCGGGCTAACTACTAATTGGTATTACTTTATGATTAATTTGCGATTAATATTGTTGGTTTGTTGTTTCTTTGCCGCAATACCGAACTTTCTTGCCGCTTTGCGTGATCTTGAAACGGAAAATACCGTTTAGACGGTTTTTTCAACCGCTCCGCCAACTAATATCCGGTCGCCGTCCATCTGCGTGCGTATCAAACAATCCTGGCCGGTGGCATGGCCCTGGAATACGCTCAACCCCTGCTGCAAGTGGACCGTCAGTGCGCCCGCCGCGACACCGGTGGCGCTGTCTTCCAGCGCGGCATCGAGATGGTTGAAGTTGCGGCCTTCATATTGCCCATCAGCCAGTTTGTAATACGCATAACAACCGCTGACGCCCACTTTGCGGCCCCAGTCGGCGATCAATTCCAGGTTCGGCCGCAAGGCGTGCAAGGCGGCCCGGTCTTTGACTTCCAGTAACAACTTCGGACTGCCGACCGAGGCGATCACCGGCGCCGACAGCAGGTGTGGATGCTGGTGCTGGTTCAGCAATGCGGCCGGCAGGCCGGCATCGATTTTCACCGCTGGCGCCGCTTGTTTTTCCAGGCTGACGAAATAACCTTCCGTGGTCTTGAGCAGCGTCAGGCTTTGGCCGCGTACTGCGGTCGTGACGGTCAGGCTGTGCTGGCCAGCGTGGCGCGCAAACAGCACCTCGCTCGCCGCCAGCGTCGCGTGCAGGCACAAGGGGCTGCGCATGTGCGGGTAATAATAGTCGAGCACGATGCCGCCGCCAGCGCTTTGATCGATGAATACGCAGGCACTTTTGTTTTGCTCGCGGGCGAACAACTGGCGCGCCGTGGCGTCGCCGGCATCGTCCTCGATGACGATGGCGACATTGCCGGCGCCGGGATGGGCGCCGAAGCATTTTAATTCGTGAAGAGTGGACATGGTTTGTGGTGGATCTGGTTGGCGGGAGTATCAGCATACTCCAGGCTCAAGCGGAAAAGGGATACAATAACACTGTGTTTATATACAGTATTTTAATATTATGAAACAGCCGCCGCCGTTGTCGCCCTTGCCCTTGCCCTTGCACGTACGCGTTATGGGAGGCAATCGCCCGAGTAATTTCCGTGCCGGGATGTCGCGAACCTTTAACGGCATCGGCACTGGTAATGCAAAATTCTGGCTTGGTATGCACCAGCAAGCCAGATTGAAAACTACCTTCAGATCCATGGTGAGGCATGATAAGTGTCGCCAGCGCAACTTTTTTCAAGCGATACTTATAATGAGCTATGGCGGCGGTTCGGCAGCGATGTCCAGCACGCCGGACGATAGCATCCGCAAGAAGAACGACAACAAGGAAGAGAGCATCCTTGCGCAAATAACCAGAGCAGGGAAGGACGCCGCGAAAAAAAACCTATTGCAACTGACGCGCGCAAAGCTTATCGCTGAACTTTCACGAGTTCAGCGTCAACGAGCCCATAGTGTATGACGGGGTCCTGCGCCTCGGTAGGAAAATATTTTTTAGATACGCGTGCCATGGCAAAGTCGACATAGTTCAATAGTTCGGTCACGCTAACGCTCCCGTCGCGGTTGGAGTCTGCGGGCCCCTTCAATCCATCGAGAACGACCCCGGTGAGCAGCCCCTTGCCGCGATAGCCTTCTTTTGCGGGACGTAACTTCGCCGCACCGGCCAAGACGCTGATGTTGACCGCTAAGCCGCCGCCGGAATTGCCAAGCGATAGCGGCCCATCTGCCAAAAGAGGGTGCCGGATTACATCCGCAATTAAGCCGCTGCTTTCGCACGCATCAAGAATCAACAGCGTGTTTCCCTGACGGCCGCTTGCAATCAGCTCCAGCAATTCCGCAGGGGCGATGCCGTGAGCCGCCTGGATGCCGGGGCCGCCGGACTCACTGGTCGCGAAGTAGAACTTGTCGTTGCCAACCGAGTATCCGTGTCCAGATAGCCCCAACACCAATGTGTCGCCATAGCCGGCGCTGTCAACAGCGGTTTTGAGAAACCGCAGCACGTCCTGCTTGGTCTGTTTTTTTGTCGCTGAGACAGAAATCCTGGACTGCTCAACCGCGAAAAAAGCTGCGGCCAGCGCTTGGGCATCAGTGGTTGCGAGAGGGAGCGGGGGCAGGGAATCATATTCGCTAACGCCTACAAATGCGCCAACCAATCGGCCCCGAGTATTCCCTTTGTTACGCGATTCGATCACGGTCAGCGGCAAAGCGCCGCTCGCGCCGCCATCTTGCGAGAAGAGGCCAACACTGACGTGGCCCGGAACAAATAACTTGGAAGGGAAAATGACCTTCAGAATCCCATTCTTTGCCGTTCCGGATATAGCCCCGGTGCCTACAACCTGGTCATCTACGTAGAGTAGAGCTTGCATAGGCGACTCAAACAGTGCGCTGACTTTCAACGAGACTACGACTGCCCCCCCGGCGCCGGCATTGGTGAAATACTCAGGGGGCAGTTGATCGGCCAGTTTGATCGGCAACTTGTCGCCGCCACGCGTGCTTGTCGCTTCCTGTATCCCATCGACTTTGACATTCCCGCCATTCATGATCCAATGCTTGTCGACGAGTGTGTGGTTGTTCGGGCTGATCCGCGCGATTTCACCGTCTTCGGTCCACACCACAGCCCTGTCTTTGTCATCAAATGCGATGCCGAAGATAGTTCCGAGCAATCCGTTTTGCTTCCAGAGCAGAGTGCCGTCGTCGGCGCTGTAGGCGCTCAGGTTTCCCCAATAACCGCCGACCCAGATTTGTTTTCCATCGTTGCTAAAACGGACTGCTGTAGTGGGAACGCCAACGGCGCTTTTAACAGCACGCAGCTCTTGCCTGCGCCATTTGTACACATAGATGCTGGGCTCGTTCATCGTCAATGACTGGTCTACCAGTGGCGCCAAAAAGATGCGTTGCCGACGCACAGCGAGCACCACGGATTCCCCGTCCGGAGCGAATGCCATGCTGGAAATCCAGACCTTGTACCGTGCACTTGAAGCCTCCCACCCTGGGGGGGCAATAAAAGCCAACCGTTTTAAAGTCTTGGTGCTGTAGATGGCTAATCCATCCACACAACCCACGGCCAGCAGCTCTCCATTGCGCGATCCGGTCAGACGCCCGCCAAACGCTGGACAGCTCTTGGCGTTGTGCGACGCACTGATAAATTTGCTCAGGAAATCTAACGGACCAACAGACGGCAAGCCAATTCTGCTGATACTTTCCCCCCTCGCGAGGTAAGCGAACCGCGTACTATCCGGAGAAAGCCAGATGCTGTTTTCCCATTCGCGGCTATTCGTGCCATCAAAGGGGATGGGGAGGGCGTCGACGGAGTAGCCCGTATCCAGGGCCTTTCTTTCCTTGGTATTGTCGGGACGCGCGATGGTTAAGACATCTTTTTGACCGAATGACATATAGATTTTGGAAGTAGCATGCAATGCGCCGAAAGTAGGGAAGACATGCAACCTAAGGCGAGGCAGCATGCCAACGTAATTTTGTTGGCCCAAACTCCAGATCGCGCCGCGTCCGTCCATGTCTCGCACCAATGCAAGGTTGCCATCGTCGGTTATGTTGTCGACGAAAACCCCCGGTCTTGACTGGCCGCGTGCGCGATAGACCAGAGTGCCGGTTCCTAGCTCGGCCACTTCCAGGTCATTGCCGCAAAATGCGATTCGGTCCGTACCGGGAGACGAGACGCTTTCGCGTAAGCCAGTAACAAGCTTCGTCCCGCCTTGCTCGCCGTATTTTGGAGAGCCCGTCTGGGTCTGAAGTTTAAGAAGCGATGTGAAACCCAGGTCGTCCGCAGCCAGCAAATAGTCCTCGGAGCCGGTGTCAACCAGTCTGGCCGATCGGGTGATGGGGACACCATCCAGCTTGTCTGTAAGGTCTCCTGCTTTCAATGGACCTCCTATTTGCATGACTCCGCCATTGACGGTGCTCCAGAGAACATCGTTGGCGACGAACTTGAGGTCAAGGAGATCACCACTATCTCTGACGGAGAGCCAGCGCCCCGTCTTCCAATCGAGAACATGGGCTTTATTTCTTTCGTCAAGTAAGGCAAGAACGGTAGCTTTGTCAGCGATGGATGCGGTGCGGAACGCTGCGCCAAGCGGATGCTCTATATGCCGCACAACCCGAATCTGGCCCGCCGACAGATCTAGCACGTCTGCCGACGTCTGTCCTGGCGAAAGCCCGACCGCCCAGTGTCCACTTTTGGACAGCGACAGAAACATATACGAATATGCCGGCAGATGCGCGAGTGGTGTTCGCAAGTCGCCAGCGGAAAACGTTTCAATGGCCCCGGACCGATACGAGACAAGTACGATGCTGCCGTCAAGTATGAAACGGGCCTGGCTGACTTTGCCAGGTAAGCTCATGAGAGTCTGCAGCGGATTTTCCATGGTCCCCTGAAAAACCTTGCCTTCTTCATCCGTCACGAGCATCGTGCCCGAGCTTTTGCTGTGCGACATCCCGGTACATCCGCCGTCAAGCAAAGGCGAACCGATTGAGGGGGGGGACGTACATAAGATCGCCAGCGTCAGGAAGATGGCTTTGACGTTCAGCGTAAGCATTTGTATTACTCGCAACGTGTGGCCCTCATCCACTGAACTGTGACCTCAGTAGCGGGGTGCGAATAGGTAGCAGGGCGCTCAAGAATCCACTTGCCGAGGCCGCAGGATAGTTTCAATACTTCGTCTTCCTGCGGCGACTTGGCCGTGCGGTTTGCCAACAACTTGGCCGGACACGAACCAGCGGGAATAGGGCTGGCGGCGGTCCCGTTTTGCCATTCAACGGCACCGGCCAATCCCTTCAGATATCCAATGCATTGGTCGTTCTTGCCCAGGTCGGATTGCAGTGTGTCGTGCCCTTTTGCTATCTCGCAGGTGACCATGCACGCGTTTGCGAGTGCTTCCGCGTTGGTTGGCGCGGCCTGAGTCAGGGACGCAGCCGCAGCTAACGCAAGGAAAATTATAATGATCTTCATGTGTCACCTCTTTCCGCATGCAAGTACAGTCGAAAGCAGGAACTCGCTCGCAGGAGTACCTGCGCTTTGCTTCGCACTCGCGCCAGCGACGAAACGTCTTAATAGTTCGCTTGAAGGAATGGATTTGCAGCCAGGCCTTGTGGGAGCGCCATCCAAACCCAATTGAGAAAACTCTGCTGTAGCCGAAAGAAAGCCTTCGCAAAAGGCAGCGTTTTGTAGGCGGAATTGCTTGAGTTGCTCATCCGAGATTGGCGAGGCAAGCCCCCATTTGCAAACGCCGCGCAGATTCGCGGTCGACAGCCGCCCAACGGTATAGGCGTCGATGAGGGTAGTCATTTCCTCAGGATAGTTATCTGCTGCGGTGGCGACGTACATGTCGGACATTAAGACGAAGCCTGCCATGATTGAGAGGATTGTTCGCATATGTTCCCTAGGATTTTAAATTTGTTGGAATTGTCCCCAGCGCAGGAGTTCAAGTTCCGTGCGAATTTCGCTACGTTTCTTCTCGTCGGCGCTGCTCCACGTTTGATAGACCTGAATGGCAAACCCGCCGATCGACACAACTAATGCCGCAATCGCGGTAATGAGCGCCATGTTTTTGTGTTTTTCGCCCGGACTGGCTGCCGTACGGCTGGTCTGGCTGAAATTGATGAGCGCATCGATATGCGTTTGCAGAGTCTCCGCACGGGAGTTCAGCAACTTCGCATCGAGTTTGCCTCCGGTGATCAGTCCCAGACGAACTGTTTCGATCCAAGAGTCGGCGGCGGACTTGGCCTTGAAATAAAGCTGCTCAGATTTAGCCAATTTACCTGGCGCCTTTGCATGCATGACTTTGAGATCTCGAACTTCGTTGTAGGTGAGCGTGCGCAGCTTCGCGAAATCCGAAATTAAGGCGGCCAGGGAGGCGTCGTCCAGCGTATCGGCCTGAGCAAAGCCAGGACGTTCAAATAGCAGCAAGATGCAATTCGCGGATGCGATTTGCAGCAGGCGTCGGCGCTGTAGGAAAGCTGATGTCATGTCGGCTCCACTGGATCAGGCTGGCGTCCACAGCATTAGGGCTTTTCGGGCGAACCGGAAGGGGCCAACACCTTGGACAACTAAGAGCCTATCCCAGTAGTGCGCGTCTTGTTCTGGCCGCGCATCGGGAGCGCGGACCAGGCGTGAGGAGGACGCGTGGCGGGCCACGCGACGACGATCAACGCAGTCCCCGCTGCTGAGGAGCGCCAGAAGAGGGCGTATTCATCTACTGGGATAGGCTCTAAGTAGGTCGTAATAAATGATTGTTATTTCTGACATCCATAACCGGCGCTCTGCAAGGCGGCCGGCGAGGCTTGCCCGCTGCTAGCAGTGCTCGCACTGCGTCGTAACGAGCGCCTTGCAGCGCCTCCGGTTCTGTTTGTCATAACTTCACAATCATTTTCCACGACCTATAGAGACATAATATCCTCCAAATCCGCAGAAAGCGATAGGACAATGTTAGAGTTGTTTGTAAGCGTAAAGCCAGCGCCGTCTTGAGCCAGGCACCGAATTGTTGGATGATGGGATCACACCGCTGGGAAGCGGCGTGTTTTCAGGCCGAGGGAATCTGCGTGGCGCAGTTCCAGGGCAGGAAGTCGTCGACCCGGTTGACCGGATGATCGGCGATGTTGGTCAGCACATGGCGCAGCCAGGCCTCGGGGTCAACACCGTTGAGCCTGGCCGTTCCGATCAGCGAGTAGATGGCGGCGGCACGCTCGCCACCGTT